>JBKPLI010000120.1:0-17382 GCA_046731555.1 Actinomycetota bacterium | reverse complement strand
AGCTCTATGAGCGTCGCGCGTACGAGTGCTACCTCACGGACCAGATCCCCGAGGCGATCGAGGCGCGCACGCGCGCGCTCGAGGAGCACCGCGCGCGCGGCGACAAGCTGCGCGAGGGCGACGCGCACCGGTGGCTCTCGCGGCTCAGCTGGTTCCGCGGCGACAACGCGGCTGCCGAGCGCGAGGCGCGCGAGGCGCTCGAGCTGCTCGAGCCGCTGACGCCCGGCCGCGAGCTCGCGATGGCCTACAGCAACAACGCGCAGCTCGGCATGCTCGGCGGCGACACCGAGCGCGCCGTCACCTGGGGCCGGAAGGCGATCGCGCTCGCGGAGCAGCTCGGCGAGACGGAGATCCTCGCGCATGCGCTCAACAACCTCGGCACCGCGCAGTACCAGCACGGCGACGATGAGGGACGCACTTTGATCGAGCGCAGCCTCGCGCTCGCGCTCGACGCCGGCCTCGAGGAGCATGCCGCGCGCGCGTACACGAACCTCGGGTCGGCGGCGGTGACGCTGCGCGACTACGCCTCGGCCGACGCGGCGCACGAAGCCGGCATCGCGTACTGCCGCGAGCACGACCTCGACTCGTGGCTCCTCTACATGAGCGGTTGGCACGCGCGCTCCCACCTCGACCAGGGCCGCTGGGACGAGGCGGCCGAGGTCGCCGCGCACGTGCTCGGCAACCCGCGCGCCTCGGTGGCGAGCCGGATCACGCCGCTCGCCGTGCTCGGCTGCCTGCGCGCACGGCGCGGCGACCCGGAGGTGTGGGAGCCGCTCGACGAGGGGCTGCGGCTCGCGCGCGGCACCGAGGAGCTGCAGCGGATCGCGACGGTTGCCGCCGCGCGGGCCGAGGCGCACTGGCACGCCGGCGACCTCGACGCGATCGGCGAGGAGACGGAGCTCGCGCTGCGGCTCGCGCTCGAGCACGACGACCTCTGGTACGCGGGCGAGGTCGGGGTGTGGCGCGGGCGCGCGGGGATCGTCGACGACCTCCCGCCGGGGGCGGTCGCCGAGCCGTACGCGCTCGAGCTCGCGGGCGACTGGGAGGCTGCCGCGGCTCGCTGGACGGACCTCGGCTGCCCCTACGACGCGGCGCTCGCGCTCGCATCGTCGGACCGCGAGGAGCCGCTGCGTGCGAGCTTCGAGGCGCTGCGGCAGCTCGAGGCGACGCGCACGGCCGCGCGCGTGGCGCGGATGCTGCGGCGCCACGGTGTCCGCGACCTCCGGTTCGGCCCGCGCGCCTCGACGCGCGGCAACCCGCGTGGGCTCACGACCCGCGAGCTCGACGTGCTCGAGCTGATGGCGGAGGGCCTGCAGAACCGCGAGATCGCCGAGCGGCTCTTCCTCTCGACGCGCACCGTCGAGCACCACGTCTCGGCGATCCTGCGCAAGCTCTCCGTCGGGACGCGCGGACAGGCCGCCGCCGAGGCGGCGCGGCTCGGGATTGCGGAAAGATAGGCGGTCTTTCCGATGTGGGTCCCGCGCTTCCCCCGTACGGTGGAAGCGCACCGAATGACCCCGACACAGGAGGAACCCGATGAACCTGTACGCGATTCTCCGCCGCAGCGGCTGGAAGTCGGCCGGCGACCTCGAGGTCGCAGCCGGCCGCTCGATGAAGGTCGGCGACGAGGATATGCCGGACGACATCCGGTGGATCCGCTCGTACGTCCTCGAGGAGGGCGCCGGCACCGTCGGCACTGTCTGCATCTACCAGGCGTCGAGCCCCGAGGCGATTCGCAAGCACGCCCAGTTGGCCGACCTGCCGGTCGACGAGATCATCCCGATCGCCGACACGGTGATCGTGCGGCCGGACCCCCAGCCGGTCGCCGCGTAGCCGTCGCGCCGCGCGGGAGCGGCTTGACGGAGGCTCGTGCAGATGCACACGATGGCGCACCCGCCAACCCGGAGGTGCCGCCGTGACGCAGCTCGACGAGTCCGCCATCCGCCCGCTCCCGCCCGGCGTCTCGGAGGACCAGCTCTCGCGCGCGCTCGATGCATTCGCAGAAGCGCTCGGCGAGGACTCGGTCGTCACGAGCGACGACGGGCTGCGCGAGTTCCGCGACCCGTTTGCGTTCTCGACGTGGGACGACTACCTCGCCTCCGCAGTCGTCATGCCGACGACGGTCGAGGAGGTGCAGGCCGTCGTCCGCATCGCGAACGAGCACAAGGTGCCGCTGTGGACGCACGGCCAGGGGCGCAACAACGGCTACGGCGGGCCGGCGCCGCGCGTGAGCGGCTCGGTGGTCGTGAGCCTGCGGCGGATGAACCGCGTGCTCGACATCGACGACGACTGCGCGTACGCCGTCGTCGAGCCGGGCGTGCAGTGGTTCGACCTCTACAACGCGCTGCGCGACGGCGGCCACCGGCTGATGGTCTCCGTCACGGACCTCGGCTGGGGCAGCGTGATCGGCAACACGCTCGACCACGGCATCACCTACCTCCCGGTCGCGCAGGACATGAGCGCGTACTGCGGCATGGAGGTCGTGCTCGCGAACGGCGAGGTGCTGCGTACGGGCATGGGCGCGATGCCGGGCAACCGCTCGTGGCACGTGTACAAGCGCGGCCTCGGCCCGACGCTCGACCAGCTCTTCATGCAGTCGAACTACGGCATCGTGACGAAGATGGGCGTGTGGCTCATGCCCGAGCCCGAGTGCTACATGCCGCTGCAGCTGCGCGTGTGGCGCGAAGACGACCTCGGCCCGCTCGTCGACACACTGCGGCGCCTCATGCTCGACCGCACGATCGAGAACGTGCCGCAGATCTGGAACACGATCGCGCATGCGTCCGTCATCTCGTCCCGCGCGCCGTGGTACGACGGCGACGACCCGATCCCCGACGACGTGATCGACACGATGGCGCGCGAGCTCGACACGGGCCGGTGGTTCATGCGCTTCGCGCTCTACGGCGACGAGGACGTCGTCGACCTCCGCTACCGCAAGCTGAAGGCGGCGTTCGAGCAGATCCCGGACGCGGAGGTGCGGGGCACGAAGTACACGCCGGCGGAGATGCCGACGCTCGAGCATCCGTTCGACCGCGTGCAGGCGGGCGTGCCGAACCTCGACATCAACCAGATGACGGGCTGGTACGGCGGCGAGGAGGGAGGCCACATCGGCTTCTCGCCCGTCGCGCGCCTCACCGGCACGGACGCGCTCGCCGTGCGCGACCTGCTCCGCGGCATCGTCGAGCAGAAGGCGAAGCTCGACTACGCCGCCGTGCTGATCCCGACGAACGCGCGCAGCTTCTGCAACATCGTCCTGGTCATCTTCGACACGAAGGACGAGGCCCAGACGAAGCGCGCGTACGACACGGCGAAGCTGCTCGTGCGCGACGCGGCGCAGCAGGGGTACGGCGAGTACCGCGCGCACCTCGACTTCATGGACCTCGCGGCCGAGCAGTACAGCTTCAACGACCACGCCTATCGTCGCTTCACGGAGACGATCAAGGACGCGGTCGACCCGAACGGGATCCTGTCACCGGGCAAGCAGGGGATCTGGCCGGCGCGCAGGCGGGCTTGACTTCTATTTAGCCTTTCTGCTAATTAGTCGAGAGGCTAAATGAAGAGCGACCCGCTGAGCATGACGTTCGCCGCCCTCGCCGACCCGACTCGGCGGGCGATCCTGAGCCGCCTCGCGGAGGGCGAGGCGACGGTGAACGAGCTCGCCGAGCCGCACGCGATGAGCCTGCCGTCGGTCTCGCGCCACCTGAAGGTGCTCGAGCGCGCGGGCCTCGTCGTGAAAGGGAAGTCCGCGCAGTGGCGCCCGTGCCGCCTGGACGTCGCGCCGCTCGAGGCGGCCGACGCGTGGATGGCGCCGTACCGCGACTTCTTCGAGCAGCGCTTCGCGCGCCTCGACCAGCAACTGGCAAACGAACGGAGACAGGAGACCCCATGAAGGACGCGCAACGCGAGTTCACCCTGACGTGGACGCTCGACGCACCGCCCGCTGATGTGTTCAGGGCGTGGACCGACCCCGATCAGCTCGGGTGGTTCTACAACGACAACAACCCGGTGCCGCCGGAGCCGATCGAGCTCGACCTGCGCGTCGGCGGCGTGTGGCGGCAGCAGATGGTGATCAGCGAGAAGACCTCGTACACGACCGGCGGGCTCTACCACGAGATCGTGCCGGACGAGAAGCTCGTGTTCTCGTGGGGCGCGAGGGACGGCTGGCCGGAGCTCGACCCCGAGCGCCTCGACGACAGCCCGCTCGTGACCGTGACGCTCGCCGCCGAGCGGCAGCGGGACGGCGATGACCGTGCGCGTCGAGCTGCCCGCGAGCCTGCCGACCGAGCGCGCGGAGGAGTGGTGGTCGCTGGGCGTCTGCGAGGGCTGGAAGGACACAGTCGACCGGCTCGCGGACGCACTCGCGCGAACCTCGGCGCCCGTCTGATAGCCGTACGGCGGTGTCGAAGCCGCCGCTCGAGCCCTACCCGCCGGACCCCGACGACGACGCGCCGCCGCCGCCGCCGCCGCCGACCGAGCTCGGCGAGCTCGTCGACGTCACGATCGACGGCGCCGACTGGGCGAACGGCCGACCGGTGCGCGGCCTCGACGCGCGACGCGCAGAGCTGCGCACCTGCCGGCTCACCGGCTCCGACCTCGCGGAGGCGCGGCTGAGCGACGTCACGTTCGCGGACTGCCGCCTCGACCTCGTGAACCTGCGGTTCGCGAAGCTCGAGCGCGTCGTCTTCCGCGACTGCCGCATGGCCGAGTGCGACTTCTCGGAGGCGTCGCTGAAGGACGTCCTCTTCGAGCGTTGCGAGCTGACGGAGGCCGCCTTCGAGAAGGTGACGGTCGACCGCGTCGAGCTGCGCGGGTGCAAGCTCGCCGGCCTCCGCGGCGTCGAGAGCTTGCGCCGCGCCCGCATGCCGTGGGACGACGTCCTCGAGCACGCCCCGCTCTTCGCGACCGCGCTCGGCATCGAGATCGTCGACTGACGGAAGACCGCCGCGCGTCCGGCCGTCTTGCGCATAAAGCACCAAGGAGGCACCCATCGCGATCGCAGACAAGGTCGAGCGGTACGAGGTCCACGTCGGCCAGAACAACTTCCTCTCGTACGTGAAGTCGATCAGGCTCAGCCTCGAGTCGGGCGGCACGGCCTTTCTCGGCTTCCCGGAGACGCGCCCCGTGAACTGGCTCCAGTTCAACGGATCCGAGACGACCGTGTACATGACGGCCGACGAGTTCGACCAGGTCTACCACCTGCTGCAGACCGAGAGCCCGGTCTTCTTCACCGCGCTCGACTTCTTCGGCCTGCAGGTCGGCACGATCCACACGGAGCTCGACCTGGCCCACGGCGAGCCGACGGGCGAGGGCGAGGAGGATCACACGCAGAGCCTGGAGGCGCTGATCAGGCGCGCGCAGCGGGAGCTCGCCGCGACTGGGTGAACGCGCAGACGAGAAGCGGCAACGACTGCCGCCGCGATGCCGCCCGCGCCCGCTGAAGCGCCGAACCGCCGCGCGGAGGGTTGCGCCGTCGCCCAGCGGGCACGCAACGACGTACCGACTGCGCCCGAAAGGAGACAGCGCGATGCGGTGCGAAGACTGCCGCCGAGTTCGTCCCTCCGAAGAATCCGGATGGGTCGGAGTCGTCACCCACCCTGGGACCTCCGACAACGGCCTCGTCGTGCTTCACTACTGCCCCGACCACGCGGCGCAATTCCAGGCCGACGATCCTGACGTCTTGCGTCTCGATTAGCCGGCGGCGGGTTGCAGGCCAGGGGCCGGGAAGCTGCTGCGGCGAAAGCTCCTCCGACCCTCGCCCCGGACCAGCGTACGACCCGAGAAAAAGAAACGGAAGGCAGGGCGAGGGTGATCCTCGCGCGGCTACGCGGTCGCTATGGGCGTTAGGGGCTGGACGAGGAAGTGGGCGCACCTGGGATCGAACCAGGGACCTCTCGCGTGTGAAGCGAGCGCTCTCCCGCTGAGCTATGCGCCCGGGAGGGTTCGATAGTAGCCGCGGGCCGCGCGACTTCGCTCGGGCGATCTCGTGCGTGCGTCGCGCGGATCGCGGCGCAGTCCCCTGTCAGCGCGATGGAGAAAGCCGCGGCACCGGTGAGGGATCCTTAGGGCTGCTTCCTCCCGGATCTGACCCGGTTCGGAATCTCACCGCGCCGCGGGCCTGCGGAGTGTAGCGACGGCGGGCCGGACACCGCCCGGCTCGCCCGCCGATTTTTTCCGAAGAATGACGCGCGTAATTACGCGCCGCAAAGACCTAGGACTCTTCTTTGTTCTGGTCGATGCACTGCTTGATGACCGTGAGCTCGGTCTGCGAGATCTTCGCGGGCGGCGCCCCGGCATACGGGGACGGGTTGCCCTTGAAGTCGATGACCGCGTTCTCGACCTTGGCAGTGGTCTTGGGGTCCTTCTTCTTGAACGCAGTCGCCGCCAGGTTGTTGGTGGGATAGAACCGCAGCGAGAAGCTGACGCCTGCGGGGGACTGGCCGTCGACCGTGGTCTGGCTCGGCTGGACCAGGAAGTCCTCGAGGTTCAGGCAATTGCCGACGGAGATGCCGTTGACGCCGCCTCCGCCGTTGGGGATGTCGCGGCTGGCTGCGTCGTTGCTGCCACCGCCTCCGCAGCCGGCGAGCACGAGCGCCATCGCCGCGAGGGCGAAGGAGATCCGGATCGTCGTTGTCATCGTGAAAACCGCCTTTCGAATGCCGCAGGCGGCAAGGTAGCGATGGCGCACGACTTGCGCAATGCCCCTTTCGTCCCCACAATGGGTCGGCGACGAATCCGAGGAGGTGGTGCACCGATGAAGAGATCCCAGCCGACAGCCGTTTGCACCGCCGCCGCCCGCTCCCGCCTCTAGCGATGCGTGACGGGCCGCGGCCCGTCTTCGTTCACGTATTGCAAAGGAGCTTTCGTTGACACTTCCGGTTACGGAGTCGCTTCTCCATCCACTCGGCTGGGACGACGGCTGGGAAGCCGCGTTCGAGCCTTACCGCGCCGAAGGGCTCGCGCCCGCCCGCGTCGCGGTTCAGCACCGGGGCGCCTACGACCTCCTCGGCGAGGACGGGGAGTGGCGCGCGCCTGCGTCCATGGGCCTCGTCAAGGCCGAGGCGCTGCCGGCCGTCGGGGACTGGGTCGCCGTCGACCGCGAGCGCGGGTTCGTCGAGGCGGTGCTGCCGCGCCGCACCGAGCTCTCGCGCAAGGAGGTCTGGCAGGCGACGCGCGAGCAGGTGCTCGCGGCGAACGTCGACGTCGCGTTTCTCGTGCAGGCGCTGCCGCACGACTTCAACGTACGCCGCCTCGAGCGGTACCTCGCGATGGCGTGGGAGAGCGGCGCGCAGCCCGTCGTCGTCCTGACGAAGACCGACCTCGTCGAAGACGTCGAGCCGTGGGTCGACGAGGTCGAGTCCGTCACGCTCGGCGCCGCGCCGGTCGTCGCGCTGTCGGCGCTCACCGGCGAGCACCTCGACGACCTGCGCCCCTACTTCGAAGGGAACCGGACCGCCGTGCTGCTCGGCTCGTCCGGCGTCGGGAAGTCCACCGTCGTGAACGCGCTTGCCGGCGAGGAGCTGCTCGAGACGCGCGAGGTGCGCGAGGACGACCACCGCGGCCGCCACACGACGTCCCACCGGCAGCTGATCGTGCTCCCGGCGGGCGGCATCGTCCTCGACACCCCGGGCATGCGCGAGCTGCAGCTCTGGGACGCCGACCTCGAGCAGACCTTCGGCGACGTCGAGGAGATCGCCGCGCGGTGCCGCTTCAACGACTGCGCGCACGACCGCGAGCCCGGCTGCGCCGTCCGCGCGGCGCTTGACGAGGGCACGCTCTCGCGCGAGCGCTGGGACAGCTACGTGAAGCTGCAGCGCGAGCTCGCGGCGCTCGAGCGGCGTCGGAACATCCTGGCGCGGAAGGAGGAGCTGCGCACGTACAAGATTCGTGCGCGCGCGCAGCGGAAGAAGCGTCGCTGATGGCGACGACCGCGGCCGGCCCACGCGTCCTGCCGGACGCGGTCGAGTTCACCGTCCCCGACCCGGACGCGAGGTTCGAGTCGGTGTCGCTCGTGCAGGACGTGCGGCGCCCTCGCCTGGGGCCCGCGTTCGACCGCGACGGCAACGCATGGCACCTGCGCTTCCCACGGCCGGAAGCGGACCGCATGGAGTACCAGCTGCTGATCGACGGCCGGTTCGCACTCGACCCCGCGAACCCGTTGCGCGCGCGCGGGCCGTGGGGCGACAAGTCCGTCGTCGAGTGGCCCGAGTACGAACCGCCCGCGTGGCTCGCGACCGAGGCCGACGCCGGGCCGGTCGAGGAGATCGAGATCCGCTGCCGCCGCCTCGTCGCGCGCGTCCGCGTGCTGCTCTACGCGACCGCCGACCCGCCTGCGCCCGACGCGCCGCTCCTCGTCGCGCACGACGGCCCGGAGTACGCCGAGTTCTCTGCGCTGACCCGGTTCCTCGACGCGATGAGCTGGGAAGAGCGCCTCCCGCCGATGCGTGCCGCGCTCATCCAGCCCGTCGACCGCGACGAGACGTACTCCGCATCCGCGCTCTACTCGGCCGCACTCGTACGCGAGCTGCTGCCGGAGATCTCGCGCCGTATCCCGCACGGGCTGCGGATCGGAATGGGGGCGAGTCTCGGGGCGCTCGCGATGCTGCACGCGCACCGCCGCCACCCGAAGGCCTTCGACGGCCTCCTCCTCCAGTCGGGCAGCTTCTTCCGGCAACGGTGGGACAAGCAGGAGTCCGGCTTCGGCCGCTACCGGCGCATCACGCGCTTCGTCGGCACGGTGCTGCGCGGCGAGGGCGAGGTGCGTCCCGTCCCGGTCGCGATCACGTGCGGCACGGCCGAGGAGAACCTCGCGAACAACGAGGCGGTCGCCGAGGCGCTCGACCGGCAGGGGCACACCGTCTGGCTCGGCCGCGTGCGCGACTCGCACACGTGGACGTGCTGGCGCGACGCGCTCGACCCGCACCTCGCGACGCTGATCGCCTCGGTTGCGTAGTGGCCGACCGCGTCGTCGAGCTCGAGGGCGGGCAGGTGGTCTGCTACGGCAGCTGGGGGCGGCCGGTGATCGCGTTCCCGTCCGAGCAGGGCGCCCCGTGGGACTGGGAGTCGAACGGCATGACCGACGCGCTCGGGTCGCTCTTCGCGGAGGGGCGGCTGAAGCTCTACTGCGTCTCGTCGTTCGACACGCAGAGCTGGAAGAGCGGCGTCGAGCTGGAGGAGGCCGCGCGCCGGCACGGCTTCTACGAGTGGTGGTTGACCGAGCGCGTCGTCCCGTTCGTGCAGGACGACGCGAAGACGCACGAGATCGCGCTCACCGGCTGCAGCTTCGGCGCCTACCACGCCGCCAACTTCAGCCTCAAGCGCGCCGAACTGTTCCCGCTCGCGATCTGCATGAGCGGCGTCTACGACGTGACCGTAACGGGCGGCGGCCACCGCGGCGACAGCGTGTACTTCAACAACCCGATGGACTACGTGCAGCATCTGCACGGCGACCACCTCGAGTGGCTCCGGTCGCGGGTCAACCTCGTCCTCGTGTGCGGCCAGGGCCAGTGGGAGGACACGACCGGCGCGCTCGACTCGACGCGGCGTTTCGGATCGCTGCTCGGCGAGAAAGGGATCAGGCACGAGGTCGATCTGTGGGGGTGGGACGTGCCTCACGACTGGCCGTCTTGGCGGCGTCAAATCGCGCATCATCTCTCTCGGTTTGTCTGAACCCCTGATCGGACTTCTCATCGGCACGGAGGAGGACTGGCCGGCCGCATTCGAGGCGCTGGTCTCGCGCCTCGGGCCGGTCGAGGGTCACACGCTGCGCACCGAGCGGATCGTCAACGAGCCGTTCGACCTGCGCCACAAGCCGGCGTACTCGCTCGTCATCGACCGGCTCGCGTGGTGGTACGACCTGCCGCGCGCTTGGCTCAAGAAGGTGTCGCTGATGGACGACGTGTACCTCCTCAACAACCCGTTCACGTTCCAGGCGATGGAGAAGCACTCGGCGTACTGCGCGATGATCCGCTGCGGCGTCCGCGTGCCCCACACGTGGCTGATCCCGCACAAGGTGCCGCCGGCGGGCGAGCGCTTTCAGGTCACGGCCGAGCGGTACAACGCGCAGTTCGACCTCGGTGAGCTCGGCGCGAAGGTCGGCTACCCCCTGTTCATGAAGCCGTTCGACGGCGGGCAATGGGTGGGTGTATCGCGCGTCGCGGACGAGGACGAGCTGTACGCGCGCTACGACGAGTCGGGTGAGCGGCTGATGCACATCCAGCACGCGCTCGAGGACTTCGACGTGTTCGTGCGCTCGCTGTCGATCGGCGCCGAGACGATGTCGATGTGGTTCGACCCGTCACGGCCGATGTACGACCGCTACCAGGTGCGGCACGACTTCCTCACGCCCGAGCTCGGCAACGAGATCGTCACGATCTCGCGGCTCATCAACGCCTTCTTCCGCTGGGAGTTCAACTCGTGCGAGACGATCGTGAAGGACGGCGTCGCGTACCCGATCGACTACGCGAACGCGTCGCCGGACGTCGCGCTCACGTCGCTCCACTACTACTTCCCGTGGGCGATCACGACGCTCGTGAAGTGGTGCGCGTTCTGCGCGGTGACGGGCCGCGAGATGGCGGTCGGGCAGGACTACCGCCCGTACTTCGCCGTCGGCGACCGCGACGACCTGACCTACGAGGAGAAGCTCGACGAGTACCGCCGCATGACCGACGAGTACTTGCAGACCGAGGCGTACGAGGACTTCTGCGCGCGCAGCCTGTCGCACCTCGACGACGTCGCGCACGAGTGGTTCACGTCGACGGAATTCGACGACCTGCTCGTGCAGACCGTCGTGTCGACGTTCCCCGCCCACGAGCACGAGCACTTCGTCGCGCACTACCGCGGCCTGTTGTCGGCGTGGGCGACCGATGCCGAGGCTCAGGTCGGCAGCGCGCGCAGCCGGTAGGCCTCGACCGGCTCCCGCTTCCCCTTCAGCTGCAGCTCGGGGAGACGTTCGAGCATCGTGCCCGGCGGGAGGCGCCGCGCCGTCTCGCTGCCGACGACGACGTCGCCGGCGTGGGCCTCGCCCTGCAGCCGCGCGGCGAGGTTGACCGTGTCGCCGATCACGCCGTGCTTGCGGTGGCCGCGCGCGCCGACGACGCCCGCGAGCACCTCGCCGCTGTTCACGCCGACGCGGAACCGCGGCCAGTCGGGGTGCGCCGTCGAGATCTCGCCGGCGGCGTCCTGCAGCAGGAGCCCGGCGCGCGCGGCGTCGACGACGTGCTCCGGCCGGTCGCCCTGCTTGTTGAAGATCACCATCAGCTCGTCGCCGATCACCTGGTGCACCTCGCCGCCCGAGTCCTCGAGCAGCGGCACGAGCCGGTCGAAGTACGTGCGCAGCATGTCCGCGACCTCGGCGGGCTGCCGCTGCTCGGCGAAGCTCGTGTAGCGCTCCAGGTCGGCGAAGAGGATGCTGACGTCGCGCGCGCCGGCGAGCGTCTGGTCGAGGTAGAGCGCGCTGAAGCGCTCCTCGTGCCACTCGTGCCGCGCGGACAGCGCGATCGCGGCGAACGCCGTGAGCATGAGCAGGTGCCACTCCCACCACGAGAGCTCCCAGTTGCGCGCCCAGACGATCACGAGCATCGCCTCGGCGAGCAGCGCGAACGCGGCTGCGACCGCGAGCAGCACGCCCGCGCGCCGGCGTAGGTAGAGGCGCGTGTAGCCGAACGCCGCGACGGCGTAGAGGACGACGCCGACGATCCCGAGCGACACCTGCCAGCCGTCGAGTTCCTCCGCGTCGAGCGGGCGGGCGAGCGGGCGCACCTCGGCGAGCGAGACGGCCGCCCACCCCGCGACGACCAGCGCGAGCGCAACGAGGATCGCGCGCGCATGCCGCATGATCCGCGCCGACGCGGCCGGGCCGTACTCCCACGCCGACGCGGCCGCGAAAAGGCCGGCGAGCGCCAGCCCGAACGGCGTCGCGAGCTCGAAGCCCGCGTTCTTCTCGAGCAACACGCCCGGCGTGGCGAGCGCGTGCAGGCCGAGGAACGCGGCGGCGGTGATGAACGTCAGCGACGCGAGGAAGAGGCGCGCGTCGCGGCGCCGCCGGGCGGCCGACGACACGGCGTAGCCGAGCGCGACGCTCGCGGCCGCCGCGGCGAGCACGAGCCAGAAGTGCGCCGGGTGGTTCTCCCACGTGTGGTCCACGCTGGGCCGCGAGAGGAACACGATCAGCACGAGCGGCGGCACCAGCATCGCGACCAGGACGAGCGCGACCGGGTGGCCGCGCTCGCGGTCCGGGTGGGCGACGGCGGCTGTGCTCATGCCTCGAGGGTCGCGGTTCGGGGCGCCGGGCGCAAGGCTCCGGTATGACACGGGGGTGCTCGCCGCCGTCGCCCTCGCCGCCCTCGCCCTGCCGCTCGCGGGGAAGACGGTCGCCGTCGACCCCGGCCACAACGGCGGAAATGGGGCGCACGCGCGGGAGATCGCGCGGCTCGTGGACGCCGGCACGCTGCGGAAGGCGTGCGACACGGTCGGCGCCTCCACGAACGACGGCTATCCGGAGGCGGCGTACACGTACGACGTGTCCATGCGGCTCGCGCGCGTGCTGCGCGGACGCGGCGCGCGCGTCGTGCTGACGCGGAACGGCAACGCGGGGTGGGGGCCGTGCATCACGCGCCGGGCCGCGATCGGCAACGCGGCGCGCGCCGACGCTGCGATCTCGATCCACGCCGACGGCGGGCCGGCCGGCGGCCGCGGCTTCCACGTCATCTACCCGCCCTCGATCCGCGGGCTCACGGACGACATCGCGGTCGCGTCGCACCGTCTTGCGCTCGCCGTGCGCGGCGCGTTCCGCCGGGGTACGGGCGAGCCGTACTCGACCTACGCCGGCCGCGACGCGCTCGACGTCCGCTCCGACCTCGGCGGCCTCAACCTCTCTGACGTGCCGAAGGTGTTCGTCGAGACGGCGAACATGCGCAACGCGTGGGACGCCGGGCGCATCCGCGGTGCGTCGTACCGGCAGCGCGAGGCTGTCGCGCTCGCGGACGGCATCGAGGCGTTCCTGCGTCAGTCGTAGAGGGCGACGACGCCCGGCCAGAGCTCGGCGAGCGGCCGGTCGAGCGTGCAGCGCGCGATCGCGCCGCCGCGCTCCTCGTTGTCGACCGGCATCGCGATCCGCGCGACGACGCGATAGTTGCGGCACGGCACGTCGCCCTCGTCGAACCCCACGAGGACCGCGCGGCGCCCGGCGACGTCGGGCCGCCAGTAGCGGAACGTCACGTGCCCGCTCGCGACGGGCGGCAGCCCGCGACCGTAGAGCTCGAGCGCCCCGGCCTCGCCGTAGTTCGCGGCGAGCACGACGTCCGCGCCGCGCGCGTGGCGCTCGACGTTGCGCGCGAGCTCGGGCCAGCCGAGCTCGTCGGCGTAGTCGGACCGCGCGTCCATCAGCCCGAGATCGATCGCCGTCTTCTCCGGGAGCACCGGCACGCCGACCGGCAGGAGGACGAGCAGGAAGAGGGCGTAGGCCGCGAAGAACACGCGCAGCCCGCGCGGCGACGCCCACTCCGCGAGCGGCTGCGCGCCGGCTGCGAGCGCGAACAGGACGACCGGCAGCGCGTAGTACGACTTGCCGCCGAGCACGAGGTACGCGACGAGGACGGCGACGATCGTCCAGCCGAGCGGCCGCAGCGCCCGGTCGCGCACGAGCCGGCGGATCCCGGCGATCCACACGGGCACGGTCGCGAGCCCGCTCAGGAGGAGGATGTTCAGCACGTACTCGGGTCTCGACTCGTCGGTCGCGCTGACGGGCGGATCGACGAACCACTGCACGCTGATCCAGTCGTGCCGCGCCTGCCAGACGAGGTTCGGAAGCGTCAGCACCGCGGCGATCGCAACGGCGAGCCCGAGCCCGCGCTCGCGCAGCAGGTCGCGCCGCCACACCGCGACGCTGGCCAGCAGCGCGACGAGCACGACGGCGAGCGTGTACTTCGTCTCGAGCCCGATGCCGGCGGCGACCCCGAGTGCCGCCCACTCTGTTAACGAACCTCGTCCGGGACGAGGTTGCTTAACAATCCGAACCGTCAGCCACAACACGACCATGGTCGCGAGCTGGTCGAACGAGACGGGTTGGAAGAGGCCGTTCGTCGCGAGGAGGATCGGCGAGAACGCGACGAGCGCGGCCGCGATCGTCTGCACGCGGCCGTCGCCGCCGAGCTCGCGCGCGACGAGCGCCGCGACCATGACCGTCCCTGCCCCCGCGAGGATCGCGAACAGCCGGAAGCCGACGAGCGAGCCGCCGAAGAGCAGGCGCGCGAGGGCGGCCAGCAGGCCGGTGACCGGCGGGAACTCGACGTAGCCCGCCTGCACGTGCTTGCCGGCGACGTAGTAGTAGAGCTCGTCGCGTTGCCAGCCGTAGCGGCCGGCGAACGCGAGGTTGAGCGCCGTCTTCGCGACGACGACCGCGACGACGGGTCGAATCGCAAGTGCCGCGCGCATCGGGCGACTATGCCCGGACCTGGTAAGAAACGCCGGTGCCCGCGCCCATCGATCGCCCCGGCAAGATCATCGCGGTCGGTCTGAACTACAAGGATCACGCGAGCGAGCAGAACGTCACACCGCCCGAGCGTCCGATGCTGTTCGCGAAGTGGCAGACCGCGCTCATCGGCCCCGGCGACGCGATCGTCCTGCCGCCGATCAGCGACAAGGTCGACTACGAGGCCGAGCTCGGCGTCGTGATCGGCGAGGGCGCGAAGGCGGTGCCGGCCGGCAGCGCGCTCGACGTCGTCGCGGGCTACATCTGCGTCAACGACGTCTCGGCGCGCGACCTGCAGTACTCCGACAAGCAGTTCACGCGGGCGAAGTCGCTCGACACGTTCTGCCCGGTCGGACCGCGCCTCGTGCCCGCATCCGAGGTCGGCGACCCGGGCAACCTGAAGATCCGCGCGCTCCTGAACGGTGAGGTCATGCAGGACTCGTCGACCTCGCAACTCATCTTCTCGGTGCCGGAGCTGATCGCGTTCATCAGCGAGGCGATCACGCTCGAGCCTGGCGACCTCATCGCCACCGGGACGCCGGCGGGCGTCGGCACGTTCCGCGACCCGCCGATCTATCTGAAGGACGGCGACGAGATCGTGGTCGAGATCGAGCGCGTCGGCGAGCTGCGGAACCCGGTCCGCGCGGCCTAGCGCAGGAACTGCGCGACCGCGGCGCGCGCGGCGACGTTCGCCGACCGCAGCTGCACCGAGTGCCCGGAGCCGGGCACGACGACGAGGCGCCCCTGCGGCGCGACCCGCGCCTCGCGCTGCGCCCATGCCAGCGGCGTCGAGAGGTCGCGGTCGCCGTTCAGGAGCAGGACCGGGATCGCAGGCAGCCGCTTCGGCACGCGCGCCGCGGCCACCGGCGTCGGCGGCCAGTCGCGGCACGTGAGGACGATGCCGTTGCCGCTCACGACGGAGCGCGGGAACGGCCAAATTGCCTGCGCGGGGATGCGCGCGACCGCACGGCGCAGCGCGGGCGCACGGCGCGCGAGCGGCGTCGACGCGTTGCCCCACGGGAGCGGCGTATCGAGACAGAGCGCGCTCGCGTGCAGGCCCTGACTGAACGCCTGCACGGGCGTGCCGGGGTCGGGCCGGTAGCGCGCGACGAGCGCGTCGAGCTGCGCCCGCGACCCGGCGCGCGCCGCGCGCAGCGCCTCGGGCACGCCCGCGTATGTCGGGCTCGCGACGCTCATCGTCACGAGCATGTCGAGCAGCGGCACGGCGAGTGAGGGCCGCCTCGCGAGCACGGCGGCGACGTCCGCGGCCGGGTCGCTCGGGCACGACGGGCCGCACACGGCGCGCAGCACGCGCGCGACCGCGTGCGCGTTCTCGACGCTCAGCGCCCCCGCGCCGTCGTGCGTCACGACCGAGTCGAGCACGAGCTTCGCGACGCCACTCGGGTGCGCGAGCGCGTAGCGCTCCGCGACGAACGTGCCGTACGACACGCCGTCGAGCACGAGCTTCTCAGCGCCGAGCGCGACCCGCAGCGCCTCGATGTCCTCGACGGTCTGGTCCGTGCCGAAGAAGCGGCGCTTCGGGCCGATCGCCGTCGCGCAGCCGGCGACTGCGCCACGTGTCGGCGGCGCGAGGTCCGACGAGCCCATCTGCCGCTGCAGCGCGGGGCAGCGCAGCGCACCGGCGCCGGTGCCGCGCTGGTCGAAGACGACGACGCGGTAGCCCTCCGTCACGGTGCCGAGCCGTTCGGCGATTCGGGCGGCGTACGGCACGCCGGGCTGGCCCGGGCCACCGGTGAGGAAGAGGAGCGTTCCCTTCGGCGCGTCGCCGTCCTGTACCGCGACCGCGAGGCGCAGCGTCCCGGACCCGCGGCCGGCGTGGTCGAGCGGCACGGCCAGCGTCGAGCACGTGAAGCCCGGCGCGTCCGCGCACGGGTGCGCGTCGGTCAGGCCGGGATCCGCGTGGTGCGGCGCGAAGCCCGCCGCCGTCGCGGCGAGGAGCGCCGTGAGTGCGACCCCGACCGTCCCGCGTCGCATCCGCTCACGATGCCCGTGCGCGCACCGCGCGAAAAGCGCGGGTGCCGCATCAACAGACGGCTATGCCTTGGCGCGCGCCTCGCTGCGCTCGGCCGCAGCGTCGACCTCGGTGCCCTCGTGCGCGCTCTCGACGCGCGCGACGTCGGTGCGCGGCCGGACGACGTGCGTGACCGACAGCGTCGCAGGCCAGTCCTCGAGCAGCCGCTCCGCCCGCTGTGAGCCCGTGTGCCGCGCGTGCCGCTCGATCAGCGAGCGCAGTTCCTCCGCGTCGGACGCGTGGAGCACGTCGACCTCGACGAGCTCGCGGTTCAGCCGGCCGTGGAGCACGGCGTCGGTGTCGACGACATACGCCTTGCCGCCGGTCATGCCGGCGCCGAAGTTGCGGCCGACGCGGCCGAGCACGACGACGAGGCCGTTCGTCATGTACTCGCAGCCGTGGTCGCCGACGGACTCGACGACCGCGACCGCGCCCGAGTTGCGCACGGCGAAGCGCTCGCCGGCTGCGCCGGCGCAGAAGAGCTCGCCGCCCGTCGCGCCGTAGAGGACGGTGTTGCCGACGAGGTGCGGGTGGCCGCGCGTCTCGGCGGGCGGCGTGATCACGATGCGGCCGCCGCTCATGCCCTTGCCGACGCCGTCGTTCGCCTCGCCCTGCAGGTCGAGCTCGACGCCGGCGGCGAGGAACGCGCCGAAGCTCTGACCGGCCGTGCCGGCGAAGCGCGCGCGCACGCGGCCGGGCGGCGGGGCGGCGCCGAAGCGCTTGCCGATCAGCCCGCCGAGCCGCGCGCCGACCGTGCGGTCGCGGTTGCGGATCTCGTACGCCGGCTCGACGAGCGCCGGGCCGTCGAGCGCCACGGCCGCGTCCGCTGCGAGGCGGTCGTCGAGCTCGCCGCCGCCGGCGACCGGCACGGGCGCTGTCTCTT
>JBKPLI010000119.1:0-4306 GCA_046731555.1 Actinomycetota bacterium | reverse complement strand
GTGAACTTCGATCTCGAGCCCGAGCACGAGCTGGTCCGCGACACGGTGCGGCAGTTCGCGCTCGAGAAGGTCGCGCCCGTCGCCGAGGAGCTCGACCGCGAGAAGCGCTTCCCGTACGAGCTCGTCCGCGAGCTCGCCGGGCTCGGGCTCATGGGCATGACGATCCCCGAGGAGTACGGCGGTGCCGGCGCCGACACGCTGAGCTACGCGATCGCGGTCGAGGAGCTCACGCGCATCGACTCGTCGGTCGCGATCACGGTCGCGGCGCACCACTCGCTCGGAACGCTGCCGGTCTACTACTTCGGGAGCGAGGAGCAGAAGCGCGAGTGGCTCCCCGCGCTCGCGAGCGGCGAGCAGCTGGCGGCGTTCGGGCTGACGGAGCCGAACGCTGGCTCGGACGCGGGCGCGACCCGCACGACCGCGCGGCTCGAGGACGGCGAGTGGGTCGTCGACGGCTCGAAGATCTTCATCACGAACGCGGGCACGGACATCACGTGGGGCGTGACGATCACCGCGGTGACGGGCGACGGCGAGATCTCGAACATCGTCGTCCCGAACGGCACGCCGGGCTACGTGATCTCGGCGCCGATGCAGAAGCTCGGCTGGCGCGCCTCCGACACACGCGAGCTCTCGTTCCAGGGCGCGCGCGTGCCCGAGGGGCACCTGCTCGGCCCGCGCGGCGAGGGCTTCCGGCAGTTCCTGCAGATCCTCGACGGTGGGCGGATCTCGGTCGCGGCGATGGGCGTCGGCCTCGCGCAGGGCGCCTACGACCTCGCGTTCGCATATGCGCAGGAGCGCGAGCAGTTCGGACAGAAGATCGCGCGCTTCCAGGCGGTGCAGGAGAAGCTCGTGGACATGGCGACGGAGATCGAGGCGGCGCGCTTCCTCGTCTACCGGTCGGCGTGGGAGAAGGACCAGGGACGCGACTTCGCCAAGACGGCGGCGATGGCGAAGCTCTACTCGGGCGAGCTGTCGAACCGCGCGGCGAACTGGGCGCTCCAGATCCACGGCGGGTACGGGTTCATGGACGAGTACGCTGTTTCGCGGCTGTACCGTGACCAGAAGATCCTCGAAATCGGCGAGGGCACGAATGAGGTTCAACGGATGGTCATCGCGCGTCATCTGGGCCTCTAGTGCCGCCGTCGCGCTCACCCTCGCGCCCGCCGCGTCCGCGCACCTCTCGCTGACCCCGAAGGCGACGATCGTCGGCACGGATGTCGACGTCGTGTTCGCGGTGCCGAACGAGGACGACCCGAACGGCGTCGTGCGCGTGACGATCGGCGCGCCGCGCGAGTTCGAGCTCGACGATGCCGAAGCGAAGCCGGGCTGGACGCAGACGCGCTCGGGCCAGGCGATCACGTGGTCGGGCAGCCGCATCCCGGAGCATCAGTTCGCGACGTTCACGGTCCGCGGCACCGCGCCCGAGACGCCGGGCACGGTCCTCTTCAACGTCCTCGTCGGCTCGCAGAAGGGCGAGACGACGACGTACCGCGTCGGGCTCACGGTGAACGCGCACCCGTCGCGCGACACCGGCGCGCGCACGCTCGGCAAGGCCGCGCTCTTCATCGCGCTCGGCGCGGCCGGCGTCGCGCTCGCCGCGGGGTTCCTCGCGCTCTACGTCTGGCTCCGCCCGCCGCCTCCGTAACCGTCCTTTTCGGACGCGTCGGGGTCTGACCCCGGCCTGTCCGAAACGGCCATGGCCGGTACCAGAGCCCGCCAGGTCCGAAAGGGACAGGAGGCGCGGCACGTTCCGCTCAACCATGCCGCGGCTGACCGAAAGGGACACGTCCCTCCCGGCCATGTCAGGGGTCAGACCCCTGTCATGTCCGAAAAGGACAGCGGTGGCCGAGCCTCGAGAGGGTGCGGCTCCCGCCCCCGAGGGCGGGAGCCGCAGCGTGTGGTCAGGCGCCTACTTGCGCAGGCACATCGCCGAGATGTCCATGCCGTAGACGGGCTGGTAGAGCTGGCAGCCCATCCGCGCGGAGAAGAACTCGCGGCTGTTGTCGTTGTCCCAGGCCGCGAGCGGGGACGCGTTCTTCGCGATGTCGAGATCGAGCTTGCCGTACGTGTCGAACCGCTCGGTCCCGGCGAGCCCCGCCGCCTGCTCCATCTTCACGTTGTACTTCGGGTCGTTGAAGTAGGAGAAGTTGACGTTGTTCGCCTTCTGGATCGACTTCCCGTACAGGAGCACGTTGATGAAGTCGTACGGGTCGTTGTAGTCGGCGTTCCAGCCTTCGAACGCGATGTCGAACGGCTCGCCCTTCGTGCCCTCCTTCGAGAACTGGACGGCGCGCTCGAACTGCTTCACCTCGACATCGAGGCCGATCTTCGCCAGGTTCTGCTGCACGATCGCCGCCTGCTCCGGGCACGGCGACTCGTTGCACGTGTACATGACCGCGGTGCCCTTCGCGCTGCCGGCGAGCTGCTTCGCCTTCTCGACGTCAGGCGCCTTCAGCGGGTAGAGCGAGCCGTTCTTGGGCGAGCCCGGCGTGCCGGGCGGCAGGTAGTGGTCGGTGGTGACGCCGGCGTACGCGCCGCGCTGGTTGAGGATCGCGGTGCGGTCGATCGCGTTGTTGACCGCCTGCCGCAGCTTCACGTTCTTGAAGAGCGGCCTGGTGGTGTTGAGCGCCAGGTAGCGGAACGAGAGCGTCGGGTCGACGAAGTACTGCTGCTTGCCGTCCTTCGCCGCCTGGCTCGTCGGGCCGTACTTCGGGCCCAGCTCCGCGTGCGCAGTCGGCGGCACGCCGTCGGCCGCGTAGTCGGCGGAGCCCTTCTTGATCTCGAGCAGCGACGCCTGCGGCGTGACGCCGATCGTGTAGATGATCCGATCGAGGTTCTGCGGGCGGTCGCCGCCGTAGTTCGGGTTCTTCTTGAGGACGAGCTGCCGCTTCGGCGACCACGAGTCGATGTAGTACGGGCCCGCGGCCGCAACCTTCGTCACGCCGTTCGAGGTGATCGGCGTGTCCGTGGGGATCGCGCAGAAGAACGGCATCGCGATCCGCGACAGGAAGTCCGGCGCCTTCTTCGTCAGCGTGACCTTGAGCGTGTTACCGGATGCGACGACGCCCGAGGCCTCCTTCGCCTTCCCGTCGATGACGGCCTGCGCGCCGACGATGTCGCTGACGAACTGCGCCGCAGGCGACTGCATCTTCGGATTGAGGTCGCGGTTGATGGCGTACTTGAACGTCTCGGCCGTGACTTCCTCATTCGACGGCGGCGAGAACTTGAAGCCTTTCCGGATCGTGAACGTGTACGTCCGTCCGTCGGGCGACACCTTCGGCAGCGCCTGGGCGACCTCGGCGACGAGCTGCGAGCCCTTCGCGCCCGCCGAGTCCGGGTAGTTGAGAAGCTTCGCGCAGGTGGCGTACTCGTGCTGCCACGAGATCTGGTAGTAGGCGAGCGCCGGATCGACGTAGTCCGTGTCGGAAGCGAGGTTGAAGTGAGCGGTGCCGCCCTGCTGCTTCCCACCGGGCGGCGTCTGGCCCTTCGCGCCACCCTCCCGAACCGTCGTTCCAGTTCCCTCGGCCGAGCCCTCATCCCCGCCGCCGCCACAACCGGCGGCGGCGATGGCGACGGCTGCCAGCAAGAGCAGCAGCGCCCAAAGACGCGTACGAGACATGCACAGTCCTTTCGTCGTTCGTATTTGCGTAGTACTACGAAGGCTTCCTCCGATGGTTGGTGTCGAAACCGCGTTCAAACGAACTCCGAACACCCGCCCAAGACGGTGTTAACCTGGCTTCCCGTGCTCCTCTTCCGCCAGTTCGTGGACGAGGACCTCGGCTGCGGGTCGTACCTCGTCGGGGACACGGAGTCGCACGAAGCAGTCCTCGTCGACCCCGCGTTCGCGATCGAGCAGTACCTCGACGAGGCCGAGCGTTCGAACGTCCGCATGGTGCGCGTGCTCGAGACGCACACGCACGCCGACCACGTGTCCGGCCACGGCCGCCTCGCGCTCGAACACGGCGTGCCGGTGTCGGTGCACCCGCTCGCGGAGGCGGAGTATCCCCACGACCCGTTCGAGGACGGCGACGTGCTGCGCGTCGGCGTTGTGTCGATCCGCGTGATCCACACCCCCGGGCACCGGCCGGAGCACTGCGCGCTCCTCGTCGACGATCGCATCCTGCTCAGCGGCGACTCGCTCTTCGTCGGCGACGCTGCGCGCCCTGACCTCGCGGTCGAGGCGCGCGAGGGCGCCGAGGGGCTCTTCCACTCGCTGCAGCGGCTGCGAGAGCTGCCGGAGGCGGTCGAGGTGTACCCCGGCCACGTCGCGGGATCGCTCTGCGGCACGTCGATGAGCCCCGACCGG
>JBKPLI010000118.1:0-4295 GCA_046731555.1 Actinomycetota bacterium | reverse complement strand
GTGGCTCTTCGGCGGCTCGCGAGCTCACCTGCAGGCCTACGCGCGCGCCGGCGTCGTCGCGTTTCTGTTCGGCCGCGGCGCCGACGGTGCGACCTGCGCGTGCGACGCGGCCAAGGACGGCGTGACGAACCCGGAGCCGGTGAACGGGAACTCGCGGCCCTCGCGCTCCGCGGACGACGACGGCGGGTACTTCAAGGAGCGGGTACGGGCGTACTACCGCGGCGGTGCGCTGAGGCTGCGCTGAACCGCGGCGCAGAGGTACCTGTGTGCACAGGTACCTGTAGGTACATACAGTGGCACGGCCTGTCCGTTTCAGACGTCGCGGTACTTGACCTGTGCGAAGCAGAAGAGCCCGTACGCGAGCAGCCCGACGGCCGTCGCCGCGACGTGCCGCTTGCCCGGTCAGGGCAGTGGTATGCGCGGCGTCCGCACGACCCCCAGCCGCGCCAGCAGCGCGTCCGCCTCGGCGCGATGCTCGCGGAGGCCCGTCTCGGCCAGCGCCTTCAGCGCGAGCGCCGTCTCGTACAACGCGCGCAGGTCTCGCGCGAGGCGCAGGCTCTCCTCGAAGTGCGCACGCGCCTCGTCCGGGCGCCTGCCCTGATGGAGGGCATAGCCCACGAGCCGCTCGAGCGCCGGCAGCCCCACGATGTCGGCGCCGCCCGCGCGCGACTCCTCGAGCGCGGCCGTCGCCTGCTCGAGCGCCTCGCGGTGACGCCCCTCGAGCACGAAGCTCTCCGCGAGCCGCGTCTGCGCGTCGAGGCGGAAGCTCGTCGCGCCGATCGCCTCGAGCTCGCGCACCGCCTCGTCGAGCAGCTCGCGCGACTCGTCGAACCGCGAGGCGTATGCGGCCGCGCGGCCGAGGTTCGCGGTCGCGACCGCCGCGCCGAAGACGTAGCCGGCGGCGCGGTAGACGCGCAGCACCTCGTGGAACGCGGGCTCGGCCTCGTCGATCCGGCCGCGGTCGAGCAGGATCTCGGCAGCGTTGTTCGCCGCGTTCGCCGCGCGCACGACGTTGCCGGCACGCCGTTGCGCGTCCTGGCCGCGCCGGTAGAAGTCGAGCGCCTCGTCCCACCGGCCGTCGTAGTAGGCGGCGATGCCGAGGTTGTTCAGGACGTTCCCCTGGCCCGCGACATCGCCCATCTCCTCGAAGATCGGCAGCGCGAGGTCGAAGAACGTCGACTCGCGCTCGCCGGTCTGGAGCCGCGCGGTGGCGAGAAGGTAGTACGCGTGCGCGAGCGCGTCGCGCGCATCGGCGCGCTCCGCGTGACCGGCGGCGCGCGTGCCCCACTCGATCGCGTCGACGTACCCGCCCTGCCGGAAGCGGACGCCCGCGTAGGCGAGCTCGATCTGCGCACGCGCAGCAAGGTCGTCGGTTCCCCGCTCGAGCTGCTCGAGCGCGCGAGAGTAGAAGGCGAGCCCTTCGTCGTACGCGCCGCGCCGCTCGCAGATCACGCCGCGCTTCTGCAAGAGGCGCGACCCGGTGGCCGACGTCGGATCGACGAGCGCCCGCGCTTCCTCGTATGCCGCGTCCGCGCGGTCGTAGCGGGCCGCGAGCTCCGCCACGTCGCCGAGCGCCTCCGCCACCCGCGCGACCTCCTCGGGGTCGGGCGTGAGGTGGGCCGCCGCGGCGAGCGCGCGCTCGTACAGCTCGGCGGCGTCGACGTTCGCGTACTTCTCGCGCGCGCGGTCGGCGGCGACGACCGCGTAGCCCCACGCCTTGTCGTGCTCCCCTGCCTCGAAGAAGTGCAGCGAGAGCCGCGGCGAAGCCTCGTCGCCTTCGGCCGCGACGCGTTCGAGCGCCTCGCCGACGAGCCGGTGCAGCTCGCGGCGGCGCCGGTACGACAAGCCCTCGTAGGCAACGGAGCGGAAGAGCTCGTGGCGGAAGCGCAGCTCGTCCGCCTCCCAGGCCACGAACTCGCCGAGCCGTTCGACGCGATCGCGCGAGAGCTCGTCGACCTCGCCGGCGAGGACCTGCTCGAGCAGGTCGAGGTCGAACGACGAGCCGATCACCGACGCGCAGCGCAGCAGCAGCCGGTCGACCGGGTCGAGCCGATCGATGCGCGCCGTGATCACGGACTCCACCGTCTCCGGCAGCTCGTCGCTCTCGTCCGCGCGCGCCGCGACGAGCTCGCGCACGAAGAGCGGGTTGCCGCCCGAGCGGGCGGCGAGCGCGGCCGCGTCCGTCGGTGCGAGCGTCTGCTGCCCCGCCGAGGCGAGCGCCAGACGCACTGCCTCGTCGCGGTCGAGCGGCTCGAGCTCGAGGAGCCGGCCGCTGCCGCCGGCGAGGCTCGGCCCGTCCGGTCGCCGCGTGAGGCACACGAGCCACGGCAACGGCACGTCGCGCCCGAGCAGGTGGCGCACGAAGAACGCGGACGCGTCGTCCATCCAGTGCGCGTCCTCGAAGACGAGCAGCGTCGGCAGGACCAGCATGCGTCGCAGGAACTCGTCGAGCACCTCGTGCAGCCGCGCCTGCCGGAACGCGGGGTCGAGCTCGCTCGTCTCCGGGGTCGACGGGACCTCCGCGTCGAACGGGATCGCGAGCAGCGGCAACCACGGCGCGAGTTCCGGCACGACGGCATGTGCCCATGCGACGAGCTGTGCGCCCGCCTCGGCCGCGCCGAGGTCGGGGGTGATGCCGACAAGCGGCCGCAGCAGCGAGCGGAACGCGAAGAACGGCGTCGACGCCTCGTACTCCTCGCAGCGCACGACGAGCTGCTGGAAGCCTGCGGCGCGCGTGCGCAGCTCCTCGACGAGACGCGACTTGCCGATGCCCGCCTCGCCGACGAGTTCGACGACCTGCCGCTCGCGCCGCCGCGCCGCGTCCAGCGCCGAGACGAACACGGCCAGCTCGCGCTCGCGGCCGACGATCGGGAGCAGGCGCTCGTCCTCGGCCGCCGACTCGCGCAGCGCGCCGACCTCGAACGCGCGCACCGAGCCCTCGCGGCCCTTCACGAGCAGCGGCTGCGGGCTCGCGTCGAAACGCGCGCGCGAGCGGTCGAGCACCTGCGACGAGGCGAGCACGACGCCCGGCTGTGCGCGCTCGGCGAGGCGCGCCGCGACGTTCACCGTGTCGCCCATCACGGCGTACGTGCGACGCGTCGACGAGCCGATCTCGCCGGCGAAGACCCAGCCGCGGTTGATGCCTGCGGCGAGCGCGACCGGCGGCGCGGCGTCGACGATCGCCCGCACGGTGCGCAGCATCCGCTCCTCGTCGCCGCCCGCGCTGCCCGGCGCGCCCGCGACGAGGTAGAGCTTGCCGCCGTCGCGCGCGAGGTCCGACTCGAGCCACGTCACGCCGTGCTCGGCCGTAGCCTCGCCGACCACGCGTCCCAGCTCCGCGACCCGTTGGGCGAGCGCAACCGGATCGTGTGCGAGCTCGTCGGTGCCGGTGAACTTGACGAACGCCGCGACGGCGTGGCGGTGCTCCGGCTCGACGGTGCGCGCGGCGAGCGGCGTGCGGAGTGGGGGCGGGATCAGCTCCTCGAGCGCGTCGTCGTCCGGATGCGGCGTGTCTGTGTGCGAGTCGCCGAGGGCGGCCTCGCGGCGCAGGAGCCGGGCCCCGTCGCGCGCGTCGCCGACCGAGCCGGCGGGCAGGGCCTCCGCGGTGCGCGCGCTCACGAGCACCTCGCCGGCCTGCGCGAGGTCCTCGAGCGCGAGCGTGTCCGTCGCGGCCGGCCCGAGGACGACGAGCTCGCGATGCTGCGCGCCGACGAGGAGGAAGTGCGCTTCGGCCGAGTGGATGCCGACCGCCATGCGCAGTGTCACTGAACCGACGGAGCTCTCGGCCGTCCCGGCGCGGTCGATAGCGTTCTGCATCTCGAGCGCGGCGCGGCACGCGCGCACCTCGTGCCCGTCGCCGCGGAACGCGAGCAGCAGCGCGTCGCCGCGGAACTTGAGCACGTCGCCGCCGCGCGCGAGCGCCGCGTCGATCAGCTCGGCGTAGCAGCGGCTGATGAGGAGGATGAGCTCCTCCGCGCCGGCGCGCCCACGTGCGGCGAGGCGCTCGGACAGGCCGGTGAACCCGGAGATGTCGATCGAGACGAGCGAGCAGTCGAGCACGCGCAGCGTCGCGTCGCCTGCCTCGGCCTGCCAGGTCGCAGCGAGCGTGGGCACGTACGGCCGGAACACCGAGCCGCTGGAAGCCGTGCTGTCCACGTCCGTCAACGCTCCTGCCCCCGCGTTGACCTTACTGGACGTGTCCGTCGAGGCCGGGTCGGGCGGCGCAGGTGTACACCTGCGCCCAGGTGTGCCACCCTGGCGGCGTGTCCCTCCTGCAGCTGAGAGGCGTCGTGAAG
>JBKPLI010000117.1:0-6815 GCA_046731555.1 Actinomycetota bacterium | reverse complement strand
GACGCCGGCCGCCGCCTGGATCACGCGCTCCTGCGTCGCCTCCTCGCGCGAGAGCTCGGCGACGAGCTGACCCTCGCG
This sequence comes from Actinomycetota bacterium, assembly GCA_046731555.1. Taxonomy (GTDB): domain Bacteria; phylum Actinomycetota; class Thermoleophilia; order Gaiellales; family Gaiellaceae; genus PALSA-600. The sequence goes on along the minus strand of JBKPLI010000117.1, from coordinate 6,737 downwards.
CATGACGAGGACGCGGTCGCTCATGCCGAGGATCTCCGGCAGCTCCGACGAGATGAGCAGGATCGTCAGGCCCTGCGCGGCGAGGTGCGAGATCGTGCGGTGCACGTCGGCCTTCGTGCCGACGTCGACGCCGTGCGTGGGCTCGTCGAGGATGAGGATGCGCGGCTCGGCGGCGATCCACTTCGCGAGCACGACCTTCTGCTGGTTGCCGCCCGACAGGCTCCGCACGGGCTGCGCCGGCGACGTCGCGCGGATCCGCAGGCGCTCCATGTACCGCCGAGCGAGCGCGCGCTCGCGGCGCGGGCGCAGGAAGCCGCCCGGCGTGAGGCCCGGCAGCACGGCCATCGAGACGTTCTCGCCGATCGACATCGGCTGCACGAGGCCCTGGTGCAGCCGGTCCTCGGGGAGGTAGGCGAGGCCGCGACGGAGCGCGGCGCGCGGCGCGCGCGGCTTGAACGGGCGGGCCTCGATCCAGAGCGAGCCGCGGTCGAGCGGGTCGACGCCGAAGATGCTGCGCGCGACCTCGGTCCGACCCGAGCCGACGAACCCGGCGAGCCCGACGATCTCGCCGCGTCGCAGCTCGAACGAGACGTTCGAGAAGACGCCGCGCCGCGCCAGGCCCTCGGCGCGCAGCACGACGTCGCCGATCTCGGCCTCCTCCTTCGGGAAGAGCGCGTCGAGGGAGCGGCCGACCATCAGCCGCACGAGCTCGGCGTGCGCCAGGCCCGCCGCAGGCCGCGTCGCGATGTGCCGGCCGTCGCGCAGCACCGTGACGGTGTCCGCGAGCGCGGTCACCTCCTCGAGGCGGTGGCTGATGAAGACGACCGCGACGCCGTTGTCGCGCAGCCGCCGCGCAATCGCGAACAGGGTCTCGACCTCGTGCGGCGAGAGCGCGGCGGTCGGCTCGTCCATGATCAGCAGCCGCGCGCTCGACGACAGCGCCTTCGCGATCTCGAGCAGCTGCCGGTCGGCGACGCCGAGCCCGCGCACGGGCGTGTCGGCCTCGAAGTCGACGCCGAGGTCGCGCAGGATCCGCGTCGCCTCGGCACGCATGCGCCGCCAGTCGACCGCGCCGCCGCGCGTGCGCGGGTGCCGGCCCGCGAACACGTTCTCCGCGACGCTCAGGTCCTGGAAGACCGTCGGCTCCTGGTACATCGCGATGATCCCCGTGCGCTGCGCGGCCTGCGGGTCGCCGAGGTGCAGCGGCTCGCCGTCGACGAGGATCTCGCCCTCGTCCGGCTGCACGACGCCGGTCAGGATCTTCACGAGGGTCGACTTGCCGGCGCCGTTCTCGCCCACGAGCGCGTGCACGGTGCCGGCCGCGATGCCGAAGCTCACGCCTTCGACCGCGTGCACGCCGCCGTAGCTCTTCGCGATCCCGCGCAGCGCGACGAGCGGAGGCCGGGCGGGCTCGCTCATCGGCGCGTCTCCGGTTCCTGCGTTTCCGGCGAGCGGCGCAGACGGACGCGCGGGCGGACCCGCGCGTCCTGGAAACGGCGTCGCAAGCGCCGCCTCATCTGGGGTACGCGGCGGTGACGCCGCCGTCGACGTTCACGACGTTGCCGGTCGACTTCGCGGCGCGCGGGCCGGCGAGGAACGCGATCGCCTCGGCGACGTCCTCGGGGTAGACGTTGACGCCGAGCTTCGTGCGGCCGCGGTAGTACGCGGGCAGGTCGTCGGTCTCGATGCCGTACGTGCTCGCGCGCTCGGCCTTCCAGTCGGAGGACCAGATGCTCGAGCCCTCGATGACCGCATCGGGGTTGACGGTGTTGACGCGGATGCCGTGCGGACCGCCCTCCTCCGCGAGGCAGCGCGCGAGGTGCAGCGACGCGGCCTTCGCCGACGAGTACGCGGCCGCGTTCGCGCCCGCGACGAGCGCGTTCTTCGACGCGACGAACACGACGGAGCCGCCGCGGTCCTGCTCGAGCAGCACGCGGAACGCCTCGCGCGCGGCGAGAAAGTAGCCGCGGGCGAGCACCGCGTAGTTCAGCTCCCACTCGGCGAGCGTGGTCTCCGTGATCGGCGCGCTCGTCGCGAGGCCGGCCGACGCGACGAGCACGTCGAGCCCGCCGTAGGCGAGCACCGTCTGCCGCACCATGGCGACGACGGCCCGCTCGTCGGTCACGTCGGCGCGAACAGCCAGCGCGCGTCGCAGGCCGTGCGCGGCGACGAGCTCGTCGGCCACCTCCTGCGCGCCGTCGAGGTTGAGGTCGGCGACGACGACGTGCGCGCCGCGGGCGGCGAGGAGGCGCGCGCTCGCGCGGCCGATGCCGCTCGCACCGCCGGTGACGATCGCGATCCGCCCGGCGAGCTCGCCGCGCGGCGGCGCCTGCGCGAGCTTGTAGCGCTCGAGCGGCCAGTACTCGATCGCGAACGCCTCCGCCTCGGACAGCGAGCGGAACCCGCCGAGCGCGCCGGCCGCGTCCTGCACCGCGATCGCGCGGTGGTAGAGGTCGCGGCTCACACGCGCGCGGCCGGCGTCGGGGCCGCTCGTGACGATGCCGATCCCGGGGACGAGCACGACGCGCGGGCCGGCAGGGTCGATCGGGAACTGGCCGGTCTCCTCGTCACGGTTGCGCTCGTAGTAGCCGCGGTACCAGTCCGCGTACTGCGCGACGCCGCGGCGGAACGCGTCCGGCTCCGGCTCGGAGACGAGCGGCTTGTGCTTCGTGTTGATGAGGTGGTCGGGGCACGGCGCGCCGATCTGGCTCACCTCGGGGGCCCGCGCGGAGGAGGCGAAGGCGACCGCCTCCGGGCTGCGGTCGACCTCGAGCACGACGCCGTCGGCGTCGGCGAGCAGCGCGCCGCGGAGCGCGGGGAGGGACGCGACGAGGAGGGTGTCCGCGTCCTCGTCCCCGCGCACCGCTGCCTGCCGGCCTCCGAGGCCGAAGCGACCACCGGCAGCCTTGTCGATGCACTTCGCCGCGCGCGCGACGACCTCGATCGTCGACTGGTAGCTCTCCTCGCCGGTCTCGCCCCACGTCACGAGCCCGTGCCTCTCGAGCAGCACGCAGCGCGCCGACGGGTTCGCGTCGAGGAGGTCGGCGATCCGGCGAGACATGTCGAAGCCCGGCCGCTGGTAGTCGAGCCAGACCGCCTCGTCGCCGAACGCCTCCTCGGCGAGCTCGCGGCCGTGCGGCGACGACGTGAGCGCGATCACCGCGTCCGGATGCGTGTGGTCGACGTGCGGCGCCGGCACGAACGCGTGCAGCAGCGTCTCGATCGACGGCCGCGGCTGGTCCGGCCGGAGCGCCGAGCGCAGCAGGTAGTCGACCATCGTCGCGTCGTCCATCGCCTCGCGGCCGCGCAGCGGCAGCAGGTCGTCGAGGCGGAGCGCCGCGAACCCGGCGCGCGTGATCGTCGCGAGATCTGTTCCGGAGCCTTTCACCCAGAGCACGCGCGTCTCGCGGCCGGCGTGGTCGAGCAGCGTGCCCTTCGCGGAGGTATTGCCGCCGCCCACGTTCGCGAGCGCGCGGTCGGCGCCGAGCAGGTTCGAACGGTGGACGAGCTCGTCGAGCGCGTCCTCGGGAACGGCGTCCGCGACCCAGCGGTCGAGCGGCGCAGGGATGCCGTGCAGCGCGGTCGTCGTGTCGGTCACATCGATCCTCCGGTCACCGCTCCAGGTTTCCGACGCAGACGGACACGCGGGAAACCCGCGTGTCCTGAGGACGGCGCCGCAAGCGTCGCCTCCGTCACGCGGGCACCTCCACCCGAGCGAGCGCGTCGAACCGCTCGCGCGCCTCGCGCCACGCCGCGTCGGTCTCCGGCTCGTAGACGGTCGGCTCGACCGACCGCCGCACGACCTCGCGCGCGTCCTCGAGCGACGCGAGCTCGCCGAGCGCCATCGCCTGCACCGCGAGGTTGCCGTGCACGGTCGCCTCGACCGGCCCGGCGAGCACCGGCAGCCCCGAGGCGCTCGCCGTCCAGCGGCAGAGCAGCTCGTTCTGCGCGCCACCGCCGACGACGTGCACCTCGGCCGGCGAGGCATCGGCCGCCTCGCGCAGCAGGTCGAGCGTCTGTGCGTGCTTCAGCGCGAGGCTCTCGAGGATGCAGCGCGCGAGCGCGGCCGGGTCGGCCGGCTCGTCCTGACCCGTGCGCGCGCAGTAGTCGCGGATGCGCGCGGGCATGTCGCCGGGCTCTGCGAACACGGGGTCGTTCGGGTCCACGAGCGAGCGCAGCGGCTCCGCGGCGGCCGCCAGCTCCACGACGCGGTCGACCGCGATCACGTCGCGGCTCTCGTGCAGCAGCCACAGCCCGGCGACGTTGCGGAGGATGCGGGTCGTGCCGTCGACGCCGCCCTCGTTCGTCAGGTTCGCCGCGAACGTGCGGTCGTCGATCGCCGGCCGCGGGACCTCGACGCCGACGAGCGACCACGTGCCGGCGCTGACGTACGCCGAGCCGGCGCGCCGGAACGGCACCGCGGCGACCGCGGCCGCCGTGTCGTGTGTCGCGCCGGCGACGACGGACGCGCCGTCGTGCGTGCCGACGACCGTGCCGGGCGGGACGACCTCCGGGAGCAGGTGCGACGGCGCGCCGACGCGCTCGACGAGGTCGCGCGCCCAGTCGCCTGCGCGCGGGTCGAAGCACTGCGTCGTCGTCGCGTTCGTGAACTCGGCCACGCGCGCGCCGCAGAGCCACGCGTGCAGGAGGTCCGGCATGAGGAGCAGGGTCTCGGCGATCTCGAGCGCAGGGTCGGGCTCGGCCGCCATCGCCGCGAGCTCGAAGAGCGTGTTGATGGGCATGAGCTGGATGCCGGTGCGCTCGTAGAGCTCGCGCGCCGGGATTTGCGCGAGCGTCGGCTCGTACGCGGCCGCCCGGCGCGCGTCGCGGTAGTGCACGGGGTTGCGCACGAGGCGCCCACGCCCGTCGAGCAGGCCGAAGTCGATCGCCCACGAGTCGACGCCGATCGTGTCGACGTGCCCGGCGCGCGCACGAGCGCCCCGCAGCCCGGCGAGCACCTCGCGGTAGAGCGCGAGCACGTCCCACTGCAGGAGCCCGTCGACGAGTACGGGCTCGTTCGGGAAGCGGTGCACCTCCTCTACGGACAGCCGCTCACCGTCGAAGCGGCCGACGGCGACGCGCCCGCTCTGCGCGCCGAGATCGACGGCGACCATCGTCGCCGTCACGCGGCTCCGTCGACGTCGACGCGGCGAAGCTCCGGCACGCGGACGGGCGTCCGCTCGGGCGACGCCGCCGCGGCGGTGACGACCTCCACCCCGCGCGCCCGCCACGCCTCGACCTGCTCCAGCGGCGCGCTCGTGTCGGTCACGATCGCGGCCACGTGCTCGACGGGCGCGAACGAGAGCAGCGCGCTGCGGTGCCACTTCGTGCCGTCGAAGATCCCGACCACCTGCTCGCACGCGTCGGCCATCTCCTGCTTGATGCGCACCTCGTCGGGGTTCAGGTCCATGAGGCCGCGCTCGATGCTCAGCCCGCGCGCGCCGAGGAAGCCCTTGCTGATGCGCGTCGTCCGCAGCACGTCCGCGCCGAGGTCCCCGACGAGCGACATCGCCGACAGGCGCAGCATCCCGCCGGTGACGAGCACGCTGATCCCGGGCGCGTCGGCGAGCGCCGCCGCGACGAGCAGCCCGTTCGTGACGACGACGAGCTCACGCTTCGCCCGCAGCTCGAGCGCGAGGTAGTACGCGGTCGTGCTGGCGTCGAGCGCGACGGCCTCGCCCTCGCCGACCATCGCGGCGGCGGCGCGCGCGATCGCGCGCTTCCGCTCGACCTCGAGGCGCAGGCGCAGGTCGAAGCCGAGCTCCGACTGCCCGCGCTCGAGCGGGCGGACTCCGCCGCGCACACGCGCGACGCGCCCCTGCCGGGCCAGTTCGGCCAGGTCGCTGCGGATCGTGACCTCGGAGACCGCAAACGATTTCGCAAGTTCCGAAACCCCGATCGAATCCCGAGTGTCGAGCAGGCGCAGCACCTCGTCCATGCGCTCCTGCTGCGTCTTCGCAGGCACGAGCGCGACCCTACGTCGGTCGCGGGGCCCGTGTCAATGCTTTCGGTCGCTTTCGATCCGAAGCAAATCGAAAGTCAGCTCTCGGCGATCACGACCTCCAGGCGCCGCGGGCCGTGCACGCCCTCCACGCGCGAGAGCTCGATGTCGGAGGTGGCAGACGGGCCGGAGACGAAGGTCAGCGGCCGCCGCGACGTGCGCATCCGGTCGCCGAGCAGGCGCAGCGCGGCCGGGACGCCGTCGACGACCTGCGCCGCCTCGAGCACGCACACGTGCAGGTCGGGGACGAGCGTCAGCACACGCCTGCCCTGGCGCGGGCCGGCGTCGAGGACGATCGTCCCGGTCTCGGCGATCGCGAGCGCGCAGCCGGTGAGCGCCGCACCGATCCGGTCGAGCTCGCCGACGCCGAGCGGCGCGTCCTCGACCGCCTCGACGCCCGCCGGGAGCCAGGCGCCGGGCACGTCCGCCGGCACGGCGATCCGCGAGACGCCGTGCGCGCGGCACGCGTCCCCGACGGCGGCAGCGACGTCGCGCGTCGTGCGCACGTTCGCGCCGTAGTCCGAGACGCGCTCGACGAATCGCTCGAGCGTGCCTCCGGGCTCGCGTTCCGCGTACGCCCGCGGCACGGCGACGTCCTCCGGCAGCTCGTCGCGCGGGACGTCGGCGAGCGCGCGGCGCACGCGCGCGAGGATCTCGTCGCGCGCCGCGCTCACCGGCTCGCCCACCACTCGCGGAACGTCTGCCTCGGCGGTGCGCGCAGGTCGCGCGTCTGCGT
>JBKPLI010000116.1:0-13350 GCA_046731555.1 Actinomycetota bacterium | reverse complement strand
GGTTCCATGCGAGCCCGCTCGGCAACTACAACCTCTCGCTGCTGACCTTGACGGTCGACAACCACTAGAGGGATCGCGAGCGGCGGCCCGCGCCCGACGCGCGGGCCGCCGCACCCCCGCAAAGGGGCGCTACCGCTTTCTCGGCCAGCGGATCCTCCAGACGATCCCGGTCCTGATTGGCATCACCATCATCACGTTCTTCCTGCTGCGGCTGATCCCGGGCGACCCGGCGCGGCAGATCCTCGGCCAGCACTACACGCCGAAGGCGGGCGCCGAGCTGCGCAAGCAACTCGGCCTGGACGAGCCGCTGTGGGATCAGTACGGCCTCTTCATGCGGCGGCTCGCGCACGGCGACCTCGGCGACTCGATCAACTACCAGCAGCCGGCGCGGACGGTGATCTTCCAGCGCCTACCGGCGACGCTCTTCCTCGTCGCGTACGCGGCGATCCTGGCGGCGATCATCTCGGTCCCGGTCGGCGTCCTGTCCGCGTTACGCAAGGACGGCGTCTTCGACCAGGTAGCGCGCGTCTCGTTCCTGATCGCGTTCGCGATGCCCTCCTTCTGGCTCGGGATCATCTTCATCCTCATCTTCGCCGTGCACCTGCACCTGTTCCCGGTGAACGGCTACGGCGACGGCTTTGTCGAGCATCTGCGCTACCTGTTCTTACCGGCGTTCACGATCTCGCTCGCGTTCTCGACGATCCTCGTGCGGACGTTGCGCGCGAGCACGCTCCAGGCGCTCTCGACCGACTACGTCGACACGGCGCGCATCAAGGGGATCAGCCGCACCGCCGTGCTGCGCCGCCACGTGCTGCGCAACTCGATCATCTCGCTCGTCGTCGTGTTCGGGATCAACCTCGCGTTCCTGATCAGCGGCACCGTGCTGATCGAGAACGTCTTCGGGATCCCGGGGATCGGGCGGCTGCTCGTCGACTCGGTTTCGACGCGAGACTACACCGTCGTGCAGGGGACGACGCTCGTCCTCGCGTTCATCGTCGTGACGGTCAACGTGCTCACCGACGTCGTGCACGCGGCGCTCGACCCGCGGGTGTCGGCCGGATGAGCGCCGGCAACCCGTCTCTCGCGCTGCTCGACCTGCTGCAGGCGCGGGTGGCGCGCCGGAACAACGTGTTCCGCCGGCGCGCGCCGCTCGTGATCGGCGGCGCCCTGCTCGTGACCGTGATCGTCGCGACCGTCGCTGCGCCGCTGATCACGAGCTACAACCCGAACGAGATCGACCCGCTGAACCCGCTGGCGCCGCCGCTCACGCCCGGCCATGTGCTCGGCACCGACAACTTCGGGCGCGACATCCTCTCGCGCATCCTCTACGGCGGGCGGATCGACCTGCTGATCGCGTTCGGCGCCACCTCCGTGACGCTCGTGATCGGGACGGCGATCGGACTCTTCTCCGGGTTCGTCGGCGGCTGGGTCGACGCGACGATCATGCGGATCGTCGACCTCTTCTTCGCGTTCCCGTTCTTCGTGCTCGTGATCGCGATCGTCGCGATGCTCGGCCCGAGCATCCTGAACATGTTCATCGCGATCTGGATGACGAGCTGGATCACGTACGCGAGGATCACGCGCGGCCACACGCTCGGCGCCAAACAGCAGGAGTACGTGCTCGCGGCGAAGGCGCTCGGGTTCCGGAGCAGGCGCGTGATGCTCCGCCACATCCTGCCGAACGTCCTCTCGTTCGTGATCATCTTCGCGATGGTCGACGCGGTCGGAAACGTGCTGCTCGGCGCCGCGCTCGGCTTCCTCGGGCTCGGCGCGCAGCCGCCGTCGCCGGAGTGGGGCGTGATGATCTCCGACGGGCAGAACTACATCTTCTCGGCGTGGTGGCTCGCCACGTTCCCCGGCATCGCGATCGTGATCGTCGGGGTCGGCTTCAGCCTCCTCGGCGACGGGCTCGCCGACATCCTGCGCGCCGGTGACTGACGCGGCGGCGGTCGAGGCCGCGGCGCCCGCGATCCTCGAGGTCGAGGATCTCTACACGTACATCGCGACCGGCGACGGCGTCGTCCGTGCGGTCGACGGCGTCTCGTTCGCCCTCCGCGAGCGCGAGATCCTCGGGCTCGTCGGCGAGAGCGGGTCGGGCAAGAGCGTGACGTGCCGGACGATCGCCGGGCTGATGCCCTCGCCGCCGGCGCACTCGATCGGCGAGGTGCGCTACGCAGGCCGGCCGGGACGCAACCTGCTCCAGCTGCGGCCGTCGGAGCAGCAACGCCTGCGCGGCGCGCACATCTCGATGATCTTCCAGGACCCGATGAGCGCGCTGAACCCGGTGATGCGCGTCGGCGACCAGATCGAGGAGGCGGTCGGCGCGCATTCGGGTCTGGGCTCGCGCGATCGGCGCAAGCGGGCGATCGAGCTGCTCGACCGCGTCGGCATCCCCGCGCCCGCGCGCCGGCTGCGCGACTACCCGCACGAGTTCAGCGGTGGGATGCGGCAGCGCGTGCTGATCGCGGTCGCGATCGCGTCGAGCCCGCGCATCCTGCTCGCCGACGAGCCGACGACCGCGCTCGACGTGATCATCCAGGACCAGATCCTGAGCCTGCTGCTCGAGCTGCAGCGCGACTACGGGATGAGCATGGTGCTCGTCAGCCACGACCTCGGCGTGATCGCCGAGATGTGCGACCGCATCGCGGTCATGTACGGCGGGCAGATCGTCGAGCTGACGGACGCGCACACGCTCCTGACCGAGCCGCGCCATCCGTACACGATCTCGCTGCTCCGCTCGCTGCCCGATGCGGAGCGCAGGACGAAGTACCTGCAGTCGATCCCGGGCACGCCGCCGCGGCTCGTCGACATCCAGCCGGGATGCCGCTTCGCGACCCGGTGCCCGCTCGCAGAAATCGAATGCCGGACCTGGGAGACCGAGCTGCTCGCCGTCGACGACGACGCGCACCTCGTCCGCTGCCGGCGCCACGACGACGCAAGGAGGCCGGAGGAATGGCGAACGGAGAGCTACGGGTCGGAGTGATCGGCGCGGGCCGGTGGGCGAACATGGCCCACCTTCCCGGCTGGAAGCGGGACGAGCGCTGCCGGCTCGAGGCGGTCTGCGACGTCACGTCCGAGCTCGCCGAGGAGGCGGGTCGCAAGTACGAGGTCGCGACGGTCACCGACGACTACCGGCGCGTGCTCGAGCGGGACGACATCGACGTCGTCGACATCGTCACGGGCGACGGCAGCCACTTCGAGATCACGATGGCCGCGCTCGAGGCAGGCAAGCACGTGCTCGTCGAGAAGCCGGTCGCGCACGACTTCCGCGACACGCTCCGCGCCCGCGACCTCGCCGCGGAGAAGGGCCTGAAGACGAAGGTCGGCTTCACCTTCCGCTACAGCCCGGCCGTCCGCTACATGAAGGAGCTGATCGCCGAGGGCTGGGTCGGGACGCCGTACATCTACAACGCGTACGAGCAGAACTCGCAGTGGATCGACCCGCAGACGCCGCTGCGGCAGGTGCCGTCCGACGTCGACGCCGACCGCATCCGCGTGTCGTCGCTCGAGGGCTACGGCGCGCCGGTGATCGACCTCGGCCACTGGTTCATGGACGACGACCTGACGTCCGTCGTCGGTGTGCTGCGCAACTTCGTCCCCGAACGGATGATCCGCGAGACCGGGACGATGATGCGGGCCAACATCGACGACGGGGACATCTTCATCGGCGAGTTCTCGCGCGGCGCGATCTGCTCGGTGCAGTCGAGCTTCGTCACGGTCGGCAACTATCCCGGTATCGAGGTGCGCGTCTACGGGAGCGAGGGCGCGTTGATCGCGAGACTCGTCGAGGAGTTCGGCGTGATGGAGACGCTGAAGGGCGCGAAGCCGGACGCCGTCGAGTTCGTCGACGTCGGGGTGCCGCAGCGGCTCTTCCCCGCCGGCGGGACGGTGAACGAGCCGTGGCCGTCGCTCTACTACTCGAACCTGACCGCGAATTTCGTCGACGAGATCCTCGACGGCGGCGAGAAGAACGAGGGCAACTTCGCCGACGCCGCGTGGGTGCAGGAGGTCATCAACGCGGTCGAGATCTCCCACCACGACCGCGGGTGGACCGCGTTGCCGCTCCCGCGCTAGCCGAGCTCGACGGCGCGGCCGGTGCGCGCCGACTCGTAGAGCGCGTCGACCGCGCGCATGTTCGCGAGCGTGTCTGTATGCGACACGGCCTCGGGCTGCCGACCGTCGCGAACGCACGCGGCGAAGTCCTCGACCTCGAGGCGGTACTCGTCGTCGCCGGGCGTGTCGACACGCTCGCGGGCTCCGCTCGCGTCCTCGACCTCGAACCAGAGCGGGTCGCTGCCGTTCACGAACGCATTCGGGACGAGGATCCGCCCCTCGCTGCCGAGGAGCTCGACCTCGTGCCGGTACGGCTGGCAGAAGCTGCTCGCGACGAGCGCGCTGCGGCCGTCGCCGAAGTCGAGCACGCCCTGGAACTCCTCGTCGACTCCCTCTGGCCCGAGATGCTGGCGGGCGGCGACGGCGACCGGCTCGCGCCTGTGCAGCCAGCGTGCGGCGTTCACGCAGTAGTAGCCGACGTCGTAGAGCGACCCGCCGCCGAGCTCGGGCCGCCGCCGGACGTTCTGCGAGTCGCGGACCGTGAACGTGAAGATCGAGCGCACGGTGCGCAGCTCGCCGATCGCACCGCTCTCGAGGCGCTCGAAGACGAGGTTCCACTGCGGGTGGAAGCGGTACATGAACGCCTCCATCCAGACGACGCCGCGTGCGACGCAGTGCTCGATCGCGGCCTGCGCCTCGGCCGCGGTGCGCGCCGCCGGCTTCTCGCACAGCACGTGCTTGCCGGCGTCGGCGGCGCGCTTCGACCAGTCCGCGTGCAGGTGGTTCGGGAGCGGGATGTAGACGGCGTCTACCTCCGGGTCCGCGAGGAGCTCCTCGTACCGGCAGACGCGCACGCCTTCGAGCCCTACCTCCGCGACGAAATCCGCCGCGCGACCGGACTCGCTGCCGATCGCAACGAGCCGGACGCCCTCGGCACGCAGGATCGAGGGGATCACGACCTTGCGCGCGATGTTGGCGGCACCCAGGACTCCGATGCGCAGCTCGGCCATCCGCGGATCCTACGGGCGCGCGGTGCCGGCCCGAGCAGCAGCCACTACCGGCATTTAGCCACAGCGGACGCGGGTATCGCTCACCCGCGTGCAGACGACCCACCGACTGATCGTCCCCGTTGTACTCGCACTAGCGGTGGTCGTTGCGGCTCCTCTGTTCTGGTGGCCCGAAGCCGCTGTGGACCTCTGGACGGTCGTGTTCGCTTTGTGGATCGTCCTGCCCTTCGGCGGGCTTCTTCTGCTCCACAGGCAGGCCGGGTTCAGCGACGTCGGGACGATCGTCACGGCAAGCGCCGTCGCCACCTTCACGGTGCTGGGCTACGTTGCGATCTTCCGCAGCGACTCCTCCACCGCCGCGATCGGCGTCCTCTACTTCCCGATCTGGGGCGGACTGCTCGTCATCGCCGCGTGGCTGATCGATCGCGGCGCACGTTCCGTCGTTGGACGATCGGCGGATAAGAGCGCCGACCGCCTCTAGATGCAACCCGTGCAGTCCGGCGCACAAGATCGCCAAGTCCACCGGCGCGACAGACCGTGCCCACAGCTCTGACTCTCAACGGGCGGTCTGGGCAGCGGCCGACCGGCCCTCCCGTCGGGCCGGCCGCTGCCGAAGTCAGTCGCCTCGTGGGTGCGGCGGCTCAGCGCCGCCCGCCGACTCCCGCGAAGGTCAGGAAGTCGATCATCCGAAACTGCCCGCTGGCAGCCGGAACGATCGGCCTCCATCCGGACTGGTTGACGTACGACCCCGGATCCGTCTGGAGGAGGCCGATGATCACCTCGCCGACGATCCGTCCACCGACAGGCCCGAGCGTCATCGAACCCGCTCGGTGCTCGGCCTCCCTGAAGATGTAGAACCAGAGAGGCGTAGACGTGTCGAGGTTCGAGACGCCGTCTGCGCGGCCGACGTCGCCGATGTCGGTCAGCTCGCTCTTGTCCAACGGCTGAATGCCCATCGCCTGCGCGATCCGCTGCCCCGAAGGGATCGACCAGGTCAGATGCCGGAGCAGGTTGCGCTGCGGGAGCACCGTCGGCTGATCACCGCCCGCGATTGCAGGGAGCGGCAGGTCGAACATGGCGGTCGAGATCTTCGTGTCGATTCGCTTGTTCGGCCTCACGTCTCCGTCGAAGCCGGGAAAGCGGAAGAACGTCGTCCAGCCGATGAAGCGTCTCGGCGAGCGCGCGCCGCCGAGCAGGTCGTCGCGATCCCCGCGGGTGTCGCCGAGCGCCGGGTCGAAGATCAGGCCGAAGAACTGCGGCGCGTTGGGCTTGCCCGCAGGCTGACCCGTGAAGTTCGCCCGGTACGACGGACGGACCATGCTGTGGCCGAAGCGGAACGCCGCCCCCTGGAACTCGACGGGCATGAAGGCGCCGTTGAAGGGCGGGCGGTAGAAGCGCCGCCCCTGCGAGAGGATCGTGTCGACCATCGGCTGCCCGACGAACAGCGGCAGGAACTCGTTGAGGATCAGGAACTGGTAGTGCCACCGCGTCTGGTTGCGGGCGGCGATGAACACGGCGTTGCCGTCGCTCGGGTTCGGCACGAGCCGCTCGGCCCGGACCTTGTCGACCATTCGGTTGTGGAACTTGATCACTGCCGCGTGCAGGCCGGCGATCATCAGGTTCTCGTCGTTGCGGGGATCGCCGATGATCGCGGTCCCGTCCGAGCCCCTCGGCAGATCCTCGATCGAGCTCCCGGGCGCAACCGTCTCGATGCGCAGCTTGGCGCGGTCGTGGGAGTCGTAGAGGTGCGGCGACGCCGTCGGGCCGGCCAAGTAGACCGAGTCGAGGTCGAAGGTCGGGGTGCGCGAGTTCGGCGACGTCGCCGGATCGGTCACGACGCCGAGCCGCGAGGTCGTGTCGAACGTCATGTCGTGATCCATGAACTGGCCCATGAAGGTCGTCCCCGCGGTGTGGGAGTCGTTGTTGGGGTTGTTCACGTTCAGCGCCGGGTTGACGATCAGCTCGACGGGTGCGTTGGGAACGGTGGTCTGGTCTCTCGCGTCCAGGATCCCGCGCGGCGCCCCGACGGCATTGAGCGCCCTCCGGACGGTGTCGTTCGCGGGCTGGAACGACGGCAGGTTCGGGAACATGCGCCCGAAGTTGATCGCGGGCGCGCCGTACGCCTCCTGCGGCCGAAGGAGCGTGCCGGCGGCCGGGCCGATCGCGACCGCCCCGGCTCCTGCCCCCACGCGTCCGAGGAAGCCCCGCCTCGTCAACCGGCGCGCAGGGCGTGCCTCATCCTGGGCTGGCCGCTCGCCCTCACGGGTACTCATGACACCCTCCCTCACTCGACTCCGTCCTCGCCGTCCCGGCCGCGGACACTCGTCTGACTTCAACTCCACGCCCAGGAGTCGACGACCCGTTGTACTGAGGCGATCCTCGAAGACGAGCCGCGCAAGTCAACGGCGACCCGATAAGAAAACGCGAAGAATTCCCTAAGAATCGTCGACGCTGCCGCGTCCTTCCCCGGCTGTCAGCTGGTGGGGACGATCGGGACGGCGTGTTCGATCCAGCCGTTGCCGGCTGCGAGTGGGCTCGCTGCGAGGACGCCGCCGTTGAAGCCGCCGAAGAACGGCCACGGGCGCGCGAGCGGTGACACGGCCAGCGTCTTCGTCCCGCAGAGCGCGCGGACGTACGTGGGCAGCCAGTAGTCGAAGCTCGCGCCGGTCAGGTTGAGAGGGCGGGAGTCCCAGCCGCGGCGGACGATGCGCGCCTGGCAGGTCTCGACGCCTCGCCGCGTCGCGTGGACGAGCACGCCCTGCCAGCGGCGGTCGTTCGGAAGCGCGTAGTAGCGGCCGTCGGTGGGCTCGAGCCCGTTCAGGATCCACGCTTCGCCGGCGCGCGGGCTCCGGACGGCGAAGTCCCAGTGCGTCCAGCTCGACGAGGAGCGGCGGAAGCGACCCCAGGTGTGATCCTGGTAGGCGCGCCAGCCGTTGAAGGTGATCTTGTGGCCGTCGGCCTCGAGCGATCCGCTCGCGGTGCCGACCGCCACCGGCACGCTCCAGCGCATGTCGCCGGGCACGTAGGTCGGCGGACCGCCGCGGAAGATCGGCTCGCCGCCGAGGTGCCAGGGCCCGACCGTCACACCCGCGCGCTGCGGGACGATCGTCAGCCGGCCGCGCGCCGGCCAGGTCAGGTCGACGACGTACCGGCCGCCGACGTAGGAGAGCGAGTTCGGCTGGGGCGGAGCGTTGTCCGGCAGGTTGGCGATCGTCACGCCGGGGCCTTGATGCGGCTGCAGACCGTACGGCAGCTCCGCGCCTGCCGAGACCGTCTCCCCGCCCGCTCTCGCCGTGACCGCGATCAGCGGGATGGGCCCCGACACGAGCGACAGCGACAGATAGCCGTGCGTCGCGGGGTCGAAGGCGAGCACGCGCCACTCCTCGGCCCAGCCCGGCTTCGCGAGCACCGCGTCGTCGGCCGGCCGCGCCGGCCGGACGGGCAGCGGCGTCGCGAACGCGGCCTGCGCCGTGGCCGCCAGCAGGACGAGCGGCAGGAGAACGCGTCTCACGGGCGCGGTTGCCACACGGGCGTGGCGGTTCGGGTGACGACCCCTGCGCCGATCGGCGTGATTCCGCTCCCGTCACGGTTGATCACCGCAAGCCCGCTCGGCGAACGCGTCGTGGAGAAGACGAGGCGCGAGCCGTCGGGCGACCAGCTCGGCGCCGCGTCGTAGGTCTCCGGCGGCGACTCCGGCGGCAGCCGCCGCGGCTGCGACCCGTCCGGGTTCATCAGCCACAGCTCGGTCGCGTGAATCCACGCGATCGAACGCCCGTCCGGCGACCACGCCGGCTCGTTGTTGTCGACCCGCTCGGGCTCCCACAGCTGGCGCTTGCCGCTGCCGTCGACCTTCATCGCGAAGATGCACGTCTCGTAGCCGCAGGAGCCGGACATCACGACCTGCTTGCGATCCGGCGACCACGACGGCCTGCCGCTGTAGGTGCGAGGAAGCGCGCGCTTGTGACTCCCGTCCGGGCGCATGATCCACCAGCCCGGAGCGCCGGCCCGCGGCGGGTCGGGAGACGAGCCGTAGACGATGTGCGCGCCGTCCGGCGTCCACACGGCGCCGCCCTCCTTCGAGAAGCCGCGCGTCAGCTGCCGCGGGCGGCTCCCGTCGGCGTTCATCACCCAGATCTTCGGCCAGCCCGTCCGGTAGCTCGTGAACGCGATCCGCTTCCCGTCCGGCGACCACGCCGGGTTGCTGTCATAGCCCTTCGCGTGCGTGAGGTTGCGAAGCCCGGTCCCGTCCAGACGCATCGACCAGAGCTCGTAGTCGCCGCTCTGCGCACTCTGAAAGACGATCCGCGGCGCCACGGACCCTCCGGCAGCCGCCGACAGATCCACAACCGCAACAGCAACCACAAGCACGACCAAGCCGAGCCGCCGCACACATCACTCCTACCCGCGAAAGCCGCGGCAACAACCCGCTCGCGACAAGACGCGCGTCGGTTCGGACGCTAGCCGGCGGCCGTTACCGAATGGGCCGCTTGCACGTTGTTCGAGAGACCAACGAAAGGAGGCGAGATGTACATCGGAGCAGGCGCAATCGTTCTGATTCTTCTCATCGTCCTTCTCGTTTACATGCTCGGATAACGAGAGCTCCGTTCCGCGGCCGGGCGGGGCCGCGGAGCGGAAGGACCTCGGCCCTCGAAGCGGGTCGCCGAACGAGCACTCGGTCAAACCCGCCTATGCTCGCGCCTCGCGAAGTGCCGCGTTACGCTGCGCGCACGAGAGCCGAGGAGACTCCATGACGGACTACGTGGTCAAGCCGCTCGATGCGAATACCTGGGACGCATTCGCGCGGCTCGTCGAGCGGCACAACGGTGTGTTCGGTGGCTGTTGGTGCACCTGGTTCCACACCTTCCATGCCGAGAAGACGTTCACCGCCGAAGGCAACCGCGCTCTCAAGGAACGGTTGGTCAAGGAGGGCCGCGCACACGCCGCGCTGGTGTTCGACGGTGACGAGGCAGTGGCGTGGTGCCAGTACGGCTCCCCGGAGGAACTGCCGAACATCCACCACCGCAAGGAGTACGAGGCCGCTCTCGACACGCCGCCCGACTACCGGATCACCTGCATCTTCGTGGACAAGAAGTACCGGCGCAAAGGAGTGACGGCGGTCGCCCTTGGTGGTGCCGTGGATCTGATTGCGCAGGCCGGCGGCGGGGTCGTCGAGGGGTACCCGCATGACACCGCCGGCCAAAAGGTGTCCGTCCTCTACAACAGCACACGGTCCCTGTACGAGCGGGCCGGCTTCAGCTACCTCCGCCCCAAGGGCAAGAGGAACTGCGTGATGCGCAGAGTTGTGCCTTGAGACCTACGCCCGAGCAGCGCCCGTAGGTCACCGCCCTCCGGCCCGCGCGGCAAGCGGGACGACGTCTCCCTCGCGCAGATTGCGCTAGTTCGAGGCGGCGTGGACTACCGAGAGAAGCGGCCTCGTCCGAAGAAGCCGAGGAGTGCCAACACGACGATGACGATGATGACGATCCAGATCCAGGACACTGCGGATCCTTTCTCGAGGAGGCGTGGGGCGGATCCTACGTCGTTCGTCAGCTACGGCCAAGCCCCTTCCGTCGCGGTGATGGCTCGCAGACGAGCATCGTGACGCCCGTGCCGGCGGTCTCCGACCGCTTGAGAGCAAGTGTCGTCTTGCCGTTGCCGTCTCGGAAGAGGCGCTTCCCTCGCCCGAGCACGATCGGGTAGATCAGCAAGCGGTATTGGTCGATCAGGTCTCGGCGCATGAGCGTGGTCACGAGCGTGGCGCTGCCGTAGATGAGGATGTCGTCGCCGGGCTGCTCCTTCAGTTCCGCGACTGCGTCTGCGACGTCGCCTCTGAGCAGGGTGCCGTTCCACTCGAGCGGCTCCTGCAAGGTGGTGGAGGCGACGAACTTGGGCACGCTGTTCATCCGGTCGGTGAACGGGTCGCCCGACCGCAGTCCCTGGCGCGCCTCATCGGATTGACGGTGGGGCCAGATGCGAACGAACTCCTCGTAGGTCACCCGGCCGAGCAGCAGGGCGTCGCTGGCGAACAGCTGGTCGGCGTGCCACTTCGCGATCTCGTCGTTCCAGTACGGAACCGTCCAGCCGCGGTGCTCGTACCGGCCTACACGGCCGGGGTCTTCGGCCACGCCGTCCAGGGACAGCGATTGTTCGGCGACGATCCTTCTCACTTCGTCCTCCTCTCAGGTACAGATCCGTCGCCGTACGATCCGGCGTCGCACGCAAACTCATCGCTCGCGCGGACCGATGAGTTTTCGCTCCTGCAGGGATCACATCTACCGGCGCCGTCGTTGAACCGGACGCAGCGCCTGACCTGCCCGAGCACGGCACAAGGAGACGGCCATGGCGACGAACGCGACGGAGGAACATCTCGTCAGGGCGGCGGCCGCCGGAGACAGAGCTGCGTTCACGCAGCTCGTCGAGCGCTACCGCGGCGAGCTCCAGGTTCACGCCTACCGGATGCTCGGCTCGCTCGAGGACGCGCAGGACGCGCTTCAAGAGGCGCTCCTCAGAGCCTGGACCGGGCGGGCGACGTACCGTGCGGAGTCCACCTTCCGCGCGTGGCTCTACCGCATCACGACCAACGCCTGCCTGAGGGCCCTCGAGCGGCGGCCGCGGCGCCTCGTGCCGTACGACGCAGGCCCCGCCGCTCGGCTCGGTGCGTTGCCGGAGCCGGCGGCCGATCTTCCCTGGCTTCAGCCGTACCCTGATCGCCTGCTCGACGAGAGCCCCGAGCCGGGCGACGCCGTCGTCGCGCGAGAGACGATCGAGCTCGCGTTCCTCGCCGCGATCCAGCATCTTCCGCCGCGCCAGCGCGCGGTCCTGATCCTCCGCGACGCGCTCGACTGGCCGGCGGACGACACCGCCGCGGTGCTCGAGATGAGCCTTGCCGGAGTGAACAGCGCGCTGCAGCGGGCGCGCGCGACGATGAAGGAGCGGCTCCCTGCGGCACGGCTCGAGTGGGCGAGGGCTGCCGACGCCGAGGAGGCCGAGCGGTCGCTCCTCCAGAAGTACATCGACGCGTGGGAGCGGCGCGACCCGTCTCAGCTCGTCTCGCTCCTGCGCGAGGACGTGCGGATGGCGATGCCGCCGCACCCGACGTGGTACCAGGGACGTGAGGCGGTGTGTGCGTTCTACGCCGAGCGTGCGTTCGCACCCGGGGCGGCGTCGCACCGCTTCGTGCCGACACGCGCGAACAGGCAGCCGGCGTTCGGCGTCTATCGCGGGGACGACGCCGACGCCACACCGTTCGCGATCCACGTGGTCGAGATCGAGGACGGCCGGATCACCGGCCTGCACTGGTTCCTCTACCCCGAGCTCTTCCCGGCGTTCGGCCTCCCCGCGACGCTGGGATGACCGCGCTCTTCCGCGATCCGCCGCCGGAGGGCTTCTCCAGGCGCGTCCTTCGCGCTGCGCCCGGCCGCGAGATCAGCCTCGAGCACGCACGCGACGCCATCGTCGTCGTCGAGGCGGGAGAGCTCGAGCTCGAGTGCAGGGCGGGCGGGTGCCGACGCTTCGCGCGCGGCTCGATGATCCCGATCGCACGGCTCCCCGTCGCTCACCTCCGCAGCGTGGGCTCTTGCCCGCTCGTCCTCGTCGCCGTCGCGCGCGACCGATGAGTTTCCGCGCGCCGCCGGATCACACGGCGACGACGAAAACGCATCCGGAGGTTGATGATGGAATCCGCAGCTCCCGATCCTCGCCGCTGGTGGGCACTCGCCCTCCTTTGCGGCGCCTTCTTCATGGTCATCCTCGACGCGGCGATCGTGACCGTCGCGCTCCCCTCGATCCAGACCGACCTCGGCTTCACGGCGCAGGGGCTGCAGTGGGTGGTCAGCGCCTACGCCCTCACGTTTGCCGGCCTGCTTCTGCTCGGAGGGCGGGCGGCGGACCTGCTCGGGCGCCGGCGCGTGTTCATGGTCGGCGTCGCCCTCTTCACGCTCGCCTCGCTCCTCTGCGGGCTCGCGTGGTCGGACGAGGCGCTGATCGGCGCCCGCGCCTTCCAGGGAGTCGGCGCCGCGATCATGACCCCGACGGCGCTCTCGATCATCACGACGCTCTTCGAGGAAGGAGCCGAGCGCAACAAGGCGTTCGGCATCTGGGGTGCGCTCGGCGGCTTCGGGGCGACGACCGCCTGGCTGATCGGCGGCCCGCTCGTCGACGGCTTCGGCTGGGAGTGGATCTTCTTCCTCAACATCCCCGTCGGGCTCCTCGCGCTCGCGCTCATCCCGGTTCTGCTCCCCGAGAGCCGCGCGTCGACGGCGCGGCGAAGCTACGACCCCGCCGGCGCGCT
>JBKPLI010000115.1:0-15494 GCA_046731555.1 Actinomycetota bacterium | reverse complement strand
GGCTTGCGGCGAGCTCGCGCAAGCGCTCGAGGCCCTCGACGACGACGTCGACGTCCGCGGGGTCGGTGAAGAAGCCGTGCTCGACCGCCGGCGGCGTGCGCGGATCGGCGTCGTTCAGGCGCACGCGGCCGCGCGAGCGCGGCTTCATCGCGAACGCGATCCCGTACAGCTCGAACACGCCGCCCGGCAGCTCGTCGAGCGCGGGGAGGAGGAACGTGTCCCACAGGCCGTCGGGGCACGCGGCGCTGCGGCTGCGGATCGTGAGCAGCGCGAGCGGACGGACGGGGTCGATCGCGCCCGCCAGCTCGTCGCTCGGCTCCCACGCGAGGTCGCTGCCGACGTGGTCGCCGAGGTTCTCGCCGACGGGCAGCCCGGACTCCGGCCCGATCCCGCTGCGCAGGAGGACGGCGGGCGTC
This sequence comes from Actinomycetota bacterium, assembly GCA_046731555.1. GTDB lineage: Bacteria > Actinomycetota > Thermoleophilia > Gaiellales > Gaiellaceae > PALSA-600. The sequence goes on along the minus strand of JBKPLI010000115.1, from coordinate 15,078 downwards.
CCGTACGCGCCCGCGGCGAGCACGACCGTGTCGGCGTGCAGCTCGCCGCGCGAGGTTGCGAGGCCGGTCGCGCGCGCGCCGTCGTGCAGCACGCGATCGACCAGCGTGTCGGCGGCGATCGTCAGGTTCGGTCGTGCGCGTGCCGGGTCGACGTACGCGAACGCGGCGTTCCAGCGCACGTCGCCGACCGCGTTGATCGGCTCGACCGTCGCGTCGTCCGGCGCCTCGTCCGCGAACGCGCGGTGCCAGGCGCTGAGGTCGCCGAGCCCGGGCCGCCGCGTGCGCAGCGTCTCGTCGGCGCGGTCGAGGTAGGGCTCGAGCACGGCGAACGACCAGCCGTGGCCCCACTCGTCGTAGTCGGCGGGCGCGCCGCGGAGCATCGCGCAGGCGTTGTGCGCCGAGCAGCCGCCGAGCACCCGAGCCCTGAGTTGCGAGCGGTCGTCGCGATCGGTCTCCCACGCGTGCGAGAACGCGAGCCGGCGGCCGTTCAGCAGGTCCGCGGGCCAGCGGCCCTCGTCGTACGGGCCGTAGTCGGGGCCGGCCTCGACGAGGCACACCGTGCGGTCGGGGTCCTCGCTGAGCCGCCCCGCGAGCACGCAGCCGGCCGTGCCGGCTCCGGCGACGATCACGTCGTAGTGCACGCGACGACGCTACCGCGGCGGGCCGGCGTCCACCATCCGGCCGAACCCCTCGGCGGACTCGTCGGCCCGCGGCGCGACGAGCCACCACGTCACGCCGGCGCGCTCGTACTCGGCGACGTCCGGCTCGTCGGCCGCCATCGCGTTCCAGAGCACGAGGTCGCGCGTCGCCGCCTCCGGCACGGACGCGCGGATCTCCGCAACGTGGTCCGCGGACAGCGGCGAGAAGCCCTTGCCCGCCTCGAAGCGCAGCGGGAACAACCCGTCGGCGTGCTCGACGCCGTGGAACGGCTGCCGCCGCGGCCAGATCCCGCCGACCCAGACCGGGACGCGTCCACCGGCTGAGCCGAATGCGACGCCGTTCGGCGTGCCGCCGTCGAGGTACGTGCGCACGACCGCGAGACCCTCCTCGAGCCGCGCGGCCCGCGTGCGCCAGTCGTCCGGCTCGCCGAACTCCGAGAAGTCCGGCGGCGTGCCGAGACCCGCGCCCAGCACGACGCGGCCGGGCGCGAGGCGCGAGAGCGTGAGCGCCGCGAGCGCGACGTTGTGCGGCCGCCGCCGCGCGAGCGGCACGATCAGCGGCCCGATCGTCACGCGCTCCGTCGCGTGCGCGACCGCGCCCAGGGTCGTCCACGGGTCGGCGACGCGCCCCGACCGGTTGACGAGGTGATCCCAGAGGAAGACGCCGTCCCAGCCCGCGGCCTCCGCGCGGCGCGCGAGATCGACGACGAGCGCCGGGTCGGCGTAGTCGCCGAAGTTCGGCGGATAGACGGCGAAGCGCACGGCGCGACGCTACCGGCGCGCCCGTGCGCGGGGCGGCGCGATTCAACTCTCGCATTGCGGGTACGCGCCGACCGTGGACGAGACCCCGAAAGACCTCGTGCGCGAAGCCGAGCGCGGCGCGAGCCCGCGCACGCCGCTCATCGCGCTTACGGGCGTCACCGTCGTCGTGGGCATCGTGGTCGTCGTGATCCTCGCGATCGCGCTCACGCTGTACTTCGTGGTGTAGCCGCCCCGGCGCGCAACGGCCGCGCGACCGTGGCGACCACTGCGAGCGCGACCATCAGCGCGCCGTAGACGAGCAGCGTGCCGGTCGGCTCGAGCGCCTCGAGGAGGAGGCCGCCGACGAGCGGCCCGACCGGTGCTAGGAGCGAGACGAGCTGGATCGCCGCGCTGTTCACGCGGCCCTGCATGCGGTCCGGCGCCTCGGCCGCGATCGCCGAGAAGAGGATCGCCGTCACGGTGGGCGCGAGGAAGAACGCGAACGCGCCGAGCAGGCCGAGCACGTACGGCGAGTGCGTCGGGATCAGGAGGAGCGTCGCGAGCGCGACCGACCACCCGAAGGCCGCGATCAGCCTCGGCGCCGACACCGCGCGCATCAGCTGCGGCGTCGCGAGCGACCCTGCGAAGCCGCCGCCGGAGGTGAGCCCGAACAGCACGCCGATCTGGGCCGACGTCGCGCCGTGCTCGCGCGCCGTGACGAGGATCACGAGCCCGATCGAGCTGAACGCGATGCCGCCCGCTGAGAGCCAGAGTGCGAGCGCGCGCAGGAACGGCCGCTCCCACAGCCAGCGCAGGCCGTCGAGCACCTCCGCCGCGAGGTGGCGCCGCTCGCGCGCGTGCGGCGTGTCGTCGAGCGGCTTGCGGACGCTCAGGATCGAGACGAACGACACCGTGTACGAGACGGCGTCGGCGACGAAGGGCAGCGACCGTCCGAGGCCGAGCAGCGCGCCGCCGACCGGCGGACCGACCAGCCCCGCGAGCTGACTCCGCGTCTGGTTGCGCGCGATCGCGTCGCGGATCTGCTCGGGCTCGACGACGCGCCGCACTGCCGCAACCTCGGACGGCCCGAACAGCACGCCGAGCGCCGCCTCGACGATCGCGACGAGCACGATCTGGGCGAGCACGAGGTGCCCGAGCGCGAGCGTGAGCGCAAGCGAGGCGACGGCGAGCGCGCGACCGGCGTCGCAGAGCAGCAGGATGCGCCGCCGACTCCACCGGTCGACGAGGACGCCGGCCGGCAGGCGGAGCACGAACGTCGTGGCGGCGAGCGTCGAGGTGACGATGCCGGCCTTCGCCGCGGAGCCGGTCGCGTCGAGGATCACGAGCGGGTACGCGAGCGACGAGATGCTCGTGCCGAGCATCGACACCGCCTGCGCGATCCAGAGTGCGACGAAGTCACGGTTTCGCCGCAGTGGATGCACGGCCGCCGAGGTTAGTTGCGGCTGCCGGACGGAGCCCGCCGACCGGTACGCTTGTTCGCATGGAGCCGCTGTCCGTGTTCAGTCCGGCGACGCGGGCCTGGTTCGAGCGGACGTTCGCCGGTCCGACGCCGCCGCAGGAGCGCGGCTGGCCGGCGATCGCGTCCGGTGCGCACGTCCTCATCCAAGCGCCGACCGGCTCGGGCAAGACGCTCACCGCATTCCTCTACGCGATCGACCGGCTGAACGAGACGCCTGGCGCGGGGCTGCGCGTGCTCTACGTCTCGCCGCTGAAGGCGCTGAACTACGACATCGAGCGCAACCTGCGCGGGCCGCTCGCCGGGCTCGAGTCCGAGCTGCGCGTGGCGGTGCGCACGGGCGACACGCCTCAGAAGGAGCGGCGCGAGCTCCTGAAGGAGCCGCCCGACATCCTCATCACGACGCCCGAGTCGCTCTTCCTCATGCTCACCTCGCAGGCCCGGGACGTGCTAGCCGGGGTCGAGACTCTGATCCTCGACGAGGTGCACGCCGTCGCCGGCACGAAGCGCGGCACCCACATGGCGGTCAGCGTCGAGCGGCTCGACGCGCTCGCGGAGCGTCCCGTGCAGCGCATCGGGCTCTCGGCGACGCAGCGGCCGATCGAGGAGATCGGGCGCTTCGTCTCCGGCGGGCGGCCGATCACGATCGTCGACGCCGGCACGCGCAAGGAGCTCGACCTCGAGGTCGTCGTGCCGGTCGAGGACATGCGGGAGCTCGGCTCGACCGCGTCGCTCTCGTACCCGGTCCCCGCCGACGGCCAGGAGATGGACGCCGGCACCGAGCTCGGCTCGTCGTCGATCTGGCCGTCCGTGTACCCCGAGGTGCTGCGCCTCGTCGAGCAGCACCGCTCGACGATCGTCTTCGTCAACAACCGCCGGCTCGCCGAGCGGCTCGCGCTGCGGCTGAACGAGCTCGCGGAGAAGGAGATCGCTCGCGCGCACCACGGCTCGCTCGCGCGCGAGCAGCGCGTCGTCGTCGAGGAGGACCTGAAGGCCGGCCGCATCCCGTGCCTCGTCGCGACCTCGTCGCTCGAGCTCGGCATCGACATGGGCGCCGTCGACCTCGTGATCCAGGTCGAGTCGCCGAAGTCGGTCGCGCGCGGCCTGCAGCGCATCGGGCGCGCGGGCCACGACCTGCACTCCGTCTCGAAGGGCCGCATCTTCCCGAAGTTCCGCGCCGACCTGCTCGAGAGCGCGGTGGTCGCGCGCGCGATGCGCGGCGGCGACATCGAGGAGACCAAGATCCCGCGCAACCCGCTCGACGTGCTCGCGCAGCAGATCGTCGCGATCGCGTCGCAGGAGGAGGTCCGAGTCGACGACCTGCACGACCTCGTGCGGCGCGCGTACCCGTTCGCCGACCTCTCGCGGCAGCAGCTCGAGAACGTGCTCGACATGCTCGCGGGCCGCTATCCCTCGGACGAGTTCGCCGAGCTGCGCCCGCGCATCGTGTGGGACCGCACCGGCGGCGTGATCCGCGCACGCGAAGGCGCCCGCCGGCTCGCCGTCACGAACGCGGGAACGATTCCGGACCGCGGCCTGTTCGGCGTGTTCCTCGCCGACGGCGGCGGCCGCGTCGGCGAGCTCGACGAGGAGATGGTCTACGAGGCGCGCGCGGGCCAGACGTTCCTGCTCGGGGCGTCGACGTGGCGCATCGAGGAGATCACGCGCGACCAGGTGATCGTCTCGCCCGCGCCGGGGCTGCCGGGCGCGGTGCCGTTCTGGAAGGGCGAGGGCGTCGGACGCCCGTACGAGCTCGGCGCGAAGATCGGCACGGCCTCGCGCGAGCTGTCCGCGCTGCACCCCGACAAGGCGGTTTCGCGGCTGCGCGACGAGTACCACCTCGACGAGCGCGCCGCGCGCAACCTGCTTACGTTCCTCCGTGAGCAGGCCGACGCGACGGGCGCGGTGCCGAGCGACCGCACGATCGTCGTCGAGCGCTTCCGCGACGAGATCGGCGACTGGCGCGTCTGCATCCTCACGCCGTTCGGCGGCCGAGTGCACGCGCCGTGGGCGATGGCGATCGCCGCGCGGCTGCGCGAGTCGCTCGGCGTCGAGGCGCAGTCGATCTGGTCCGACGACGGCATCGCGCTGCACTTCCCCGACGCCGACGCGCCGCCGCCGAGCGACGAGCTGGTCGTCGATCCCGGCGAGGTCGAGGACCTCGTCGTGAACGAGGTGGGGGAGAGCGCGCTCTTCGGCGCGCGCTTCCGCGAGAACGCGGGCCGCGCGCTGCTCATCCCGCGCCGCCGACCGGGAGAGCGCACGCCGCTCTGGCAGCAGCGCCTCAAGGCGCAGTCGCTGCTGCAGGTCGCGCGCAAGTACGGCTCGTTCCCGGTCATCCTCGAGACCTACCGCGAGTGCCTGCAGGACGTGTTCGACCTGCCCGCGCTCAAGCGGCTGCTCACCGACCTCAAGACGCGGCAGCTCGACCTCGTCGACGTCGAGACGCAGAGCGCGTCGCCGTACAGCGCGTCGCTCCTCTTCGACTACATCGCGACGTACATGTACGAGGACGACACGCCGCCGGCCGAGCGGCGCGCGCAGGCGCTCTCCCTCGACCGCGACCTGCTGCGCGAGCTGCTCGGGCAGGAGGAGCTGCGCGACCTGCTCGACGCCGACGCGGTCGAGGACGTCGAGCGCCAGCTGCGCGGCACGCCGACGACGCCGGACGCGCTGCACGACCAGCTGCGCATCCGCGGCGACCTGAGGCCGGGCGAGTACGCGGAGGAGCTCGCGGCGCCGCTGCTCGACGAGCGGCGCGCGGTGATCGTGCGCGTCGCAGGCGAGGAGCGGCTGATCGCCGCCGAGGACGCGGGCCGCTATCGCGACGCGCTCGGCGCGATGCCGCCGTCCGGGCTCCCGGACGTGTTCCTCGAGGGCGGGCCTGAGTCGCTGCGTCAGCTCGTGCTGCGGTACGCGAAGGGCCGCGGCCCGTTCACGACCGCGCAGGCGAACGAGCGCTTCGGCCGCGATGTCGAGCCGGTGCTCGCCGAGCTCGAGCGCGCCGAGCTGCTCGTCCGCGGCGAGCTGCGCCCCGGCGGCACCGAGCGCGAGTGGTGCGACCCCGACGTGCTGCGCCGGCTGCGCCGCGCCTCGATCGCCGCGCTTCGGCGTGAGGTCGAGCCGGTCGAGCAGGAGGCGCTCGCGCGGTTCCTGCCGTCGTGGCACGGCATCGACCGGCGCGCGTCGCTGCGCGAGGCGCTCGTGCCGCTGCAGGCGCTGCCGCTGCCGGTGGCGCTGTGGGAGACCGACGTCCTGCCGCGCCGCGTGCCGGGCTACCGGCCCGAGCATCTCGACGCGCTCTGCGCGAGCGGCGAGGTCGTCTGGGTCGGCGCCGGGCTCGACCGCGTCGCGCTCTACTTCCGCGAGGATGCGCCCGCACTCGGTCAGGTGCCCGGGACGCCGCGGCCCGAGGGCGACGCGCACGACCGCATCCGCGAGGCGCTCGACCGCGGCGCGCTCTTCTGGTTCGACCTGCTCGCCGAGACCGGGCTCGCGGACGAGGAGGCGCTGCCCGCGCTCTGGGATCTCGTCTGGTCAGGCGAGGTGACGAACGACGCGTGGACGCCGCTGCGCGCCGGCCGCCGGTACGGCGTGCCGAAGCCCGAGCGAAGGCCGCGCCGCTTCTCGCGCCGCCGCGTCTCGGGACCCTCCGCCACGCAGGGGCGGTGGTCGCGCACACATCGGCTCTTCGCCGGCGACGTCGACCGGCGCGCGCTCGCGGAGCTCCTGCTCGAGCGGCAGGGCATCGTCACCCGCGACGGCGTGCGCGCAGAGGGCATCCCCGGCGGGTACGGCGCGGTGTACGCCGAGCTGCGCGCGCTCGAGACGCTCGGCCTGTGCCGGCGCGGCTACTTCGTCGAGGGCCTCGGCGGGGCGCAGTTTGCGCTCGGCGGAGCCGTCGAGCGGCTACGCGAGCTGCGCGAGGCAGGTGAGGACCCCGACGCGATGGTGGTCGCCGCGGCCGATCCCGCGCAACCGTACGGCGCGGCGCTGCCGTGGCCGAAGCGCGCGAACGGCCGCGCCGCACGCGTCGCCGGCGCGCAGGTCGTGCTGCTCGGCGGCGAGGCCGTGCTGTACGTCGAGCGCGGCGGCCGCTCGCTCGTCCCGCTGCGCGACCCCGACGAGGAGTGGCTGCGCGTCGCGCTCGCCGCGCTCGTCGGCCACGTGCGCGGCGGCGGCGCGAAGCGGCTCGCAGTCGAGCGCTTCGACGGCGAGCCGGTCGGCGAGACCGAGATCATGCCGCTCCTCCTCGAGGCCGGCTTCCTCGCCGGTCCCCGCCGCGCCGTGCTCCGCCCCTGAGCGCGTGACCGTCCCGTACCGGCTCGGCTTCGCCGTGAAGGTGCTCGGAGCAGGCGGGTTGAAGACGTCCGACACGCGCCGCTGGCAGAGCGGCCCGCACCTGCGCACGTCGCTCAGCTACCTCGACGCAGTGTTCGACTACCTCGACGCGAACGACATCCGCGTGTACCGGCTCGGCGGCTCGGTGGTGCCGTACGGGACGCACCCCGACCTGCCGGAGCTCGCGTACCGCCGGCAGCTCGACGAGTGCGCGAGCGAGCTGGCCGCGCTCGGCGAGAAGGCACGCACGCTCGGACTGCGGCTCTCGACCCATCCCGGCCAGTACACCGTGCTCGACTCGCCGAGCGAGGGCGTCGTCGCAAAGGCGAGCGCCGACCTCGAGCAGGACGCGGCTTTGCTCGACGCGCTCGGCCAGGGCGACGACGCCGTGGTCGTCGTGCACGTCGGTGGCGTCTACGGCGACCGCGAGTCCGCGCTCGCGCGCTGGGCGTCGGCGTACGAACGGCTGTCGGAGTCCGCCCGCGCACGCGTCGTCGTCGAGCACGACGAGCGCTCGTTCTCGCTCGCCGACGTGCTGTGGCTGCACGAGCGCACGGGCGTCCGCGTCGTCTACGACCTGCACCACGACCGCTGCAACCCGTCGGACGCGACGCTCGCCGACGCGTACGCGACGTGGCCGGACGGCGTGCGGCCGAAGGTGCACGTCTCGAGCCCGCGGCTCAGCCTTCCGCGGCCGCGGCTCGACGCGCACGCCGACTTCGTCGCGCCGTGGGACGTGCAGGCGGCGCTCGACGCGTCGCCCGGTCCGGTTGACGTGATGCTCGAGGCGAAGGCGAAGGACCTCGCGCTGCTCGCCGTGCGCGCGCAGCTCGCTCAGGCCCAGCGGCCGAGCACGTAGCCGAACAGCGCATGCCGCGCCGTCGCCTGGGCGAACCCGCGCGGCGTCGCGAGCGGCGCGAGGCCCGGCTCGCCGCGCGCCGGGTGGCGGCGGTCGACGAGGAGCGCGAGCGGGTAGAGCGCGACGTTCTCGACCATCGCCATCTCGAACGCGAGCCGGCGCGGCTCGGCGCCGGTGCGCGCACGCAGCTCGTGGAACGCGAGCCCGAAGCCGGCGCCGTTCGCCGCGTGGATCGCGAGGCCCGCGACGGGCCACCAGCGCGAGCGCGTCACCGCCTTGCCGAGCAGCGCGACGTCGGAGTAGTCATGGCGGAAGAGCCGCCGGTCGAGCGGCTCGACCGCCGCCCACGCCATGGCGGCCGCCGCGCCGGCGAGCGCTGCCCGTGCACGAGAGGTCATGCCGCGAACCTAGCGCGCTACGCTCGCGCCGTGCCGGAAGGGGACACGCTCCACCGCGCGGCACGTGGGCTCCAGGTGCTCGTCGGTCAGCGCATCGAGGTCGAGACGCCGCACCCGCGCGCGCAGGCGGAGAACGTCGCGGCGCAGCTCGACGGCCGGCGGCTTGAGTCCGTCGAGGCGGTCGGCAAGAACCTCGTGCTGCGGTTCGAGGGCGGCGTCGTCCTCCGCTCGCACCTGCGGATGTCGGGCCGGTGGTCCGTGCGCCCGCGCGGCGAGGCGCGCACCGGCCGGCCGTGGCTCGTGCTGCGCGGCGACCGGGCCGAGGGCGTGCTGTGGAACGGCCCCGTGCTCGAGCTGCACCTGCGCGCGCTGCAGCGGCTCGGCCCGGACATCCTCGCGCGCCCGCCCGACTTCGACGCGATGCTCGCCCGCCTCGCGCGCGCGGACGGATCGCGCTGGCTCGGCGAGGCGCTCCTCGACCAGTCGCTCGTCGCCGGGATCGGGAACATGTGGATGGCCGAGACGCTGTGGCGCGCGCGCCTCTCGCCGTGGCGTCGGCTGCGCGACGTGAGCGTCGAGGAGCGTCGCGCCGCGCTCGAGACGGCGGCCGCGCTGATGCGCGCGTCGGTCGACACCGGTCGCGAAGGACGGCTCGAGGTCTATCGTCGCGCCGGCCGGCCGTGCTCCCGCTGCCGTGGCCCGATCGCCGCGTGGGGGCAAGGCGACGCGAACCGCACGGCCTACTGGTGCCCGCGCTGCCAGGTAGGAGACGACCCGTCCGTCGCGTAATCGCCTCCCGTGGCCGTTCCGATTCGCGCACCCCATCTCTACGAGTGCCTGCGCGCGTTCTGCCTCGCAGCGTTCGCCGTCGAGCGCGGCGCCGAGCTGCCGTTCGCGTTCGAGGAGCACCCGACGCGGCAAGGGCCGTCGCTCTACGAGTACCGGCCGCTCGTGCGCGGGTTCGTCGAGGAGCAGGCGCCGACGCTGCGCCGGCTGCCCGACGCGCGGAACGCCGTCGCGGACCTCTTGCGCGAGCCGGCGGCGGGGATCTTCGCGCGAGCACACTCGAGCGCGGCCGCGTCGGACGAGGACGCGCTTTTCCGGTCCGTGCTCTTGCCGCTGCTCGCCTCCGTCGCCGAGCGCTGCGGCGGGTTCGACTGGCACGACGACGCGTTCGACCTCGCGTACGCCGACCTCGAGCGCTCGCTGTTCGGCACCGCGCGCTCGTACGTCGCGATCGCGCCGCTCGTCGGTTTGTCGGCCGCAGGCGCGATCGACCTCGGCGCCGGCGTGCGCATGCGCGCGGCCGCGCCCGGCGAGCTGACGAAGCTGTGGCCCGAGTCGCTCGGGCTGATGCCGCCCGAGTTCGGGCGCGACATCGACCGGCTGTGCGTGCTCGAGCTGACGCGCGAGCTCGACTCGTCCGACGGCGAGCCGCCCGACGCGGCCGCCGACCTCGCGGACGCAGTGACCGCGCTGCGCCTCGCCACGTCGGGCGCGATTGCGGCCGGCCCCGTCGTCTTCGAGCGCCTCGACTTCCGCCCGCTGCGCATCTCGCCGCTCCTGCCGATCGCCGCGACGCAGCCGCCGGGCGAGGCCACGCGCCTCGACATCCTGCGCGGCCGCCTCGCCGCCGACCTGCGCGAGCGGCTGCCGCTCGCCGACGACGACCGCGAGCTCGGCGAGGCGCTCGACCGTTGGGAGCTCTCGCTCTTCTCCGCGGAGCCGTTCCGTTCGTCGCAGGTGCGCGACGCGCTGACCGCGCTGCTCGGCGCGGGCGACGGCCCCTGGGCAGCGTGCGTGCGCGCGGCGGTGCTGCTCGGCGAAAGGACGAAGGAGCGTGCCGACCTGCTCGAGGCGCTGCGCGTCGAGGAGCTGTCGGCCGGCGCGCGGGACGCGGTCCGGCGCGCGCTCGTCGAGACGCTGCTCCACGGCAACCGTGTCGAGCTCGTCCGCTCCCTGGACGAGACGCTGCTCGGGCTGCGGCCGCGGCCGGCGACGTACCTCGCGGCGTAGTCGCTCGGCCGGCGTCACACATTCGGCACAGAGCCGGCACAGACACGTCACGGGTTCCCGGCTACGTTCGGGACATGGACGAAGCAGAGCGCGTGATCGAGCGGCTGGCGCGGATCGACGCGCTGCACGGCGCGCCGCCGGGATCGCCGGGCGGCCTCCTCGACGAGCTGCGGGCGCTCGTGGGCGAGGCAGAGGCGTGGGCGCGCCTCGAGGGCGACGTGAGGGCGCGATCGGCCGTGGCGAAACTTCGAGAGGAGGCGGAAGGAATGAGCTGAGCCGAACCGAACTGGCGTTCACATGGGTCTTGCGCGCCTGCTCCCGCGCCCCAACGTTCGCGCTGCCGCGAACGGGAAGGCGCCTGCCATGACGACGGTCATCGCGTTCGCCAACCAGAAGGGCGGCGTCGCGAAGACGACGACGACGCTCAACCTCGGCGTGGCGTTCGCGGAGCAGGGGCTGCACGTGCTCCTCATCGACCTGGACCCCCAGGGGAACCTGACCATGTCGCAGGGCATGAACCCGGACGCGATCGAGCAGTCGATGTTCGACGTGCTCGTCCACCGTCTGCCGATCGAGCAGGTGATCGAGCAGCGGGAGGTCGACATCGCCGTCTCGTCGATCGACCTCGCCGGCGCGGAGCTCGCGCTCTCGAGCCAGATCGGCCGCGAACGCGCGCTCGAGAAGGCGCTCGCACCCGTGAAGGAACGCTACGACTACATCCTCATCGACACCCCACCGTCGCTCGGCCTGCTGACGATCAACGCGTTCGTCGCGGCCGCAGGCGTGATCGTGCCGGTCCAGACGGAGTACCTCTCCCTGCGCGGCCTCGTGCAGCTCGAGAACACGCTCCAGATGGTGCGCGAGAACCTGAACCCGGCGGTCGAGGTCATCGGCATCCTGCCGACGATGTACGACAAGCGGCTGACGCACTCGCGCGAGGCCGACGAGATCCTGCGCGAGAACTTCGGCGACCTCGTCTACAACACGAGGATCCGCAAGACGATCCGCTTCGCGGAGGCACCCGTGAAGGGAACGTCCGTGCTCGCCTACGAGCCGAGCGGCGACGCCGCGGCGATGTACCGTGACCTCGCGAAGGAGGTGCTGAATGGCCAGAAATCGCGCCAGCATGCGTGAGGGCCCGCTCGCGGAGCTCTTCCGCGCGACCGAGGCCGCCCAGCGCCGCGCCGAGGCCGGCGGCAGCGACAAGCCGAGCGAGGAGCACGCGAACGGCAAGGTCCACGAGCCGCCGGTCTCCCCTGCGACTCCGGCGCAGCCTGCCCCGCGCGAGGCCGCACCGCAGGCCCGCGAGCCGGAGCCCGAGCGCGAGCGCCCCGGCGCCCGCTGGCTCGAGCCGCTCCCGGACCATCCCGCGCGCCTCGAGCGCGGCCGCGGCAACGCGTCCTACCTCGCCGTCATCCGCGTGGTCGGCGTCGGCGGCGCCGGTCTGAACGCGCTCGACCGGATGATGGACGCCGGCATCACGCAAGTCGACTTCGTCGCGGTCAACACCGACATCCAGCAGCTGCAGATGAGCGACGCGCCGACGAAGATCCACATCGGCAGCGAGCTCACCGAGGGCCTCGGCTCCGGCGCGGACCCCGAGATCGGCCGCCGCGCGGCCGAGGACGGCTACGACCAGGTGAAGCGCGCGCTCCGCGGCTCGGACATGGTCTTCGTCACCGCCGGCGAGGGCGGCGGCACCGGCTCGGGCGCCGCACCGGTCGTCGCGCGCATCGCGCGCGAGCTGGGCGCGCTCACGGTCGGGATCGTCACGATGCCGTTCAAGTTCGAGGGGACGCGGCGCCGCAAGCAGGCGGACGAGGGCGTCGAGGCGCTACGCCAGGCGTGCGACACGCTGATCGTGATCCCGAACGACCGCCTGCTCGAGGTGCTCGACAAGTCGACGTCGATGCTCGACGCGTTCCGCATCGCCGACGACGTGCTGCGGCAGGGCGTCCAGGGCATCTGCGACCTGATCACGAACCCGGGTCTCATCAACCTCGACTTCGCCGACGTGCGCACCGTGATGAAGGACGCGGGCTCGGCGCTGATGGGCATCGGCTTCGCGACGGGCGAGAACCGCGCCCGCGAGGCCGCGGAGCGCGCCCTCGGCAGCCCGCTCATCGACACGGAGATCACCGGTGCGCGCGGCATCCTGCTCTCGATCGCCGGCGGCGACGACCTGACGCTCTACGAGGTGAACGAGGCGGCGGAGGCGGTGCGGGCGGCCGCGACCGACGACACGAACATCATCTTCGGCGCGACGATCGACGACCGGCTCACCGGCCAGCTCTGGATCACCGTGGTCGCGACGGGCCTCGGCACGCCGCGCCGGCGCAACACGGCCGCGGTTGCGGCGGTGGGCGGCGGACGGGGCGACGAGCTCCTCGAGCCGCCGGCGTTCCTGCGCGGCTAGACCAGGTCGAAGACGAGCATGCCGACGACCGCAGCGAGGCCTACAGGCACGCCGACCGCCGACGCGCGCATCGCCCACCGGCGCACGACCGGGTTCGGCCGCACGAGGTAGAGGCCGCCGAGGCTGCCGGCGCTCAGCGAGACCATCGTCTCGAGCGCCTGGATCGCGACGCCGCAGGCGATCGCGTCCGAGACGCCGATGCCGCGGCTGCGGAGCGCGACCGCGACGGCACCGCTCGCGACGCCGACGTTGCCGGCGCCGGCCGGGATCATCGCGGCGAGGTCGATCGCTGGCAGGATCACGAGCGCGGCGAGCACGGCGTCCGGGAAGCCGAGTGCCGCGGCGACGGCGGCCGTCGCGCCGAAGCGCGCGAGCGCGGCCGCTAGCGTCCAGCCGAGCACGGCGAGCGCCGCCCCGGGCGAGCGCTCGAGCGCGGCGAAGCCCTCGAGCAGGTGCGCGATCCGGTGGTGGTCGCGCCACCGCTTCGACGAGAGCGCCACGACGCCGAGCAACGCCACGACGCCGAGGAGGACGAACACGGGCCAGAGCGGCAGGGCGCCGGCGAGCGAGGCGGCGACGACGAACAGCGCGAGCGTGAGGCAGCGGGCGGCGCCGAGGGCGGCGTAGACGCCGCCGGCGGTCCAGATCCGGTCGGGACCGTCGATGGCGCGCGAGCAGAGCGCGATCTTGACCGCGTCGCCGAGCTTCGCCGGCGCGAACGCGTTCACCATCGAGCCGACGCCGATCCGCGCGGTCGCCTGCAGGGCGCAAATCCGGCCGCCGGCGGCGCCGAGCGCCGTGCGCCAGCCGCCGACCGTGGCGAGGAACGAGCCCGCGAAGAGCACGGCGGCGAGGCCGAGCCAGCCGGAGTCGGCGCCGTCGACGGCCGCGAGGCCGTCGGACAGGGTCCGGCCGAGGAGCTTCGGCGCGAGCACGAGCGCGCCGAGCAAAGCGACGGGCGCTGCGAGGAGGGCGATCTTGTGAGTGGGGATCTTCATTGCCGCGGCCTACACCGAAAGAGACGGGAACCCTTGCATCCGGTTAGTGAACGAACGGTGAGGATTTCGTGGGAGGCTCGGGGGCGGGCCTCCGGCCGCGGTTCGGCGACGTCCTCGGATGTCTCTGTGACCGCCAACCCGCCTCTCGTATCGGCGGTTACCCTCCGCGACATGAGAGGCGCGGTCGCCGCCGGGCACCCCTTGACCGCCGCCGCCGGCGCGAGGGCGCTCGCCGAGGGCGGCAACGCCGTCGACGCCTGCATCGCGGCCGGCTTCGCGGCCTGGGTGACCGAGAGCCCGCTGACCGGCCCGGGCGCCGGCGGATTCATGCTCGTCCACCGAGCGCGCGACGCCTCGACGCGCCTCCTCGACTTCTTCGTGGCCACGCCGGGTCTCGGCCTCAAGCGCTCCCGCGGCGGCGAGATGGAGGCGGTCGACGTCGGGTTCGGCGACAGCGAGACGAAGCAGGTCTTCCGCATCGGGCACGCGTCGTGTGCGGTGCCCGGCGCGACTGCCGGACTCGAGGCCGCGCACCGCGCGTACGGCTCGCTGCCGTGGGCCGAGCTCGTCGCACCTGCGATCGAGCTCGCGCGCGACGGCGTCGAGATGTCGCGCGCCCAGGCGCACCTGCACGCGATCCTCGACCTGATCCTCCGCCACACCGACGAGGGCAAGCGCGTCTACGGCACGAACGGCTCGCGGTTCACGACGGGCGACGTGCTCCGCCTGCCCGACCTCGGCGAGACGCTCGAGCGGATCGCGGCCGACGGCGCGCGCGCGATCTACCGCGGCGAGCTCGCGCACGAGCTGGTCGCGACCGTCCGTGAGGGCGGGGGTGAGCTGACGCAGGACGACCTCGCCGCGTACCGCGTCGTCTGGCGGCGGCCGGTGCGCGTCGGCTTTGCCCGCCACGAGTTCGTGTCTAATCCCCCGCCCTCGTCGGGCGGGATCCTCATCGCCTACGGCCTCGCCATCCTCGACCGGTTGCGCTCGACGCGCGTCGAGCCGGGCAGCGCCGCCGCCGTCGCACGGTTCGCCGAGGTGATGCGCGAACAGACGCGCGTGCGCGACCACGCATTTGCGCGCGGCCTCCCCCGCGGCGGCCTCGCACGCCGCCAGCTCTCCGACGCGTCCGTTGCGGCCGCCGCCCGCCGCGTGCGCGCCGGGCTGCGC
>JBKPLI010000114.1:0-5522 GCA_046731555.1 Actinomycetota bacterium | reverse complement strand
CGAACGACGCGAGCAGGCCGAAGAGGCCGAGGTGCCACTCGAAGTGCCCCCACTCCTCGTCCCAGAAGTGCGTGACGCGCTCGACGTCGCCCGTCGGGTCCTCGTGGCCGATCGAGTTCGCGGCCAGATGGATGCCGTGGCCGTCGACGTAGAGGATCGCGGCCACGAGCGCGACCGCGAGCGCGACGCCGCGTGCACGCTCGGCGACGAGCACGCCTGCGGCCGCGCCGACGACGGCGAACGGGCTCAGCAGGTCGATCCAGTCGCCGGCCGTGTCCCCGGCGACGCTCGGCACGTGGTGGAAGACGGCGACTGCGACGGCGAAGAGGAGCAGCCGCCGCCCGACCATGTCAGCCGAGCGCGGCCCGCAGAGCCTCGACGACCCGCTCCTGGTCGCCGCGCTCGAGGCGCGCGTGGAACGGGATCGCCATCGTGCGTGCGCTGCAGTCCTCGCTCACCGGGCAGTGGCCCTCGGCGAAGCCGTAGCGCTCGCGCATGTAAGACTGCAGGTGGATCGACGGGAGGTACGGCGCGGCGGCGACGCCCTCGTCGCCGAGACGCGCGATCACGCCGTCGCGGTCGACGCCCGATGGGAGCTTGACGACGTAGACGAACCACGAGCGTTCGTGGTCGGCGTCGTCCGGAAGCGGCGTCTCGACGTCGACGTCCGCGAGCAGCTCGTCGTACCGTCGGGCCACCTCCCGCCGCGACTCGAGGATGCGATCGAGCTTCTCGAGCTGGCCGATGCCGAGCGCGGCCGAGAGGTCGTCGAGCCGGTAGTTGAACCCGAGGCGGCCGTGCTGCAGCCACGACGAGGTCTCGAGGCGGCCCTGGTTGCGCAGCGAGACGAGCAGCTCGTGCTCCTCCGCCGAACCGGTGGTGACCGCGCCGCCTTCCCCGGTCGTCATCTGCTTGTTCGGGTAGAAGGCGAAGACCGCGGGGTGGCCGTGCGAGCCGATGAGGTCGCCCTTGTAGCGTGCGCCGAGCGCCTCGCACGCGTCCTCGACGAGCGCGAGCCCGTTCCGGTCGCAGATCAGGCGCAGCTCGTCGAACTCGCAGGGGTACCCGAAGATGTCGACGGCGACGACCGCCTTCGTCCGCTCGGTGACCAGCGCCTCGACGGCGTCCGGGTCGAGGTTGAACGTGCGCGGGTCGATGTCCGCGAAGACCGGCGTTGCGCCCTCGTAGATCGCGCAGTTCGCAGAGGCGACGAACGAGTACGGAGACGTGATCACCTCGTCGCCGGGCTCGACGCCGGCGAGGCGCATGCAGAGGTGCAGGCCGGCGGTGCCGGACGACACCGCCGCGGCGTGCGGCGCGCCCGTCGCCTCGGCGATCATCGCCTCGAAGCGCGGGCCGGTCGGGCCGAGCGAGAGCCAGCCCGAGCGCAGCACCTCGAGGACGAGCTCCTCGTCGCGCTCGTCGATCCAGGGCGCGCTGAGGTTGATGCGCTCTGTGGCCGTGCTCACGCCTGCGTGCGCGCGAGCTGGGGCACGTAGTCGAGCCACTGCGCCCACCGCTCGCTGACGCCGCGGACCGTGTCGAGGTACGCCTTCTGCAACTCGAGCGTGACCGGGCCGACGCCGATCTCGTGGTCGTCGATCGACCGGAGCGGCGTCACCTCCGCGGCCGTGCCGCACATGAACACCTCGTCCGCGAGGTAGAGGTCGGAGCGGATGAGCGGCTTCTCCTCGACGGCGTAGCCGAGGTCCTGCGCGATCTGGATGATCGAGTCGCGCGTGATGCCCGGCAGGATCCCGGTGCCGAGGTCCGGGGTGGCGATGGTGCCGTCGCGGACGACGAAGATGTTCTCGCCGGAGCCGTCGGCGACGGTGCCCTCGGGCGTGAGCAGGATCGCCTCGTCGTAGCCGGCGTTGTTCGCCTCGGTGACCGCGAGCATCGAGTTGATGTAGACACCGGTCGCCTTCGCGACGTGCGGGATGATGTTCGCGCTGATCCGCTGCCAGCTCGAGATCTTCGCGCGGATGCCGGTGCGCAGCGCCTCCTCCCCGAGGTACGCGCCCCACGGCCAGCTCATCACCACGGTCTCGACCGGGTTGTCGCGCGCCGCGACGCCGAGCTCGCCGAAGCCGTAGAAGGAGATGGGCCGGATGTACGCCTCGGGCAGGCCGTTCGCGCCGAGCAGCTCGTTCGTGCTCTCGACGAGCTCGTCGACCGAGTACGGGATCTGCATGTGGAGCAGGCGCGCCGAGTTGTGCAGGCGCTGCATGTGGTCGCGCAGCCGGAAAACGGCCGAACCCTTCGGCGTGTCGTAGCAGCGGATGCCCTCGAAGACGCCGGAGCCGTAGTGCAGCGCGTGCGCGCCGACATGAATGCGCGCGTCGTCCCAGTCGACGAGCTCGCCGTTCATCCAGATCTTCTCGGTGGGCTGCAACGCCGCCTCCTCTGCCGATGTGGCCGAGCCGGGAACTCTACCCGCGGGGCACGAGATCGGCCGTCCGCGCGCGGGCGAGCCGCTGCAGGTCGCCCGGCGCGATCGCGGCCATGTGGACGGTCGAGCCGGCGCCGATCCACAGCACCTCGTGCTGGAGGAGCGTGCTCTCCATCAGGGCGTGGGCGATCGCCCGCTGCGGGAACGGCGCGACCGCGCCGGCGACGAAGCCCGTCGCGCGCTCGACCTCGTCGACGGTCGCGATCCGGATCGTCCGCGCGCCGACCGCACCCGCGATCTTCTCCTCGTCGGCGCGCCGGTCGCCCGGCACGAGTGCGAGCACGTACATGCCGTCGCAGACGAAGACGAGCGACTTCACGATCTGCGACAGGTCGCAGCCGATCGCCTCCGCGGCGGCCGGCGCCGACGGCGTCGGCGTCGCGAACTCCTGGATCCGCGACTCGACCGCCGCGCCGCGCAGCACCGTCGACACGCGCTCGACGCTCTCGGGCCACATTGCGCTACTGGATGACGTGCGCGTCGTCCATGCCCTCGCGCAGGCGCTCGAGCAGCTCGGGCGGCGCCTCGCTGTCGATCGAGAGCGCCATCAGGGCCTTGCCGCCCTGGTTGTTGCGCGAGACGGCCATGTTCGCGATGTTGACGCCGGCCTCGCCGAAGAGCGTGCCGACGCGGCCGATCACGCCCGGCACGTCGTCGTAGCGGAGGACGACCATGCGCGGCGCGAGCTCCATCTCGAGCTCGAAGCCGAGCGCCGAGACGAGCCACTGCCGCTCGTTCGCGCCGATCGTCGTGCCGGCGACGCGCGCGCCGTCGGCCGACACGGCGACGAGGTTCGTGAAGTCGCGTGACGACCGCCGCTGCTCCTCCACCACCTCGATCCCGCGCTCGGCGGCGATCACCGGTGCGTTCACGTAGTTCACCGGCTGGTCGGTGCGGCCCTGGAACGCGCCGTTCAGCGCGGCGACGGTCAGCAGCCGCGTGTCGTAGTCGGCGAGCTCGCCGTAGTACTCGAGCTGCAGCTTGCGCACGTCGCCGCTCGAGAGCTCCATCGCGAGGCGGCCGAGCTTCGCGGCGAGCGGGATGAACGGTCCGAGCACCTCGAGGTCGTCGGCGCCGATCGTCGGAATGTTCACCGCGTTCGTGACGAGGCCGCCCTCGAGCGCCGCCGCGACCTGCTCGGCGACGATCACGCCCGCGCGATCCTGCGCCTCGTCCGTCGAGGCCGCGAGGTGCGGCGTGGCGACGACGTTCGCCAGCTCGAGCAGCGGGCCGGAGTACGGCTCCTCGACGTAGACGTCGATCGCCGCGCCGCCGAGATGGCCCGACCGGAGCGCCTCGACGAGCGCGTCCTCGTCGACGAGCTCGCCGCGCGCCGCGTTGATGAAGCGCGCGCCCGGGCGCAGCTTCGCGAGCGCGCCGGCGTCGATCGAGCCGCGCGTGTCGTTCGTGAGCGGCAGGTGCAGCGTGACGAAGTCCGAGCGCGCGAGCACCTCGTCGAAGCCGGCCTGCTCGACGCCGAGCTCGCGGAACCGGTCCGACGCGACGAACGGGTCGTACGCGACGACGCGCATCCCGAGGCCGAGCGCACGGCGCGCGACCTGCTGGCCGATGCGGCCGAAGCCGAGGATGCCGAGCGTCTTCTCCGCGAGCTCGACCCCGCCCCACTTCGAGCGCTCCCAGCGGCCGCTCTTCAGCGCCTCGTGCGCCTGCGGAATGTTGCGCGCGAGCGCGACGAGGAGCCCGACCGTGTGCTCCGCGGCCGAGACGACGTTCGACTCCGGTGCGTTCGCGACGATGATCCCGCGGCGCGTCGCGGCGTCGACGTCGACATTGTCGACTCCCACCCCCGCGCGGCCGATCACCTTCAGCGCGTCGGCCTTCGCGATCAGATCGCCCGTGAGCTTCGTCGCGGAGCGGATGACGATCGCGTCGTAGCGGCCGATGATCTCGTCGAGCGGTGAATCGCGGTCCTCGTCGACCTCGAAGCGCGCGCGCAGCAGCTCTACGCCCGCCGGCGCGATCTCCTCTCGCACGAGGACCCTCATCCGCTCCCCGAGGAGGGCCGCTCGAGGTTCACGACGCAGACGGATGCGCGGGGAACCCGCGCATCCTGAGGACGGCGCCGCAAGCGGCGCCTCACGCGGCGACGAACTGCTCGTACGCCTCGAACGCCCGTGCGGCGGCGACGCCGCGCTCGACGTCCGCGCCGAGCTCCGTCAGGCCGAGCTCGACCGCGGACAGCGCGGCCGCGATGTCGAAGACGTCGAACCAGCCGATGTGGCCGATCCGGAAGGCCTTGCCCTTCAGCTCGCCCTGGCCGGGCGCGAGCGTCACGCCGAAGTTGTCGCGCAGGTGGAGCAGCAGCTTGCCGGAGTCGATGCCGTCGGGCGTGCGGATCGTCGTGACGACGGCCGAGCGGTCCTCGTCGGGCGAGAACAGCTCGAGGCCCATGGCCTTGGCGCCCTCGCGGCAGGCACGGCCGAGGCGCGCGTGCCGCTCGAACGCGGTCTCGAGTCCCTCGTCGAGGAGCAGCCCGAGCGCTGCGTCGAGCCCGGCGACGAGCGAGACGGCCGGCGTGAACGCGGCGTCGAACGCCTGCTGCGCCTTGCGCGTCTTCACCCAGTCGAAGTAGAAGCGCGGCGCGGTGCCGGCGGCGGCGTAGGCCGCGTCGGACACGGAGACGAACGCGAGCCCAGGGGGCGTCATGAGCGCCTTCTGCGAGCCGGTGACGACGACGTCGATGCCCCAGGCGTCCGTCTCGAGCGCCACGGCGCCGAGCGACGAGATCGCATCGACGACGACGAGCGCGCCGGCCTCCTTCGCGGCCGCCGCGAGTGCCTGCACGTCCGCGACGACGCCGGTCGACGTCTCCGAGTGCACGAGCGTGACGTACTTCGCGCCGGCGGCGCGCTCGCGCACGTCGTCGGGCGACGGCGTCTCGCCCCACTCGTAGCGGAGGTGGTCGACATCCGCGGCGTACGCCTTCGTCATCGACGCCCAGCGCTCGCCGAACGAGCCGGCCGAGACGACCAGCACGCGGTCGCCGGGCGAGGTGAGGTTCGCGACCGCGGACTCGAAGCCGCCGGTGCCGGACGCGGCGAACATCAGC
>JBKPLI010000113.1:0-25067 GCA_046731555.1 Actinomycetota bacterium | reverse complement strand
CGCGTGCAGCGCGTCGGCGACCGCCTCGTCCGTGAGCGCGGGCGCCGCGGCACCGGCCGCCCGCGCCTCCTCCTCGACGAGCTCGCGCAGTCCCACGAGGACTAGCGAAGGTGCTCGTACGCGGGCAGCGTGAGGAACTCGACGAACTCGTCGCCGGTCGCCACCTCGTCGAAGATGCCGCGCGCCTCGTCGTACCCGTCGCCGAGCTTCGCGAGCTCCTCGTCGGTCACCTCGCGCACGCGCTCGGGCGTGACCTTGCCGTGGTGCAGCCACTGCCAGACCTGCGAGCGCGAGATCTCGGACGTGGCCGCGTCCTCCATCAGGTTGAAGATCGCGACGGCGCCGGAGCCGCGCAGCCACGCCGCGAGGTACTGGATGCCGACCGATACGTCGTTGCGCAGCCCGTCCTCCGTGATCTCGCCGGGCGTCGCCGCGACGTTCAGGAGGTCGGCGCCGGAGACGTCGAGATCCTCGCGCAGCACGTCGAGCTGGTTCGGCCGGTCGCCGAGCACCCGGTCGAAGATCTCCTTCGCGACCGGCACGAGGTCGGGGTGCGCGACCCACGTGCCGTCGTAGCCCTGCGACGCCTCGCGCTCCTTGTCCTCGCGCACGCGCGCGAGCGCGACCGCGTTCACCTCCGGGTCTCGGCGCGACGGGATGAACGCGGCCATGCCGCCGATCGCGTGCGCGCTGCGGCGGTGGCACGTCTTCACGAGCAGCTCGGCGTACGCCCGCATGAACGGCACGCCCATGCCGACCGAGTTGCGGTCCGGCAGCACGAACTCGGGCCGGTGGCCGAGCTTCTTGATGAACGAGAAGAGGTAGTCCCAGCGGCCGGCGTTGAGGCCGGTCGCGTGCGGGCCGAGCTCGTGGAGGATCTCGTCCATCTCGAACGCGGCCAGGATCGTCTCGATGAGGACGGTCGCGCGCACGGTGCCGCGCCGGATGCCGAGCTCGTCCTGCGCGCGCTCGAAGACGCGGTTCCAGAGCCGCGCCTCGCGGTGCGACTCGAGCTTCGGCAGGTAGAGGTACGGCCCGGTGCCCGCCGCTCTCAGGCGCTCGTGGTTGCGCAGCAGGTAGAGGCCGAAGTCGAAGAGCGAGCCGCTCATCGGCCGGCCGTCGACCTCGAAGTGGCGCTCTGTCAGATGCCACCCGCGCGGGCGCACCAGCAGCGTCGCCGGGTTGTCGCCGAGCTCGTAGACCTTCTCGCCGGTGTCGAGACGGATCGTGCGGTCGATCGCGTCGGACAGGTTGCGCTGCCCGTCGACCATGTTCTCCCAGGTCGGCGAGTTCGCGTCCTCGAAGTCGGCCATGAAGACCTTCGCGCCCGAGTTGAGCGCGTTGATCACCATCTTGCGGTCGGTCGGGCCGGTGATCTCGACGCGGCGGTCCTCGAGGTCGGGCGGCGCGGGTTGCACGCGCCAGTCGCCTTCGCGCACGTCGCGCGTCTCGTCGAGGAAGTCCGGCAGCTCCCCGTCGCGCAACCGTTTCACGCGTTCGTGCCGCGCCGCCAGGACCTCCTCGCGCTCGCCGCCGAACTCGCGCTGGAGCAGGTGCAGGAACTCGGAAGCCTCCGGCGTGAGGACGTCGTCGGTGCTCATCCGCCGATCGTACGCGCTCCGCGATGGGAGAATCGAGCCGTGACCCGCGAAGGCAAGGTGCCGTTCGAGGACGGCGAGACGTGGTTCCGCGTCACGGGCGAGCTCGACGGCGAAGGGCCGGCGCCGCTCGTCGTGCTGCACGGCGGGCCGGGTGCGACGCACGACTACGTCCTCGCGCTCGCCGACCTCGCGGACGACGGCCGCGCGGTCGTGCACTACGACCAGCTCGGCAACGGCCGCAGCTCGCACTTCCCGGACCGCGGCGCGGACTTCTGGACCGTCGACCTGTTCGTGCGCGAGCTGCACAACCTCGTCGACGCGCTCGGCATCCGCGACCGGCATCACGTGCTCGGCCAGTCGTGGGGCGGGTTCCTCGCGCAGGAATACGCGCTCACGCAGCCGGAGGGCCTGCGCGGCCTCGTGCTCGCCGACACGGCCGCGTCGTTCCCGGACTTCGTGTCGGAGGCGAACCGCCTGCGCGCGGAGCTGCCTCCGGAGGTCGAGGCGACGCTGCGCCGCCACGAGGAGGCGGGCACGACCGACGACCCGGCGTACATGGAGGCGTGCCTCGTCTTCTACGGCCGGCACGTGTGCCGCATCCCGTGGCCGGACGAGGTCGCCGAGTCGTTCGCGTGGATCGAACGCGACCCGACCGTCTACCACACGATGAACGGCCCGAGCGAGTTCCACGTCATCGGCTCGATCCGCGACTGGCAGGCGAAGGACCGGCTCGGCGAGATCGACGTCCCGACGCTCGTGGTGTCGGGCCGCCACGACGAGGCGACACCGGCGCTGCAGGAGACGCTGCTCGCGGGGATCCGCGGGTCGGAATGGGTCGTGTTCGAGGAGTCGTCGCACATGCCGCACGTCGAGGAGCGCGCGCGCTACATGCAGGTCGTCGGCGACTGGCTCACCCGCTGCGACTGACCCAGGCCGCGTCCTCGGCCGCGACGAGAATCTCGCCGTCCGGGAGCTCGAGCGGCGCGCCGTCGACACGCACGGCGCACGCGACGTCGCCGCGGTCGAAAGCGAGCGTGCCCGGAGGCGACTCGCGCCAGGCGAAGCCGTCGCCGAGCTCGCCGCGAAGTGCGACGGCGCGTCGGTAGAGCGCGAGGAGCGACGCCTCGTCCGCCGCCTGCGCGTCGACCGCGAGCGCCGACCACTCCTCGGGCACCGGGAGCCAGGGGTCGCCGGTCGTGAAGCCGAGGCCGGGCGCGTCGGCGCTCCACGGCAGCGGCACGCGGGCGCCGTCGCGCCCGACGCGCGCGCCGTCTGTGCGGAAGAAGACCGGGTCGCGCCGCGCCGCCGCCGGCAGGTCGACCTCGGGCAGGCCGAGCTCCTGGCCCGCGTAGAGGAACGCCGAGCCAGGCAGCGCGAGGAGGAGCAGCGCCGCCGCACGTGCACGCCGCTCGCTGCCGTACCGGGTACGCAGCCGGACGACGTCGTGGTTCTCGAGCACCCACGTCGGCGTCGCTCCGACCCGCGCGAGCGAGTCGAGCGTCGCCTCGATCGCCCCGCGAACGGCCCTCGCGTCCCACGGCTCCCACAGCAGCGTGAAGTTGAACGCCAGGTGCAGCTCGTCCGGCCGGACATAGCGTGCGACGCGCTCCGGATCGGTGAGGAAGACCTCCCCGATCAGCACGCGGTCGCCGTCGTAGCCGTCGGCGAGCGCACGCCAGCGGCGGTACAGCGGATGCACCTCCGGCCGGTCGATCGCCGCGCGTCGGTCGAACGAGCGCGGTTCCGCGCCGGGCACAGGCTCGGCCTCGTCGCGCAGCTCCGAATCTTTGAAGAGCCCGTGCGCGACGTCGACGCGGAACCCGTCTACGCCGCGGTCGAGCCAGAAGCGCAGCACGCGCTCGAACTCGTCCTGCACGTCCGCGTTGTGCCAGTCGAGGTCGGGCTGCTCGCGCGCGAACAGGTGCAGGTAGTGGCGTCCGCGCTCCTCGTCACGCGTCCACGCAGGCCCGCCGAACACCGACAGCCAGTTGTTCGGCGCATCCGCCCAGACGTAGTACTCCGGCCGCTCGCGAAACCACGGATGGTCGATCGACGTGTGGTTCGGCACGACGTCGACCACGACGCGCAGCCCGAGCGCGTGCGCGTCGGCGACGACGGCGTCGAAGTCGGCGAGCGTGCCGAACAGCGGGTCGACGTCGACGTAGTTCGAGACGTCGTAGCCGTTGTCGACCCCGGGCGACGGATAGAACGGCGTCAGCCAGATCGCGTCGACGCCGAGGTCGCGCACGTACGGCAGCCGCGCGCGCAGTCCGGGCAGGTCGCCGATCCCGTCACCGTCGGAGTCGGCGAAGCTTCGGACGTAGATCTCGTAGAAGACCGCGTTGCGCCACCACTCAGACACGAGCGGCGACCGCGTCTCCAACCTCGGACGTCGACGCCGTACCGCCGACGTCGCGTGTTAGCACGTGATCATGGCAGCATGCTTCCACGGCACGCATGAGGCGCGCCGCAGCGTCCCTCTCGCCGAGGTGGTCGAGCATCAGCGCCGCGCTCCAGATCGCGCCGAGCGGGTTGGCGATGCCCTGCCCCGCGATGTCGGGCGCCGAGCCGTGCACGGGCTCGAACATGCCGGGCGTGCCCGAGCCCGGGGCGACGCTCGCGCTCGCGGCCATGCCCATGCCGCCCTGGAGCACGGCGGCGAGGTCGGTGAGGATGTCGCCGAAGAGGTTCGACGCGACGACGACGTCGAGGCTCGCCGGGTTGCTCACCATCCGGGCCGCAAGGGCGTCCACGAGCACGCGCTCGTAGCGAACGTCCGGGTGCTCGGCCGCGACCTGCTCGGCGACCTCGTCCCAGAGGACGTAGCCGTAGCGCGACGCGTTCGACTTCGTCGCGCTCGTGAGGACTTTGCGCCGTCCCTCGGCGAGCTCGAACGCGTGCTCGACGACGCGCCGCACGCCCGGGCGCGTGAAGACGCTCGTCTCGATACCGACCTCGAGCTCGAGGCCCTGGTGCGCGCGGCCGCCGACGCCCGAGTACTCGCCCTCGGTGTTCTCGCGTACGAACAGCATGTCGACCGCCGGCCGGCCCTCGAGGGCCGAGGGAATGCCGTCGAGCAGGCGCGCGGGGCGAAGGTTCGCCCACAGGTCGAGCCCCTGCCGCAGCGGGAGCAGCAGCCCCCACAGCGTCACGTGATCCGGCACGGACGGATGGCCGACTGCTCCGAGGAGGATCGCGTCGTGGCCGCGTGCGACCTCGATGCCGTCGGGCGGCATCATCGCGCCGGTCGCGTGGAAGTGGTCGGTGCCCCACGCGAGCTCGTTCCATTCGATCGCGAGGCCGAGCGCGTCGACCGCCTTGCGCGCCTCCTCGATCACCTCCGGGCCGGCGCCGTCGCCGGCGATCACCGCGATGCGATGGGCCATGCGGCGCTCCTTTCCAGCTCGTCCAGGGTCGGGATCGCCGAGCGCCCGTCGAGCGCGCGGCACGAGAGCGACGCGGCGACGTTCGCGGCGCGGAGCGCGTCGGCGAGCGGGACGTCGCGCACGAGCGCGGCGAGCAGCGCGCCGTGGAACACGTCGCCGGCGCCGAGCGTGCTGACGGCGTCGACGTCATAGCCGGCCGCCTCGACGACCTCGTCGCGGGTGTAGGCGGCGCTCCCCTCGGCGCCGCGCGTGACGACGACGAGCTGCGCGCCGGCGTCGAGCGCGGCCTGCGGCGAGCCGAAGCACTGGCGCAGCTCGCTCGCCGTCGGCGCGTACAGCGCGACGCCCGCGAGGTCGAGGCCGTCGACCGGGTTGCCGCCGTCGATGGAGAGCCGTGGGTTCGGGGCCGCTTGGCCGGCGGCGTAGCCGACGTGGTCGACGTGCACCCACGCGGCGGACGCGCAGAGGTCGCGCGCGCCGGCGCTGAGCTCGATCGGCGGCGTCGTGCCGCGGTGGTGGACGATCGCGCGGTCGCCGCCCGAGACGAGGACGGTGCTGCGCGGCGACTGCGCGCCCGGCACGACGGCGAGCTCCGACACGTCGACGCCCTCCCGTTGGAGCCCGGCGCGCAGCTCGAGCCCCGCGTCGTCGTCGCCGACGACGCCGACGAAGAACGTTTGAACGCCGAGCCGCGCGAGCGTCACGGCCGCCGTCGCGGCCGGCCCGCCGCCTGCGGTCGCGAACTCCTGCGCGACGACGCGGTCGTTCGCGGCCGGGTAGCGCGGAAGCGCGTAAATCGAGTCGAGGGTCGCGAGCCCGACGCAGACGACGTGCATCAGCCGACCTTCACCGTGAGCACCTCGTGGGGACGGTACGGGACGACGATCGCGCCGCCGTCGAGGTCGAGCGCGGCGCCGTCCTCCTCGAGCGCGTGCGCGAGCCGTGCGCGCTCGACCGGGACGGCGAGCCGAACCCGCGCGACGCCCCGCGCACCGTGCGCCTCGTACAGCCGAAGGACGATGTCCTCGGAGGACTCGGCCCGCTTGACCGTGTCGAGCACGAGATTCGGGTCGTCGACGGACGCGAACGACGGCGCAGGTGTACACCTACACCACCTGAGCGGCGCGTTGAAACGCGCTCCCTCCGCGACGACGCCGCCCTCGCGCCAGCCGCCTCCGTGCGGCAGGAGCGCGTACGCGAACTCGTGCCGTCCCATGTCCGCCCCGGGGTCGGGGCTCTTCGGCGCGCGAAGGAGGCTCACGCGCAACTCGTTGCCGAAGCACGCGTAGCCGTACTTCGAGTCCGTGAGCACGGCCGTGCCGAAGCCGTGCTCGGACAGGTCGGCCCAGCGATGCCCGGGCACCTCGTAACGGGCCGCGTCCCATGCGGTCGAGTAGTGCGTCGGCCGCTCGGCGTACCCGAACGGCATCTCGTACGTCGCCCGCGGCGCGCGGACGTCGAGCGGGAAGCACACCTTCAGCAGCTTGTGCTCCTCGTGCCAGTCGACCGTCGTGTGGAACTCGACCCGCCGGGAGCCCGCGTCGAGGCGCACGACCTGACGCAGGCGGCTCGCCTCGCCGACCGCCCGCTCGAACGCGACCTCCGCACGGAGCGGCGACGACGTGACCACCTCGTACGATTCGGCGGGCGGGCAGTCGCGGCGCGTCGCGAGGTGAAACGGGTCGACGTCCCACGCGTCGAAGTCGACCGGCCGGTCGTCGTAGAGCTCGAGCCGGTTACCCGCCGCGGCGAGCGTCTCGCGGCCGGTCGCCTTGTCGACCACGCTCACGACGGATCCGTCTGGCGAGAGCGTCACCTGCAGGTGCTCGTTCACGAGCGTGAGCCCGTCGAGCGTGACCGTGTCGCCGGGTTCGACGACACGCGCGGCGCCGTAGCTCTCGGCCTCCACGACGCTGAGCTCGCGTCCCACCGACACCACCTCGCGCCGCGGAAACCCGATCGTGTTCAGCAGCGTGTCGCCCGTGCCGACGATCGCGTCCGCCCCCGCCTCGACCGCTGCGAGATCGCGCCGCGCGTCGTCGTAGACCGGCGTGATCGACGACCCGGGGAGGATGTCGTGGAACTGCTGCAGGAGGAGCAGCTTCCAGAGCCGGTCGAGCTCGGCGCGCGGGTAGTCGCCCCCGCGCAGGACGGACACGAACTCGGCGTCGTGCAGCGCCTGCTCGCAGCGGCGGTTGCCGCGCTTTACCGCCGCCTGCGAGGTGTACGTGCCGCGGTGGTACTCGAAGTAGAGCTCGCCCACGACGACGGGCCGCTCGGCGGGCTCCGCCTCGAGCGCGGAGAAGAACTCGTCGCTCGTGACGATTTTCGTGCGCGGCAGCCCCTGCAGGTCGAGCGCGCGGCGCAGCGTCTCGAGCATCTCCTTCGTCGGCCCGCCGCCGCCGTCCCCATGGCCGAACACGAGCAGGCTGCGGCCCGAATGCTCGTGCGCGTTGTAGTCGCGTACGACGCGCAGCAGCTCGGGGACGTCGGCCGCGCTGTTGTACGTGTCGGCCGGCGGGAAGTGCGCGAGCACCTCGCTGCCGTCGTCGCCCTGCCACGTGAACGTGTGGTGCTCGGGTTTGGTGAAACGGTTCCACGACAGCTTCTGCGTGAGGAAGCGCGTCATGCCCGCGTGCCGGAGGAGCTGCGGCAGCTGGCCGCAGTAGCCGAACGCGTCCGGGCTCCAGAACTCGCGGCACCGCACGCCGAGCTCCTCCTCGAAGAACCGCTGCCCGTGCACGAGCTGGCGCAGCAGCGACTCGCCGGAGGGGATGTTGCAGTCGGGCTCGACCCAGCTCCCGCCGACGGGCACGAACCGGCCGGACGCGACCTTCGTGCGGATGCGCTCCCACAGGTCCGGCTCACGCTCCTGCACCCACGCGAGCTGCTGCGCCTGCGAGCACGCGAAGCGGTACTCGGGGTACTCGTCCAGGTAGCGCATTTGGCAGCTGAACGTGCGCACCGCCTTGCGGTACGTCTCCGCGAGCGGCCAGAGCCACGCCGTGTCGAGGTGCGCGTGCCCGATCGCCGCGAGCTCGTGCGCGTGCGAGCCGTTGCGGTGTTCGTACAGGTCGGCGAGCACGGCGCGCGCGGCATCGGGGTCGTCCGGCCACAGGTTGCAGAAGCGGTCGAGCTCGCCGCGGAGCAGCCCGCTCCAGCTCGGGTCGACGCCCGGCTCCGCCTCGAGCGCGCGCAGCGTCTCGAAGTCGTGCAGCAGCCGCCACGCGTCGGGGTCGAACACGGCGAGATCGCAGCGCGTCAGCTCGGGGACGACGCGCTGCCGGCCGAACATGCCGTTGCACGCGAGCTCGAGCTCGAATGCGAGCTCCTCGCCGCCCTCCGCGGGATCGAGCAGGACCGCGTCCGGCCGCTCGCCGCCTCCGCCCGTGTTGAGCCCCTGCAGCACGCGGCCGTCCTGCCACAGCGTCGACTCGCTCCCGGTCACCCACTGGAGCTCGACGCGCCGGCCGCGCCACTCGTCCGGCACGCGCGCGCGGGCGCGGAACCAGAACGTCGCCCACAGCGGGCCGAAGCGCTCGCCGAGCTCGGCCGGCCGGTAGTCGAGCGCGCGCGCCTCCTCCCACGAGATGCGGTCGACCGGGCCGGCGACGAGCAGCTCGTCGACCGCACGCGCCTCGGGGTAGACGAGCGCGCGCAGGCGTTCCCTCATGCGCGCGAGCCGCGCGCGCGTGTAGTCCGTGTGCCGGATCAACTAGCCGGTCGCTGCCGCGACGGGCCGGCCGAGCAGGCTCTCGCCGCTGTCGGGCGAGAAGAAGTAGAAGCGGGAGGGATCCACGGCGAGGCGGACCGTACCCGCGACGCGGGCCGACGTGCGCGGGTCGACGCGGGCGGTCCAGAGCATGCCGGCGCTCTGCGCGAGCATGGTCGTCCCGTCCTCCTCGGGCTCGTCCGAGAGGGCGCCCTCGACGACGACCGTGTCCGCGCCCGAGTTGAAGAACACGTACGCGTCGGCGCCGAGCTCCTCGAGCACCTCGACGACGACCTCGATCTGCGGCAGGTCGCGTGACGCGAACGCTGCGTCCTCGAACGCCTCCGGGCGGATGCCGACGACGGCGCGGCCGTTCTCGACGGCCTCGGGCCGGTGCGCGCGGTCGAGGGGGATGCGGTGCGGGCCGAGCACGACCACGTCGTCCTCGACCGTCGCGTTCGCGAGGTTCATCGCGGGCGAGCCGATGAACGCGGCGACGAAGAGGTTCGCGGGCTGCTCGTAGAGGCGCTGCGGGATGTCGACCTGCTGCAGCTGTCCGTCGCGCATCACGGCGACGCGCTGGCCCAACGTCATCGCCTCGACCTGGTCGTGCGTGACGTAGACGGTCGTCGTGCCGAGCCGGCCGTGCAGCTGCTGCAGCGACGTCCGCATGCCGACCCGCAGCTTCGCGTCGAGGTTCGAGAGCGGCTCGTCCATCAGGAACGCCTGCGGCTCGCGCACGATCGCGCGGCCCATCGCGACGCGCTGCATCTGGCCGCCCGAGAGCGCCTTCGGCCTCCGGTCGAGGAGGCCCTCGAGTCCGAGCAGGCTCGCGACCTCGTTGACGCGGCGCGCGATCTCGCGCTTCGGCGTCTTGCGGACGCGAAGCGCGTAGCCGAGGTTCTGGCGGACGGTCATGTGGGGGTAGAGCGCGTAGTTCTGGAAGACCATCGCGAGGTCGCGGTTGCCGGGCGAGGCCTTCGTCACGTCCCGGTCGCCGATGAGGATCCGGCCGCCGGTGATCGTCTCGAGCCCGCCGATCGAGCGGAGGAGCGTGGTCTTCCCGCAGCCCGACGGGCCGACGAGCACCATGAACTCCCCGTCCTCGATCGTGAGGCTGACCTCGTCCACGGCCCGTACACCACCGGGGAACTCCTTCGACACCCGATCGAGGACGATCTGGCCCACGGCCTGCACTGTAACGGCACCCATGCGAAAAGTGCAATCGTTGCCACATCGATGGCTGAGCCGCTTACACTCGGCGTATGACGCGCGCGGCAGACCAGGTCTCGGAGCTTGTGGAGGGCGTCGCGCTCGTTCGCGACACCTGCAACGTGTACGTCCTCCGCTCGGGCCGCGACGCCGTCGCAATCGACTTCGGGAGCGGCTCGGTCCTCGACTGCCTCGACGAGCTCGGCATCGACCGCGTCACGGACGTGCTCGTGACACACCACCACCGCGACCAGGTCCAGGGCCTGCGGCGCGCGGTCGAGGCGGGCGCGCGGATCTGGGTGCCGCCCGGCGAGGCCGACCTGATCGCGGGCGTCGACCAGCACCGGCGCACGCGCCGCGTCACGAACAACTACGACCTGCGCGAGGACCTCTTCTCGCTCCGCGAAGCCGTGCCGGTCGCGGGCACGGTCGACGAGTACCGCACGCGCGCCTACGCAGGCGTCGACGTCTTCACGCTGCCGACGCCCGGGCACACCGTCGGGTCGGTGTCGTACCTCGTCGAGCTCGGCGGCCGGCGCGTCGCGTTCACGGGTGACCTCCTCCACGGCGCAGGAAAGGTGTGGTCGCTCGCCGCGACGCAGTGGACGTACAGCGGCGTCGAGGGCCAGGCGGCGACGATCTTCTCGTGCCTAATGCTCGGCGACCGCGCGCCCGACCTGCTGCTGCCGTCGCACGGAGAGCCGATCGAGGACCCGCCCGCCGCGCTGGCTCTCACGCGCACGCGGCTGCAGGAGCTGATCGACCTGCGCCTCGAGCGGCCGTGGGACGTCGAGGGCTGGCTACGCCGGCCGTGGGTCGAGCTCTCGCCGCACTTCCTGCGCAACCGCGCGAGCTTCGCGCACAGCTACGCGCTGCTCTCGGAGTCCGGCTCCGCGCTGATCGTCGACTGGGGCTACGACGTCTCGCTCGTCGCGTGGGGCTTCGACGACCGGCAGGCGCGGCGGCCGCTGCTCGAGTCGATCGGGGTGCTCAAGCGCGAGTACGGCGTCGAGCGCGTCGACGCGGTCGTCACGACGCACTACCACGACGACCACGTCGCGGGGCTCAACCTCCTGCGCGACGTCGAGGGCACTGAGGTGTGGTCGCCCGCGAACGTCGCGCCGATCCTCGAGGACCCGCGGCGCTACGACCTGCCCTGCCTCTGGTTCGAGCCGATCCCGGTCGACCGTACGCTCGCACTCGGCGAGCCGTTCACGTGGCGCGAGTACGAGCTGACCCCGTACGAGCTGCCGGGGCACACGCTCTACGCGGCGGCGATCGCCTTCGAGGTCGACGGCCGGCGCGTCGTCGCGTACGGCGACCAGTACGCGGTCAACGGCCAGGGCCCCGACCGGCTCAACTACCAGTACAGGAATCGCTTCCGCTACGGCGACTTCGTGCGCAGCGCCGAGCTCTTCCGCGAGCTGCGCCCCGACCTGATCGTCGGCGGGCACTGGCCGCCGCGCGAGGTCGACGACGCGTACCTCGACCAGCTCCTCACCGACGGCCGCCGCGTCGAGGAGCTGCACGGCGAGCTGCTGCCGCTCGACGAGCTCGACCTCGGCGCCGAGGGTTTCCTCGCGCGGGTCGCGCCGTACCGCTCGACGGTGCCGCCCGGCGCGGAGCTCGTGCTCGAGGTGACCGTCCGCAACCCGTTCGACCGCGCCGATACGGCGGTCGTCGCGCTCGCGCTGCCCGACGGCTGGCAGGCGCGTCCGGCGTCGCACGAGCTCGAGCTCGCGGCGGGCGAGGAGGCGCTCGTGCGGTTCGACGTGACCGTCGGCGGCGAGCGCGCGCGGCACGTGCCCGTCGCCGCCGACGTGACCGTCGGCGGCACGCGCTTCGGCGAGCAGGCCGACGCGCTGGTGGACGTGGAGTGAGCGACCCCGTCGTCGTCGAGACGACGGCCTACCGGCTCGAGGTCGCGCCGACCGGACTCCTCGCGACGCTCTCCACGCCCGGCGGCGCGCCGCTCGCTGCGCTGCGGCCGCTCGCGGCTCTCGACACGACGGATGCGCGCGACGAGACGCTCGCCGTCTCGCCGCCGCGACTCGAGGACGGCGCGATCGTCGTCGAGCGCCGCTCGACGTGCTGGGAGCGCGCGGCCGTCGCGCTCGTGGTCGGCGACGACGCGCTCGAGATCCGCACGACCGTGACGGGCAGCGGCGCGCTCGGCGAGGCGCGCCTGCTCGCGGCGCGTTCGCTCGTGCCGGGGCAGCCGACGGGGCTCCTGCCGAGCGGCTCGCGCTTCCGCAAGGTCTTCACGCCCAACCCGGCCGATCCGCGCCGGCTCGTGCGCGACGCATCGGAGTCGCTCGTGATCGGCGTCGCCGGCGACTCCGATCCCGGACGCGGCCACTGGTTCTTCACCCCCGCGCCGCTCTCGCTCGCGTTCAGCGTCGACGAGGAGGAGTGGACGACGTTCTCGGTCGTGTCACCCGTCAACGAGCTGCGCTTCGTCGAGCTCGCCTACGTGCCGGGCGACGGCGCCTTCCATTTCGCGCTCGACTACGAGGGCCACACGCGCGTCGACGGCGAGTTCGCCGCGCCGACGCTGCTCGTCCGGCCCGGCGAGCCGGACCCGTACCGCGCGCTCCGCCGGTATCGAGACGATCTCGCGGCGCGAGACGCGGCGCCCGCGCCGGCCGACCGCGAGCGGCCGGACTGGTGGCTCGAGCCGATGTTCTGCGGCTGGGGCGCGCAGTCGCACCTCGCGAACGTCGAGGGCGGGCGCGCCGCCGACTACGCCACCGCCGAGCGCTACGACGCGTTCCTCGCGCACCTCGAGCGCGAGCAGCTCGTGCCGGGGACGGTCGTGATCGACGACAAGTGGCAGGCCGCGTACGGCACGAACCATCCCGACGAGGCGAAGTGGCCGGACCTCGCCGGCTGGATCTCGCGCCGGCACGAACGCGGCCAGCGCGTGCTGCTCTGGTGGAAGGCGTGGGACCCCGAAGGGCTGCCGCCCGAGCTGTGCATCCGCAATCCCGACGGCGCGCCCGTCGCGCTCGACCCGGGCAACCCCGGGGCGAAGGAGCTCCTCCGCGCGACGATGGCGCGGCTGATGTCGCCCGGCGGCCTCGACGCGGACGGGCTGAAGGTCGACTTCACCGCGCGCACGCCGAGCGGCCGGGCGCTCGAGCATCACCGCGCGAGCTGGGGCATCGCCCTCCTGCACGAGCTACTCGCCACCGTCTACGACGCCGCGAAGGACGCGAAGCCCGACGCGCTGCTCGTCACGCACACCGTGCACCCGGCGTTCGCGGACGTGACGGACATGATCCGGCTGAACGACATGATCCGCGCGGGCGACGGCGGCGGGCCGACGCCGATCGTGCAGCAGATGCGCCACCGGTCGGAGGTCGTGCGCGCCGTGCTCCCCGAGCTGCCGATCGACACGGACGACTGGTGCATCCCCGACCTCGCGACGTGGCGCGACTATGCGCGGGAGAAGATTGATTTCGGCGTCCCCGCGCTGTACTACGTGAGTCACGTGGACGCGACAGGCGAGGAGCTGACGTGGGACGACTACGCCACGCTGCGGCACACGTGGGCCGCCTGGCGCGCGAAGGCACACGCATGAAGGTCGTATCGATCGAGACGCGCAGGCGCCCGGTCACGCTCGCGGACATCGCGCACGAGGCAGGCACGTCCGCGTCGACCGCCTCGCGCGCGCTCAGCGGGCGCGGATACGTCTCGGCGGACGCGCGCGCGAACGTGCTGGCTGCGGCCGAGCGGCTCGGGTACGTGCCGAACGCGTCCGCGCGCACGCTGAAGCAGCAGACGAGCCGCGTCGTCGGCGTCGTCGTCAGCGACCTCGGCAACCAGTTCTACGCGCGCATCGCCGCCGGGATCGAGGAGACGCTGCGCGCGGCGCACTACCAGATGCTCCTGCTCTCGGACAACAGCGCGGGCGACGAGGAGCTCGCCGGCGCGCGCGCGTTCGTCGCGATGCGCGCGGCGGGCGTGATCATGACGCCGGTCGACCATCATGCCGCCGCGCTGCTCGCCGGGCACGGCGTGCACGTGGTCGAGATCGACCGCCAGCTCGCGCGCGTGCCGTGCGACGCCGTCGTGATCGACAACGAGCGCGGCGGGCACGAGGCGACGACGCACCTGCTCGCGCTCGGGCACCGGCGCGTCGCGCTGCTCGGCGTGCAGACCGAGTGGCCGACCGACATGGGCCGACTGCGCGGCTACCGCGCCGCGCACGCCGACGCGAACGTGGCGCTCGACGAGCGGCTCGTGCTGCGGATCGAGCCGCACGCGCCCGACGCCGAGGATCGCATCGCGCGGCTCATCGTCGAGGCGGGGCCGACGGCGATCTTCGCCGCGAACAACCTTCTCGCCGAGCACGCGTGGCGTGTCATCCGCCGCCGCGGGCTGCGGCTGCCGGCCGACATGTCGCTCGTCGGCTTCGACGACGTCCCGTGGATGGAGATGGTCGAGCCCGGGATCACCGTGGTCGCGCAGCCAACCGTCGAGATGGGCCGCCGCGCGGCCGCGCTCCTGCTCCGCCGGGTCGAGGACGGGGTGGAGGCGCCGACGGTCGAGTGCCTCGACCCGATGCTCGTCGTGCGCGGCTCGACCGCCTCGCCGCGCTAGGGCGAGCGGCACAGACTCCGGGGACGGCGCGTCGTCTAACCCTGTGTACGGGGTCTCGGGGTCGAGTTGCTTGCTTTCCCGGGAATCGTGTGGCAACGTTGTCACAAGTCCCCAGTGGTGTCATCCCTCATTCTGATCTGGAGGCGTTACATGGCGGGTCGGTGGAAGCGAGGTGCCCTGCTCCTCGGCGTGATCGTGCTCGGCGGGATCGTGTACGCGAGCCTCGCGAGCGCAAACAACAGCTCGATCGCAAGCTCGGCGGCCAAGTCCGACGATGCGCTCACGATCATGGGCTTCGGCACGGGCGACGACGTCGCGGAGACGCGCGCGGCGCTCGCGACGAAGGCGGTCGGCGGCAGCGTCGGCCGGCCGAGCGGTTCGTTCAACGACCAGGCGTTCCTCGCCGCCGTGGCGTCGAAGAACGTCCCGGACCTGGTCTACCTCGACCGGGCGAAGGTCGGGACGTACGCGGCGAAGGGCGCGTTCGTGCCGCTCACGTCGTGCATCAACAAGCAGAAGATCAACACGAAGCAGTACCGGATCCCGGCGATGAACCAGATCACCTACAAGGGGAAGATCTACGGGATCCCCGAGTTCTACGACGTGCGCACGATCCTCGTGAACAACGACGTGCTCGACATGACGAAGACGAAGATCTCGTCGCTGAACACGAAGAACTGGCCGGCGCTCCTCGCGGCCGCGAAGAAGATGTACGACTCGAACGGCGGCAAGGTCAGCCGGATCGGGTTCGACCCGAAGATCCCCGAGTTCTTCCCGCTCTGGGCGAAGGCCAACGGGGTCGACATCCTCAGCAAGGACGGCCTCACGCCGCACCTGAACGACCCGCGCGCGGTCCAGGCGCTGCAGTACACCGTCAGCCTGATCAACGCGCAGGGCGGCTGGGACAAGTTCAAGGCGTTCCGCGACACGTGGGACTTCTTCGGCTCGAAGAACCAGGTCGCCGAGAACCAGGTCGGCGCCTGGCCGATGGAGCAGTGGTACTACAACGTGCTCGCGAGCACGTCGCCGAAGGTCCACATCACGGCGCTGCAGTTCCGCAACAAGAAGGGCCAGCCGCTCAACTACGAGACCGGCTCCGCGTGGGCGATCCCGAAGGGCGCGAAGCACCCGGATGCCGCCTGCACCTGGATGAAGACGATGACGTCGGTCTCGACGTGGATGGCGGCGGCGAAGAACCGCGCGAAGATCCGCAAGGAGAAGAACCAGCCGTACACCGGTCTCTCCACCGGCAACGCGGTGGCCGACAAGCAGATCTACGACCAGACGTACACGCCGATCAACCAGTTCTTCGACCAGGCGGTCAAGAAGGTGCTCGAGGTGCAGCGCTTCTCGTTCAACATCCCCGCGTCGCCGGCGAGCGCCGAGTTCGCCACGGCGTGGAACGACGCCATCAACCGCGTCCTCGCGGGCCAGCAGACGCCGAAGCAGGCGCTCGACCAGGCCCAGAAGGAAGCGGCCAAGGCGATCAAGAAGGCCAGCTAGTCACGTAAGGTCGGGCCGCTTTGGCCACAGCCTCGATCACGGCGCCGGGCCCTCGCACGAGGGCCCGGCGCTGGGCGTCCGGGTTCCGCGAGCGGGAGACATGGGCCGCGTTCGCGTTCATCAGCCCGTGGCTCTTCGGCTTCGTCGTGTTCACCGCCGGGCCGATGATCGCGAGCCTCGTGCTGTCGTTCACCGACTACAGCATCGTGCAGAAGACGCACGGGGTCGGGTGGGCGAACTACCAGGAGCTCTTCCACGACCCGAAGGTGCGCACGTCGATCCGGACGACGCTCATCTACACGATCATGGCCGTGCCGGCGCACGTGATCGCGGCGCTCAGCCTCGCGATGCTGCTCGCCCGTGTCGGTCGTGCGGCCGGCTTCTTCCGGACGGCGTTCTACCTCCCGGTGATGACCCCGGCCGTCGCGGTCGGGATCCTCTACCTGCTGATGTTCAACGGCTCGTTCGGACTCGTGAACGACGCCCTTGCGATCGTGCACATCCCCGGCCCGTTCTGGACGAGCGACCCGACGTGGGTCAAGCCCGGCCTCGTGCTGATCATCCACGTCTGGGCGGTCGGCGCGAGCGTCGTGATCCTCCTCGCGGCGCTGATGAACGTGCCGGTGCACCTGTACGAGGCATCCGCGATGGACGGCGCGTCGAACTGGCGTCGCTTCTGGGACGTCACCGTCCCGATGATCAGCCCCGCGCTCTTCTTCATCGTCATCATCAACACGATCTCGGCGCTGCAGACCTTCGACCAGGTCTACACCGCGTTCTTCAACGCGAGCACGCCGTACGGCACGGACGCGTCGCTCTTCTACGTGATCTACCTCTTCCAGGAGGCATTCGTGTACTTCCGCATGGGCTACGCGTCGGCGCTCGCGTGGATCCTCTTCCTGATCATCATGTTCGTCACGGTCGTGCAGATCCTCGTCAGCCGCCGGTACGTCTACTACGAGGGGGACCGCAGATGAGCACGCAGGCGACCTCGCCCGTTCAGGGCGACGCCGTGCCGGTCATCCCGCCCGGGCCGCCCGCGACGGACACCGGCGGCCGCACCCGGTGGTGGCGCCCGACGGGCAACCCGCTCCTCATGGCGCTCA
This sequence comes from Actinomycetota bacterium, assembly GCA_046731555.1. Lineage (GTDB taxonomy): Bacteria > Actinomycetota > Thermoleophilia > Gaiellales > Gaiellaceae > PALSA-600. The sequence goes on along the minus strand of JBKPLI010000113.1, from coordinate 7,942 downwards.
AGCTCGCCCTGCTGACGGCCTGCACGATCATCTTCATCTACCCGTTCCTCTGGGCGATCAGCGCCTCGCTGAAGCCGCGCGAGGAGGTCTTCGACAACAGGCTGATCCCGCGGCACTTCAACTGGCGGAACTACGTCGACGTGTTCACGGGCACCGACATCGTCGGGTACCACCCGCCGTTCGCGCGCTGGATGTTCAACAGCCTGTACATCGGCGTGCTCGCGGCCGTGACGGTCACGATCTCGAGCGCGCTCGTCGCGTTCGGCTTCGCGTACTTCCGCTTCCCGCTGCGCAACGTGCTCTTCGGCTGCGTGCTCGCGACGATGATGCTGCCTGGGGCGGTGACGATGATCCCCGTCTACCTGATCTGGAACAAGCTGAACCTGACGGGCACGCAGTACCCGCTGTGGGCGCAGAACCTCTTCGGGAGCGCGTTCTACATCTTCCTGTTGCGACAGTTCTTCTTGGGGATCCCGCGCGAGCTGTTCGAGGCGGCGCGGATCGACGGCGACAGCTTCTTCACGATGTTCTGGCGAATCGCGGCGCCGCTCGCGTGGCCGGCCATGATCGTGACGGCCGTGTTCGAGTTCAAGGCCAGCTGGACCGAGCTGATGAAGCCGCTCATCTACCTCAACGACGACAGCGAGTACACGCTGCCGCGCGGCCTGAAGAACATGCTCGACCTCTTCGGTCCGTCGGCCGGCGGCCAGGGCGACTACCAGATCGTGATGGCGGGCCTGGTCCTCGCCACCATCCCGATGATCATCATCTTCTTCCTTGGCCAGCGCTTCTTCGTCGAAGGCATCGCCACCTCGGGCCGCAAGGGCTGATGGCGACCTCGCTCGGAAAGCTCCCGGTCGTCGGCGACGACGGCGCAGGGCCGAACGGGCTCGCGCCCGTGCTCGCGCTCGACGTCGGCGGCACGAAGCTCGCGGCGGGCGTCGTCGACGCGAGCGGCCACCTGCACTCGTTCGCCGTCGTGCCGAGCAACGCGAACGACGGGCCGGACGCCACGCTCGCGCGCCTGTTCGAGCTCGGCCGGCAGGCGGTCGCCGAGTCCGGCGTCCCGTGGACCGGCATCCACGCGATCGGCATCGGCTGCGGCGGGCCGCTCGACGCGGAGCGCGGCGTGCTGATCGCGCCGCCGCACCTGCCCGGCTGGCACGACGTGCCGGTGACGTCGCTCGCCGAGCGCGAGTTCGAGCGGCCCGCGGCGCTCGAGAACGACGCGACCGCCGCCGCGGCGGGCGAGCACCGCTGGGGCGCCGGCGCGGGGACGCGCCACATGGTCTACCTCACGCTCTCGACCGGGGTCGGCGGCGGCGTCGTGATCGACGGCACGCTCTACCGGGGCTCGATGGGCAACGGCGGCGAGCTCGGCCACGTCACCGTCGACTGGCACGGCCGGCCGTGTCGGGGGTGCGGCCGGCGCGGCTGCCTCGAGGCGTACGTGTCCGGGACGTCGATCGCCGAGCGCGCGCGGGAGGCGGGGCTCGACCTCGCGACGGCGCAGGACGTCGCCGCAGCTGCGCGCGCAGGCGACCCGGATGCCGTGGCGATCTGGGACGAGACGGTCGAGGCGCTTGCGTGCGGGCTGACGTCGATCGTGAACCTGTTCGAGCCCGAGCTCGTCGTGCTCGGCGGCGGCGTCGTCCGCTCGGGCGACCAGCTGCTCGGCCCGGTGCGCGAGCAGGTGCGCGCGAACACGATGAAGCCGGCCGGCCAGGCGGCCGAGATCGTCCCGGCCGCGCTCGGCGACCACGTCGGCGTCGTCGGCGCCGCGGCGATCGTGTACGACCGCGCCGCGCTGGGAGACATGCGCTCGCATGCCTGACGGCCGTGACGCCATCGCGGAGCACCTCGCACTCGCCGGCCGCATCGAAGAGCTCCTCCCGGCGGTCGACGAAGCCGCGCGCGTCCTCATCCGTGCGTTCGAGAACGGCGGCCGCGTCTACACGTTCGGGAACGGCGGCAGCGCAGCCGACGCGCAGCACTTCGCCGAGGAGCTCGTCGGCCGCTTCGCGCGCGAGCGCCGACCGCTGCCGGCGCAGTCGCTCTCGGTCGACGCGTCGGCGCTGACATGCATCGCGAACGACTTCGACTACGCGGAGGTCTTCTCGCGGCAGGTCGAGGCCTTCGCGCGCACGGGCGACGTCGCGATCGGGTTCACCACGAGCGGACGCTCGCCGAACGTCGTCCGCGGCCTCGCCGCCGCGCGCGCCGCGGGCGCGACGACGATGCTGTTCGCGGGCGGGAACGGAGCACCGGCGGTCGACCACGCCGACCACGCGTTCGTCGTCCCGTCGCGCGACACCGCGCGCGTGCAGGAGATGCACGTGCTGCTGCTGCACGTGCTGCTCGACCAGGTCGACGCCTGGGCGGCGGGGGAGTGAGTGGCGCGACTCTCACGTTCCGCGGCGTCAGCCTTTCGCGGAGCCCGGCTCCGCCGGGCGGGAGCGAAAGGCGGCCAGGGACGTGAGAGTCCACATGATCGGCAATGCGCACATCGACCCGGTGTGGCTGTGGCAGTGGCCGGAGGGCTACCAGGAGGTGCGCGCGACGTTCCAGTCGGCGATCGACCGGATGCGCGAGTACCCGGACTTCGTCTTCACGTGCGACTCGTCGCTCTTCTTCGAGTGGGTCGAGGAGAGCGACCCGGAGTTGTTCGCCGAGATCCGCGAGCGGATCGCCGAGGGCAGGTGGCAGGTGATCGGCGGCTGGTGGATCGAGCCGGACTGCAACATCCCGTCGGGCGAGTCGTTCGTGCGGCAGGCGCTGTACGGGCAGCGCTACCTCCACGACCGCTTCGACATCGTCGCGACCACGGGTGCGAACCTCGACTCGTTCGGGCACAACGCGTCGCTGCCGCAGATCCTCGCCCGGAGTCGCGTCGACTCGTACGTCTTCCTCCGCCCGCAGCCGCGCGAGAACGCGGAGCTGCCCGGGCCGTACTTCTGGTGGGAGTCGCCCGACGCCTCGCGCGTGCTCGCGTACCGCATCCCGCACGAGTACTGCGCGCCGCGCGACGACCTCGGCGACCACCTCGAGAAGGCGCTCGCGACGCTGCCGCCCGAGGAGCCGGAGCTGGCGGTGTTCTACGGCGTCGGCAACCACGGCGGCGGGCCGACGAAGGCGAACCTCGACTCGATCGCGCGCCTGAACCAGGCGGGCGACGGCCCGCGGCTCGAGCTCAGCTCGCTGCGCGCGTTCTTCGACGCTCTCGCGCGCTCGAACGGCGACATCCCCGTGTGGCGCGGTGAGCTGCAGCACCACTCGCCCGGCTGCTACACGACGCACTCTGGCATCAAGCGCTGGAACCGCCGTGCGGAGAACCTCCTGCAGCGCGCGGAGAAATGGAGCGTCGTCGCGGACGCGCTCCGTGTGCAGGCGTACCCGCTCGACGAGCTGACCGAGGCCTGGAAGCTGCTGCTCTTCAACCAGTTCCACGACACGCTCGCGGGCACGTCGATCGCAGCCGCCTACGTGGACGCGCGCGACCAGATCGGGCACGCGTCGTCGATCGCGTCGCTCGCGTTCAACCGCGCGGTGCAGTCGATCGCGCGGCAGATCTCGATCCCGGCCGAGGAGGGCATGCGGCCGGTCGTCGTCTTCAACCCGCACCCGTGGCCGTTACGCACGGACGTCGAGCTCGAGTTCGCGTGGATGCGCAAGCCGGGCGTGCGCGTGGTCGACGACGAGGACGCGCGCGTGCCGTTCCAGACGACGAGGCCGCTCACGACGATGAGCAGCGACCGCGCGCGGCTCGCGTTCGCCGTCGACGTCCCGCCGCTCGGGTACCGCACGTACCGCGTCTACGAGGGCGCGGAGGAGACGACGCCGATGCGCGCGACGGACACGACGCTCGAGAACGAGCACGTCCTGCTCGAGCTGTCGCCGGAGACGGGCCGCATCGCGCGGCTCGTCCTGCATGCGACGGGTGCCGACCTCGCCGCGCCCGATGCGCGCCACGCGGTCGTCGTCGACGACCGCTCCGACACGTGGGGCCACGACGTCGTCGCGTACGACCAGGAGCTCGGCGAGTTCGATGTCGAGTCGGTGCGGCTCCTCGAGAACGGGCCGGTGCGCGCGATCGTGCGCGTCGAGAGCCGCTACGGCTCGTCGCGGCTGCGCGAGGACTACGTCCTCTCCGCCGACGCCCGCCACGTCGACGTGCGCGTCGCGCTCGACTGGCACGAGCCGCTCAAGCTGCTGAAGCTCCGCTACCCGACGAGCATCGACGCGCGGACGGCGACGTACGAGACGCCGTACGGCCACATCGAGCGGGCGACGAACGGCCACGAGGAGCCGGGTCAGTCGTGGGTCGACGTGTCGGGCGGCGGTCGCGGGCTCGCGGTGATCAACGACTCGAAGTACGGCTACGACGTCCGCGGCGGCGACATCGGCATCAGCGCCGTTCGTAGCCCCGTGTGGGCGTGGCACGACCCACGCGAACTCGAGCCCGACGGCGACTTCGAGTACATGGACCTCGGGCGCCAGGACTTCCGCGTCCGCCTCGTCCCACATACAGGCGACTGGCGCGCGGCCGGGGTCATCCGTCTCGCGGCGGAGCTGAACCAGCCGGCGTACGCGTTGATCGAGACCTACCACGACGGCCCGCTGCCGTCGCGCCGCTCGTTCGCGTCCGACGGCGGCGGCGGCGGCGACGTCGTCGTGACCGTCGTGAAGGGTGCCGAGGACGGCGACGGCGCGCTCGTCGTGCGCGCGTACGAGTCGGCCGGCCGCGCTGCGCGCGCAACGCTCGAGGTGCTCGGCCGCACGTGGGAGGCCGCCTTCGGCGCCCACGAGATCAAGACGTTCCGGCTCGACGGCGACCGCGTCACCGAGGTCGACCTGCTCGAGTGGTCCTAGAGGCCGAGTGGCAGCTGCGCGGCTTCCTCGGCCGCGAATGGGAGTGGCACGTCGCGAAGCCGTGGGACGCGCCCGGCTGGCTGCCCGCGCGCGTGCCGGGCAGCGTGCTCGACGACCTCGCGCGCGCGGGGGAGGTGCCGGACCTCCGCTTCGAGCGCAACTCCCGGCTCGCCGAATGGGTGCCCGAGCGCTCGTGGATCTACCGCGCGCGCGTCGAGGGGCCGTGCGAGCTCGAGCTGTGGGTCGACCACGAGGCGACCGTGTTCGTGGACGGCGAGGAGGTGGCACGCCACGTGGGCATGTTCACCCCGTTCCGTGTGCGCGTGCCGGAGGGCGAGCGCCTGCTCGCGGTCGTCGTCCACGCGGCGCCGGACAGCGAGCCGCAGGTCGGCCACACGAGCAAGGTGCGCGTGCACAAGCCGCGCATGAACTACAGCTGGGACTTCTGCCCGCGCCTGGTGCACCAGGGGATCTGGAGGCCGGTGCGCGTCGTCGAGGCCGACACGCCGCCGGTGTCCGTCCGGGTCGAGGACGGCGTCGGCGTCGTCGCGTGCGGCGGCGACGAGGTTCGCGTCGAGTCGCCCGAGCTCTGGTGGCCGAACGGCCTGGGCGAGCAGCGCCTCTACGACGTGCGCGTCGGCGGACGCGACGTGACGGTCGGCTTCCGCACGGTCGAGCTGCGCGACGACTACAAGCTCGTCGTGAACGGTGTGACGACGGCGATCCGCGGCTGGAACTGGGTGCCGCTCGACGCGCTCTACGGCGTGCCGCGGCCGGAGAAGCTCGCGCACGTGCTCTCGCTCGCGGCTCGGTCGGGCGCGAACCTCCTGCGCGTCTGGGGCGGCGGCCTGATCGAGACCGAGGAGTTCTATGCGCACTGCGACCGCCTCGGCCTGCTCGTGTGGCAGGAGTTCTCGCAGTCGAGCTCCGGGATGGAGAGCAGGCCGTCCGACGATCCGGCCTTCGTCGAGCTGCTGGACCGCGAGGCGCGCGTCATCGTGCCGCGGCTCGCGCATCATCCGTCGCTCGCGATCTGGTGCGGCGGCAACGAGCTCGACGCCGACGACTCGACGCCCGCGATCGCGGCGCTGCGGCGCGTCGTCCGCGAGCTCGATCCCGGCCGCGCGTGGCTCCCCACGTCGCCGTTCGGGACGGACGAGCACGGGCCGTGGGAGCACCAGGGGCTGCGCGAGCACTACGCCGACTACGACGCGCGCACGTGCGAGCTGCACAGCGAGTTCGGCGTCGAGGGGATGACGAACCGGCGGGCGCTCGAGGCGCTCGTGGCGCCCGAGCACCGCTGGCCGGCCGACCGCACGAACCCGGTGTACGAGCACCTCGGCGCGTGGTGGAACAACGCGCCGCTCGTGCAGGAGGCGTTCGGCGGGCGGATCGAGGCCGTCGAGACGATGCGCCGCGCCAGCCAGTGGCTGCAGTACGAGGGGCTGCGCTACGCGGTCGAGGCGACGCTGCGTCGCGGCGCCGGGACGATCCCGTGGCAGCTGAACGAGTCGTTCCCCAACGCGTGGTGCACCTGCTCCGTCGACCACTCCGGCGACCCGAAGCCGGCGTACTGGGGTGTCGCGCGCGCGTACGCGCGCACGCGCGGGAGCGCGCGGTTCGCAACGTGCGCCTGGGGCGGCGAGCGGGAGGCGCGCGCGGTCGTCGACGCGCCGGCGCGGTTCGTGGACCTCGACGGCACGGTCGTCGCGGAGGCGGACGGCGGCGAGCTCGCCGCACCGCTCGACGCGTTCGCGCACGACGTGTTCCTGCTCGACGTGGGCGGCAACCGCTACGCGATGACGCGCACGCACGACCTCGCGCCGCTGCTCGACCTCCCGCGGACGACGCTCGGCTTCGACGGCGGCGTGCTGCGCAACGACGGCGCCGTTACGGCGGTCGGCGTCGTCCTCGAGGACTCGCGGCCGTACGACGCGCCGGGGTGGATCCGCTTCTCCGACAACGTGCTCGATCTGCTGCCGGGCGAGGAACGCGCGATCGAGGTCGAGGGCGACGGACCGCTCCGCATCGAGGGCTGGAATGCTGCGGTGTAGCGCGCTCGCACCCGACGGCACGCAGGTCGACGGGTTCGCCTTCGACGGGCGAAGCGTGACGTACACCGGCGCGGCGCCCGTCGAGGCCGGCATCCGCGTCGAGCGGCGTTTGCCGCCGACGGACGACCCGGAGTGGCTCGTGCCCGGCGTCTTCTACGGCGAGAACCGGCCGGGGAGCTGCACGCGGATCTTCCCGCGCTTCACGCCGGGGCACGTCGACGTCGGCCGCATGGAGAGCGACTCGTGGTCCTTCCGCGCCGACCGGTGCGCCACGCCGGCGGTGTTCGCACGCGGCGGCGGCCTCGTCACGACGGAGACCGGCCCGCTCGGGCCGTCGGGAGTCGGCTTCGCCTACCGCGACGGCGCGCCGACCGTGTGGCTCGACTTCCCGTTCCGCGAGGAGCCGCTGCGCTACGACGGCTCCGAGACGGCGCAGCCGCCGGACGTGCGGACGTACACCTGGCGCCCCGGGGAGAGCGTGCGGCTCGACTTCGACGAGGCCGACTCCCTGCCAAGACCGGACGCACAGTTCGAGGATCCGGCCTGGGTGTCGGTCGAGGATGCCGCGGCGCTCGCTGCGCACGGCCTCTACCGCTGGCACTACAAGGACGACCCGCCGCGGTTGATCGAGACGCGCACCTTCGACGGCCGCGACGAGCGCGACCACATGCACGTCTCGTGGGTGAGCGGCGCGCCGTACGCCTACGCGCTCGCGCGCCACGGCCGCCGCGTGGGCAACCGCGAATACACCCGCGCCGCCGAATCCGTGCTCGACGCGATCTCGGCGAACCTCACTCCGGGCGGCACGTACTGGCCGCAGTGGACGCACGATCGCGGCTGGACGTGGGGCTGGCATCCGGACCACGACCGCGCGCATGCGCGGACGCTCGGCGACGCGGCGCTCTTCATGCTCCGCGCCGGGCGAGAGGAGAGCGCGCGGACGAACGTCGCGGTCGCGCTCCGCACGCAGCGCGACGACGGCGCGCTGCCCGCGGCGCACTCGATCTCGACCGGCGACG
>JBKPLI010000112.1:0-9602 GCA_046731555.1 Actinomycetota bacterium | reverse complement strand
GTACGTCGAGCTGGACGCGCTGCACCACGGCCCGAACTGGACCGAGGCGACGCCCGCGGAGCTGCAAGAGCGCGTGCGGCCGTGCGTCGAGCGCGACGCGTGGGTGATCGACGGCAACTACCGCAGCAAGCTCGGCGACGCCGTGATCGCGCGCGCGGACACGCTCGTGTGGCTCGACCTGCCGGTGCGCGTATGGCTCCCGCGACTCGCCTGGCGCACGTTCTCGCGGATGGTCACGCGCGAGGTCCTGTGGAACGGCAACCGCGAGCAGTTCCGCTTCCTGTTCACGGAGCGCCCGAACCTCTTCGAGTGGGCGTGGCGGCAGCACGGCGCGCAGCGGCACGAGCTGCCCGCGTGGGTTGCCGAGCATCCTCACGTGCGGCTCGTGCGCCTCCGCTCGCCGCGCGAGGTGCGGCGGTACCTCGCGGAGGTCGCGCGGTGAGCCGCGTCTACGGCGACGAGGCGTGGCGGCTCGCGCTCGCGGGCGACGCCGAGCGGCTGCGCGGCGTGGGACTGAGCCTCGTCGCGGGCGACGGCGACCCCGGCTACGAGGGGCACCGCGCGCTCGCGTTCGCGCTCGCGGTCGAGCGCAGCGCCGACGCGGCGCTCGCCGAGCTGAACGAGGGCTGGACGGAGGACTGGCCGTTCCCCGCCGCGTACGCGGCCGACATCGCGCGCGTGCGGTTCCTCGTCGGCGACTACGCGGAGGCGCTCGACGCGCTCGGGCTGTCCGTCAGCGGCGCGGACCGCGTCGACGGCGCGGTGCTCGAGCTGCTGCTGGCCTGCGTGCGGCGCGACCCGTCGCTGTCGCGGCGGGCGCTGCGCGTCGCATTCGCGGGAGGCACGCCGTGGCAGCGGCTCCGCACAGCGGCGCGCGTCGTCGCGGCCCGGCTCTAGCCGGGGATCCGCAGCACGATCTTGCCGAGCTGCTCGCCGGCCTCGAGCCGCTCGTGCGCCGCGCGCGCCTCGGCGAGCGGGAACACCTCGTCCACGACCGGCCGCGCCTTGCCGGCGGCGATCAGGTCGTAGGCGCCCTGGAAGTCGGCGCGCGTCCCCATCGTCGAGCCGAGGATCGCGAGCTGCTTCCACCACACGCGGTGCAGCGCAGCGGGCGGGTTCGGCCCGGAGGTCGCGCCGCAGACGACGATGCGTCCCTCCTGGCGTGCCGAGTTGAGGGAGCGCGACCATGTCGCCTCGCCGACGTGCTCGACGACGACGTGCGCGCCGCCGCCGGTGGTCTCGCGCACGCGCGCAGGCACGTCCTCGGACTCATGGTTGACGGTCTCGTCGGCGCCGAGCTCGCGTGCGCGGGCGAGCTTCGCGTCGCTCGACGAGGTCGCGATCACGTGCGCGCCGAGCGCCTTCGCGATCGCCATGGCCGCGGTGGCGACGCCGCCGCCGATGCCCCACACGAGCACCCACTCGCCCGCCTGCAGGTTCGCGCGGGTGACGAGCATGCGGTACGCGGTCTCGAACACGAGCGGGAACGCCGCGGCCTCCTCGAATGTGAGGTCGCCGGGGATGGGGTGGACGTACTCGCGCGGCACGGCGATCAGCTCGGCGTGTGTGCCGTTCATGTGCTCGCCGACGACGGAGATGCGCCCGCCGTGCTCGATGCCGGGGTTGATGACGACGCGCTCGTCCGTGCCGGCGATCACGCCGGCGCCGTCGGCGCCGAGGATGCGCGGCTTCGGGACTGACGGGAGGCCCTTGCGCACCCACACGTCGAGGTGGTTCAGCGACGCGGCGCGCAGCTCGACGAGCACGTCGCCCTCACCGGGCTCGGGCTCGGGCGCGTCCTCGTAGCGCAGCACCTCCGGCCCGCCGTCCTCGTGGATGCGAACTGCCTTCACGGGCCGTCGATCCTACTCGCCTGCCCCTAGCGACAGCGGCCGCGGTGGCGGAAACTTGTCCGGAGAGCAGACAACCGCCGCTCCGAGGATTCTGATGGCATCCAAGGCTATTCCGCCGATCGTCTGGAACGACATCGCGAATCAGATCGCGAGCGGCCACTGTGTCGCATTCCTCGGCGCGGGCGTCAACGCGAAGGTCGATCCGGAGAAGACGCCCGGCCGGCCCGAGTACTCGGGACTGCCGCTCGGCGGGGAGGTTGCTAGCCGTCTCAGCGCCAGCTTCGTCGGCGGCGCCACTGACCGGAGGCTCGAAGAGCTCGTCGACGTCGACGGCGCTCTCAAGGGCGTCATGGACGCGCTGCTCGCACTCGTGCAGGACGAGCAACAGCGGCAGGACATCGCGCGCGACTATCGCGACCTCTTCAGGCTCAGGTTGTACGACCTGCCTCGCGTCGCGCTCCACGCCGAGGCGCAGATCCAGAAAGCCGGGGTTGTGGGTCTCGTCAAGGCGATTCTCGTCGACGACGACGTTCCGCCCTCGCTCCTGCTCCGCACGCTCGCGCGGCTGCCGCTGCGGCTGATCATCACGACGAACTACGACCGGCTGATGGAGAAGGCGTACGAGGTCGAGGGACAACCGAAGCCGATCGTGATTCCGCAGCGGCGAACCGGATTCGACTCGGACGAGAGTGCGGAGTGGAACGACACGCTCCAGCGGGTGCTCCCCGAGAACCTGACGCCGAGGAAGGTCGCGGCCGATGGTGAGCCGGGTGAGCCCGCGATCGTCTACAAGATGCACGGGACGTTCGGCGACGACGCGTCCGGACTCGTCCTGTCGGAAGACGACTACGTCGACTTCATGACGACGATGAGCTCGAGCGCCGGCCGCGGCATGCCGCGGCTTCTCTCGCAGATGATCGTCGACAGCAGCCTGCTCCTGCTCGGCTACAGCCTCGAGGACTGGGACTTCCGCACGATCTACAAGGCGTTGATCGAAGGGCAGGAGCGCGATCAGCTTCGAATGTCCTACGCGATCCAGTACGACCCGACGCCCATGTGGGCGGAGTTCTGGCGCCAGAAGGCCGTGAGGATCTTCGACTACGACCTCGGCGTGTTCGCCGATGGTTTGCGCGACAAGTTCGGTCTCTCCGATGGCGACGGCTGAGCCCTCGCCGTACAAGTTCCTCGATCCGTTCGAGCCGGAGGACCACGAGCGATTCTTCGGCCGCGAAGCCGAGATCAAGGTCCTGCTCGCAGACATCGTCACGACGCGGCTCGTCGTCCTGTTCGCCAAGACCGGGACGGGCAAGACGTCGCTGATCAACGCCGGCGTGCGGCCGCTGCTGCACGACCGCGGGTGCGTCACCTTCTTCATCCGGGTTTCCGAGGATCCAGTCCAGTCGGCGCGCGACGTCATCCGTGACGAGCTTGCGCGTGAAGCGGCCGCGCGTCATACCCGGACGGGCGTCGACCCGCGCATCGTCGCGTCCCTGCGACACGACCTGACGTTCGCGGAGGCGCTGACGACGCTCGCCCGCGATCTCGTTCCTCCGGACGTTCGCGAGCTCGCGGAGGCGTTCGAAGACGACGTTGTGAGGCCCGAGCCGCGCGTGCGGCTCGTCCTCTTCTTCGACCAGTTCGAAGAGTTCTTCCTGAACTCGGCGCGCGCGGCTCCTCCGATCGCACGTGCATTCGTCTCAGAGGCGGCGCGGCTATACAAGGACCGCGGGTCCGGCGTGCACCTCGTCTTCTCGATGCGGGAGGAGTTCCTCGCCGAGATGGACATCTTCCGCGACGAGATTCCGGAGATCTTCCACGCGGAGTCGAGCTTGCGCCTGCGGTGGTTCACGCCGGAGCAGGCGCAGGCGGCGATCAGCGGTCCGGTCGGCGGAGACATCGACGCCGAGCTGACGACCGAGCTCTTGAAGGATCTGGCCGAGATCGGCGTCACCGACCTCGGCGTCAGTCCGGAGACGCCGATCGAGCCGGCGCAGCTTCAGATCGTGTGCGACACGATCTGGCGCGAGGGCGGCACGCCGCTGTCCCTGAGAACGTATCGCGAGCTTGGAGGAACGGCTTCGATTCTCGAGGACCGGCTTGTCGAGGAGCTCGGCAAGCTCGACGGCAAAGCCGAGGTCGACCTCGTGTCGCGCTTGCTCCCCGAGTTGACGACGGAACGCGGGACGAAGGCTGTCCGGGGCGTTACGGACCTTGCGAGCGTCCTCGGGACCGAGGAAGAGAGGCTCATGGAGCTGCTCCGCGAGCTTGAGGGCTCGGGGCTCGTCAACATCGTCCCGCGCGGCACGACGCACTTCGTCGAGCTCGTCCACGACTACCTCGCCGAACCGAAGCGCGTCGAGACACTGCGTCGGAACCTCGGTCTCGTTCGGCCGCGCCGCGCAGTCGCGAAGGCGGCGGCCGAGCGCCGCCTACTCGAAGAGGCGGAGCTCGAGGACGTGCGCGGGGCGCTCGACGATCTCACGCTGAGCTCCGAGCACGGCGCGATCGTGCTCCGGTCGGCCGTGCGCCACGGACTCACCGGGTTCGACGCGGCGCGGGTGCTCCGGCGTGCGGAGGCGTCGGGCGCATCGGTGTGGCAGATCCTTCGCGACGCCGTCGCGGAAGGCGACGAGGAGGGAGCCGTAGAGCTAGTCGCCGGAGTGGCGTCGCCGGAGGCGCTCGCGATCCTCCGGGCGGCACTCGACCGGCCCGCCGTAGCTTCCCGGGCGGTCCAGCTCCTCGGGGAGTCGGGCGCGGCGGAGGCGGCAGACATCCTGGCGCCGCTCCTCCACGACACCGATCTGGCAGCCGCCGCCGAGATGGCGCTCGTTCGCCTGTCGCGCTCGCGCGTCGCCGGCGACGCGCCCGCGCGCGCAGCGCAGCACCTGGAGTCGTTCGTGCGCAGCCGGCTGTCGGCACGCGACACCGTCGAGCTCGAGCGACGGCCCGTCCGGCGGGCGCCAGCCGAGTCCTTGGCCCCGCCGACGGAGCGGACCTACCGCGCGATCGTCCGCGAGCTCACGGATGGGTCGGTGGTGCCGTTCCTCGGCGCTGGTCTCGCCGCGTACGCGCGGCCACCTGGGGTCGGCTGGCAGCGGGGACTGTTCCCGCCGACGGGTGCCGAGCTCGCCGAGCACCTGGCGAGCGCATTCTTCTACCCCGCGGAACGCTCGAGGGACCTCCTGAGAGTCGCGCAGTACGTGGCAGTGACCGACGGGTACTACCCGCTCTACCGCGAGCTTCGTAACATCTTCGACGGCGACTATCCGCCGACGCGCGTGCACAGGTTCTTCGCGGACCTGCCGAGCCGGTTTCGCGAGCTGGGCCGGGAGCGGCATCCCCTCCTGATCACGACGAGCTACGACGACGCGCTCGAGCGGGCGTTCGCCGAGGCCGGCGAACCGTACGACGTCGTCTCGTACGTCGCCGATCCCATGGAGGAGCGCGGGAGGCTCTGGCACGTCCCGCACTGGGGCGAGCCGCGGCGGATCACCAGCCCGAACCGGTACACCGAGCTCTCGGACGACAGAACGATCATCCTGAAACTCAACGGCTCGGTTGCCCGCGACGACGTCGAGCGCGACAGCTTCGTCGTCACCGAGGATCACTACATCGACTACTTCGCGAGAGCCGACGTTACCCAGCTGCTGCCGCCGATCGTCGTCGCGCGGCTGCGGCGAAGCTGCCTGCTGTTTCTCGGGTACAGCCTGGCCGACTGGAACCAGCGCGTGTTCGTGCACCGGATCTGGGGCGAGCAGCCGATCGCCTACACGTCGTGGGCGATCCGGGAGGAGCTCGATCCCGTCGAGCTGCCCGAGTGGCGAAACAGACAGGTCGAGGTGTACGGCGTGTCGCTGGAGCACTTCGTGAGCGAGCTCGCGGCACACGTCGCCGAGGCGATCCAATCGAGGGGCCTCGATGCGTGACGAGGTTCGGGCCGCCGGCGTCCGTGGGACGCTTCGCGCGAATCCGTACGTCGGCCTGACGCCGTTCACCGAGGACGAGGCGGCGTTCTTCTTCGGGCGCGAGCAGGAGCGGCGGATCGTCGCGACGAACCTCATCGCCTCGCGGCTGACGGTCGTGTACGGGCCGAGCGGTGTCGGCAAGAGCTCTGTGCTCCTCGCGGGAGTGGCACACGACCTGCGCCGGGCGGCCGCGCGCGACATCGCGGCAGGACGGGTTCCCGAATCGATCGTGGTCGTCTTCCGTACCTGGCACGACGACCCCGTCGTCGCGCTCGGCGAGACGGTCGCGGCGACGGTCGCGGAGACCCTCGGCAAGCTCGCGCCCGAGCCCGTCCCTTCCGGCCCGCACCTGGACACGTTCTTCGCAGAGTGGGACGAGCGGCTGCGCGAGCTCGCGGGGCGGGTCGAGCGCGAGACCGGCCTTCGCCAACCGCGCTGGACGGACCTCCTGCTCATCCTCGATCAGTTCGAGGAGTACTTCCTGTATCAGCCGGACGACGACGGCAGGAGAGGGTTTTCGCACGAGCTCGCGCGTGTGTTGAACCGTCGTGACGTTCGCGCGAACGTCATCGTCTCGCTCAGGGAGGACGCGTTCACGCTGCTCGACCGGCTCGAGGGCGAGGTTCCGCGCATCTTCGCGAACACCATCCGGATCGAGCACCTCGACCGCCACGCGGCCGCGGAAGCCATTCGCGGTCCTCTCGCGCGGGCTGCGGAGCTTCGTGGGCGAGAGAAGACCGTGGTGGACGTCGAGGACGTGTTGGTGGACGAGGTGCTGGCGCAGGTCGGTCGAGGGTCGGTCGTACTCGGGCGTAGCGACACCGGCGTGGCGGCGGACGCCGGCAACAGAGAACTCGCGGTCGAGACCCCGTTTCTCCAGCTCGTGATGGAACGCCTCTGGGAGGAGGAGCGCGCGAGCGGCTCCCACGTGATTCGCCTCGAGACGCTCCACCGTCTCGGTGGTGCCGAGCACATCGTCCGCGGTCACCTCCAGAACGCGCTCGCCGGCTTCGATGAGGAGCAGCGGGACGCCGTGGCACGGATCCTCGGAAGGCTCGTGACCCCCTCGGGCACGAAGATCGCGTTGTTCGCGGAAGACCTCTCCGCGGTGGAGGGACTCGATCTCGCTGTCGTGACCGCCGTCCTCGAGGAGCTTGCGCGGTGGCGCATCGTGCGTGCGGTGGCGTCGCCGGACGGCGGCGCGGAACGCTTCGAGATCTTCCACGACGTGCTCGCGCCCGCGATCCTCGAATGGCGTGCGGCGATCGCCCACCAGCGGGCGCGCGAGGAAGCTCGCGCGTACGCCCGCGAACGGCGGCGCACGCGCGTGCTCGCCGGCTTAGTCGTCACGCAGCTGGTCACGCTCCTCGCTTTCGGCCTCACCCTGATGCTGCTCGCGAGGAAGTGAGGCGGCGGCACAATGCGTCCGTGACGACCAAGGACGTCGTTCGCCGCGGGCTGGGGCTTGGCCTCGACGCCGTCGGCGTCGCGCGGGCCGAGGCGTACGAGGAGACGGAGCGGCACATCCGTGAGCGACGCGCGCGCGGGCTGTTTGCGCACATGAAGTTCACGACGGCGCGGCCCGAGGTCTCTTGCCATCCGGAGCGGCTCCTCGAGGGCGCGCGCTCCGTCGTCTCCGCGGCGCTCTGCTACTGGGAGCCCGAGCCCGAGCTTGCGCCGGGCCAGGCGCGGCTCGCCCGCTACACATGGACGGACCGCTACGCGGAGCTGCGCGAGCGCCTCGATGCGCTCGGGCGGGAGATCGGCGGCGAGTACCGCGTGCTCGTCGACGCGAACCAGCACGTCGACCGCGAGGCGGCCGCTCGCTCGGGCGTCGGCTTCTACGGCAAGAACACGATGCTGATTACGCGGCGGCACGGCTCGTGGGTCGTCCTCGGGACGCTCGTCACGACCGCCGAGCTCGCGCCGACGCCGCGGCTCGACACCGACTGCGGCGAATGCCGCCTCTGCATCGACGCGTGCCCGACCGGCGCGCTCGACGAGCCGGGCGTCGTCGATGCGACGCGGTGCCTGTCCTGGTCGACGCAGGCGCCCGAGCCGATCCCGCTCGACCACCGTGAGCCGCTCGGCGCGCGCGTCTACGGGTGCGACATCTGCCAGGACGTGTGCCCGTGGAACCGCGGCGTCGAGAAGCGGCGCGGCGAGCTCGCGCCGCCGCCCGCGGCGCACGTCGACCTCGTCGAGTGGCTCGAGCGCGACGGGCGCGCGCTCGTCGACGAGTACGACCGGCTCTACGTTCCCGGGAACGACGCGCGCTGGCTGCGCCGCAACGCGCTCGTCGCGCTCGGCAACGCCGGCGGCTCGGAGCACGCCGCGGTGCTCGAGCGCTACGCCGAGGGCGACGACGAGCTGCTCGCCGAGCACGCGGAGTGGGCGCTCGCCCGCATCCGCGGACGGGCCTCGGTCTAGGGCGCGGTCTCCTCCGCGACCTCGCGGCCGGGGCCGAGCTTCTCGACGACGAGCGTCTCGCCGATCGTCGCGACCGGCCGCTCGATCTCGGGGAGGATGTGCTCCGGCACGAGCGCGAACCACGCCGGCGAGCTGCGCACGCGCTCGTACTCGCCGAGCGTGAGGTGGATCCGCTCTCCGCAGTCCTCCAGGGAGCACTCGCAGACGAACGAGACCTTCTCGTCGGCGTCGTACCAGGACGCGGCGACGTCGCC
The DNA here is from genome assembly GCA_046731555.1 of Actinomycetota bacterium. Classification (GTDB taxonomy): domain Bacteria; phylum Actinomycetota; class Thermoleophilia; order Gaiellales; family Gaiellaceae; genus PALSA-600. The sequence continues at coordinate 1,100 of JBKPLI010000112.1, read as the reverse complement.
GACGCGCTCGTTCACCTCGCGCACGAGCGCCTCGTTCTCGGCGAGCCGTCTCGCTCGTGCGTCCTCGACGCTCATGCCTTTGCCGCCGTTCGCCGCAGCTCGCGCTCGAGCTCGCGCGCACGCTGCGCGACGCGCGCCCGCAGCTCGGTCGGCTCGAGCAGCACGGCCTCGCCGCGGTACGAGACGACCTCGCCGACGAGCCAGTCGGTGCTGCCGACCGAGCGCACCCCGAGGGCGGCGCCGTCGACGAGGGGGAGCGCACCCTTCTCGACCTCCCAGCGCGCGACCTCGGGCGAGTACCAGATGCGCGCGGTCGTCGCGTCGCCGAACTCGCTCGGGTCGAACCCCTCGCGCGGCTTGAATCCCTTGCGCAGCACCTTCGCCTTGCGCATGCGGTCGAGCCGGAAGCTGCGCGCCGCGTCGCTCTCGGTGTCCCACGTGTGCACGTACCAGTGCGGCAGCTTGCGCTCGATCGCGTACGGCTCGACCGTGCGCGAGCGAACCTCGCTCGCCTCGGGCTTCAGGTACTCGATCTCGACGAGGCGGTGCGTCTCGATCGCGCGTGTGAGCGTCGCGACGAGGTCCTCCTCGGCGCCGACGTGCGGCGCCGGCGTCTGCGACAGCTCGAACTGGCCGAAGGTCTCCTCGAGCTTGCGGCGCACGTTGTCGAGCGGGTTGTGCGCCTCGGCCGCGACCATCGGGCCGACGAACTCGAGCGCGAGCCGGATCGCGCGCGCCTCGAGCGGCGTCAACCGCGGCGGCCGCCGGAACGTGTCGCCGAAGAGCTCCTTGTCGACGTGCACCTCGTCGCCCTGCAGCTCGGCGTAGACCGCGTAGCACCCGCCGCCGAAGTTCACGAGGTTGAGCAGCGACAGGTGCTCCTCGAGCGCCTCCGGCGGGATGGAGAACCGCGCGACGAGCTCGTGCGCCGGAATCGTCGCCTCCTTCTCCTCGCCGCAGGCGGCGAGCAGGTACGCGAGGAGCGACTGCAGCACGCCGAACCGCTCGGGCGCGACCGGCCCGGCGGGACGGTCGGCGTTCGCGTCGGCCGCGGGCGTCGACGGCTCGGCCGCCGCGACCGGCGGCGCTCCCTCGTGCAC
>JBKPLI010000111.1:0-9013 GCA_046731555.1 Actinomycetota bacterium | reverse complement strand
CGTCGAGGCCGCGACGGACGCGCTCCACCGGGCCGAGTCCGCGCTCGCGCAGGGCGACCCCCACCGCGCGTGGGGCCCGTCGCAGGTCGCGATGTTCGTGTCCGCGCGTCCGCTGCTCCCGGGCGACGACGCGCCGTGGCTCGAGGAGGCCCGGGGACGGCTCGCCGATCTGCACGGGCGCGCGCTCGAGGCGTACGCCGGGTCGACGCTGGGCGCCGGCGGCACGGAGCTCGGCGCGGCGGTCCGGACAGGTCGCGAGCTCGTGAGGCGCGAGCCGTACCGCGAGTCCGGCTGGCGCATCCTGATGGAGGCGCTCGAGCGCGAGGGGAACTGCGCCGAGGCCCTCGTCGCCTACGAGGAGCTGCGCGCGCGGCTGCGGGACGAGCTCGGGATCAGCCCGTCGCAGCCGACGCAGGAGCTGTACCGGCGTCTTCTCCGCTGAGCTTCTCGAGCGCCTCCTTGGCCGCGTACTGCTCGGCGTCCTTCTTCGAGCGGCCCTTGCCGGCGCCGAGCTCGACGCCGTCGAGGACGGCGGCTGCGGTGAAGGTTCGGTCGTGCGGCGGCCCCTCGACGTCGACCACGGAGTAGCTGACCGCGCGGCCGCTGCGTGCGAGCGTCTCCTGCAGCTCGGTCTTGTAGTCGACGTGGTGGGTGAGCGCGTACTCGATCCGCGGCTCGAACACCTCGACGATCGCGCGCTCGATCGGCTCGAACCCGTGCTCGAGGTAGAGCGCCGCGAGGGCGGCCTCGAGCACCGCGGCGAGCACGTTGCGGTTCCGGACGAGGCGCGCGATCTCCTCGTCGGGGAGCCCGGACGCGTTGTCGCGCAGCCGCTCGCCGAGGTCGAGCGCGCGCGACACGACCGCGCAGCTCGCGCGTGAGACGACATGCGAGCGGATCTTCGCCATCCGCCCCTCGCTGAAGTCCGGGAAGCGGTCGTACAGCGCACGCGCGATCGCGAGCTCGAGCACGGAGTCGCCCAGGAACTCGAGCCGCTCGTACGAGGCGGTCCGGTCCGCAGCCCACGCGGAGTGCGTGAAGACGGCGGAAGCGCGCTCGGGCGGGAGCGCGACGATCAGCTCTGCGAGGCTCTTACTGGTGCGCGGCGACGTAGTCGACTGCCTGCCCGACCGTCTGGATCTTCTGCGCGTCCTCGTCCGAGATCTTGATCCCGAACTGATCCTCGAGCTCCATGATCAGCTCGACGAGGTCGAGGGAGTCCGCGTCGAGGTCCTCCTGGAAGGAAGCCTCATCCGTGATCTCGCTCTCCTCGACGCCGAGCTGCTCGGTCAGGACTTCCTTGACCCGCTCGAAGACCTCTTCACGCGACGCTGCCATGACACCTCGTTGGTTCGGATTCCGGGGGGCTCTGAAGCGCGCCGATCATACACGGACGCGTTCGGCCAGCCTCTCGGCGAGCCGATCGACGATCCGGTGCTCCACGCCGCGCGCGGCCAGCCGGATCGCGTTGCAGATCGCCCGGCGGCCCGAGTTGCCGTGCGCTATCACGGCGAGGCCCTTCAGCCCCAGCAGGTACGCGCCCCCGTACGTGTCGGGGTCGAGGCGCGTCCGCAGGCGCCGCGCGGCGGGACGGATGAGCAGCCCGCCGACCTTCCCCGTCGCCGTCGCGGTGATCTCCTCGCGCAGCGCGTCGAGCAGCTCCTTGATCGTCCCCTCGAGCAGCTTGAGCGCGATGTTGCCCGTGAAGCCGTCCGTCACGATCACGTCCGCGGCGCCGCGCAGGAGGTCGCGGCTCTCCGCGTTGCCGCCGAAGTTGAGCCCGCTCGCCCGCAGCAGCGAATGCGCGTCGAGCGTGAGCGTGTTCCCCTTCTCGTCCTCCTCGCCGATCGAGAGCAGGCGCACGTCGGGGTCGGGCACGCCGAGGATCTCGTGGCTGAAGATCGCGCCCATGTGCGCGAACTGGACGAGGTGCTCCGCACGCGCGTCGGCGTTCGCGCCCGCGTCGAGGAGCACGGAGGGCCCGTAACGCGCGGGGATCGGCACGGCGATCGCCGGCCGCATGACGCCGGGGATCCGTCTCAGGTGGACGAGGCCGGCCGCGAGCATCGCGCCCGTGTTCCCGGCCGAGACGACCGCGTCTGCGTTCCCGTCGGACACGGCGCGGACGGCGGCGACGAGGCTCGAGTCCGGCTTGGCGCGCACGGCCTCGGCCGGCTTCTCGGCCATGTCGATGACGTCGGGCGCCTCGACGAGGGGCAACCCGTGTGTGTCGAGCCCGGCGGGGCCGTACAGCGTGACCGCGATGCCTTCGCCCGCAGCGGCGAGCGCGCCTGCGACGACCTCCTCGGGAGCCCTGTCTCCGCCCAGCGCGTCGATCGCGACGCGGGCCACGCTACGGCGCGTCGAGACGGAGCGGCTCGACCTCGCGGCCCTTGTAGGTGCCGCAGGTCGGGCAGACGCGGTGCGGGAGCTTCGGCGAGCCGCACTGCGGGCAGCTGTTCACGCGCGGCGCCGCGATCGCGTGCGTCGCGCGGCGCTTGTCGCGCCTCGACTTGGACGTTTTCCTCTTCGGGACGGCCATGAGCGGCGGCCAGCATAGCCGAAGCTATGATCCGTCTGGGCCTCAGGGCCCACCTCATGCGGGTTCTCTAGCCGGATACCTCGACCCCCCTCGCCTCGATCCGGAAGGAGGACCGCCCGTGCCGGGCTCGCTTGCGGCACACGACATCTCGAAGAGCTACGGCGCCGTCACGGCGCTCGACCGCGTGTCCCTGCGCGTCGGGCCGCGCGACCGTGTCGGCATCGTCGGCCCGAACGGGATCGGCAAGTCCACCCTGCTCCGGATGCTCGCGGGCCTCGACGAGCCGGACGGCGGCTCGCTCACGCGCGCCGGCGCGGTGGGCTACCTGCCGCAGGAGCCGGACGCCCGCGCGGGCGAGACCCTCGCCGCCTACCTCGCCCGGCGGACCGGCGTCGGCGCGGCGGAGGCCGAGATGGACGCGCTCGCCGAGCGCCTCCACGACGAGCCGGAGCTGGCCGGGGAGTACACGCACGCGCTCGACCGCTTCCTCGCGCTCGGCGGCGACGACTTCGCCGGCCGCGCGCGCGCCGTCGCGGCCGACGTCGGCCTCGTCGAGCGGCTCGACGACGAGGTCGCTTCGATGTCCGGCGGCGAGGCGGCGCGCGCCGCGCTCGCGGCGATCCTGCTCGCGCGCTTCGACGTCTTCCTCCTCGACGAGCCGACGAACAACCTCGACTTCGCCGGGCTCGACCGGCTCGAGCGGTTCCTCGACGAGCTCGAGGCGGGCGTCGTGCTCGTCTCCCACGACCGCGCGTTCCTCGACCGCACGGTGACGCGCGTGGTCGAGATCGAGGCGGAGACGCGCCGCGTGCACGAGTACGCCGGCACGTGGAGCGACTACGAGCACGCGCGCCGCCTCGCGCGCGAGCAGCACGAGCGCGCGTTCGCGCACTACACCGAGGAGAAGGGCCGCTTCGAGGGTCTCCTGCACGTGCGGCGCGAGCAGGCGCGCGTCGGCGGCGCGATGGCCGACCGGCGCGGGACGCACGCGCTGATGACGAAGGTGCGGCAGGCCGAGAAGCGGCTCGAGCGGATCGACCCGGTCGACAAGCCGTGGCAGCCGTGGCGCCTGCAGCTCGCGCTCCCGAGCGGCACGCGCGCGGGCGACGTCGTCGCGCAGCTCCGGGGCGCGGTCGTCGAGGTCGGCGCCTTCCGGCTCGGCCCCGTCGATGTCGACCTGCGCTGGGGCGACCGGCTCGCAATCGTCGGGCCGAACGGCGCCGGCAAGACGACGCTGCTGCGCGCGCTGCTCGGCGAGGTGCCGCTCGTGCGGGGCGACCGGCGCATAGGTACCTCTGTGCGAGTCGGCGAGCTCGACCAGGGCCGCGTCACGTTCGACTCGCACGAGTCGCTGCTGGCCGTGTTCTGCGCGGCCACGTCGCTCGACTCGACGGATGCCCGCACGTTGCTCGCGAAGTTCGCGCTCGGCGCGGACGATGTCGTGCGCCCCGCGCGGACGCTCTCGCCGGGCGAGCGCACGCGCGCCTCCCTCGCGCTGCTCTCGGCGAACGGCGTCAACTGCCTGGTGCTCGACGAGCCGACGAACCACCTCGACCTCGAGGCGATCGAGGAGCTCGAGACGGCGCTCGAGACGTACGAGGGCACGCTCGTCGTCGTCACACACGATCGCCGCTTCCTCGAACGGCTCGCGATCACGAATACGCTTACGCTTGCGGCCTAGTGGCCGAGCTCCTGCTGCTCTTCGACGTCGACGGGACGCTGCTGCAGTCGCGCGACCCGCACCTGTCGACGGCGATGGCCACCGCGCTGCGCGAGCTGACGGAGGGCGACGTGCCGGACGACGCGCTCGAGCAGGTCGAGCACGTCGGACGCACGGCGCGCGCGATCGCCCGCGCGATGCTGCGGCGCTTCGGCGTCGCGAGCGTGCCCGACCTGCGCGAGTGGTGCCGCCTCACGGAGGAGCGCTACGCCGCGCTCGTCGAGGGGCACGGCACGGCGGACTGGCGCACGGCCGACGGCGCCGAGAGCGCCCTCGAGCGCCTCGCGACGCAGCACCGGCTCGCGCTCGTGACCGGCAACCCGGAGGGCGTCGCGCGGCTGCGTCTCGAGCGGCTCGGGCTCGCGCGCTTCTTCCCCGACGGGCAGGGCGCGTTCGGGTGCGAGAGCGAGGATCGCGTCGAGCTCGTCGATCGCGCGCGGTCGCGCGCCTCGGACTGGCCGGCCGAGCAGACGGTGCTCGTCGGCGGAGAGCCGTTCGCGGAGATGACCGCGCGCGCGGCCGGGGTGCAGTCGATGCGGATCGCGGACGACGGCGACTACCGCACGCTCACCGAGCTCGCGGCGGCGGTCGCCGCCGAGCCCGAGCCCGAGGGGCCGCGCGTCGACGACATGACGCACGAGGATTGGGAGCGCGTCGCGGCGATCTACGGCGAAGGGCTCGAGGTCGGCACGTTCGAGACCGACGTGCCGTCGTGGGAGGCCTGGGACGAGCAGCACCTCGCGTCGCCTCGGCTCGTCGCGCGCCTCGGCGACGACGTCGTCGGCTGGGCAGCGCTCTGCCCGTACTCGCACCGCGAGGTGTACCGTGGCGTCGCCGAGAACTCCGTCTACGTCGCGACAGACGCGCGCGGCAGGGGCGTCGGCCGGCTGCTCCTGCTCGAGCTCGTGCGCCGCGCGGAGGACGAGGGCATCTGGACGATCCAGGCGGGCTGCTTCGCGGACAACCGCGCGTCGATCGCGCTGCACGAGACGTGCGGCTTCCGCGTCGTCGGCACGCGCGAGCGGATCGCGAAGAAGGGCAACGAGTGGCGCGACGTCGTCGTCCTCGAACGCCGCTCGCCGCAGATCGACTAGAGATCGGCTAGAGCTGCTCCTTGAGGGCCTCGAGGGCGGCCCACCGCGGGTCGACCACCTGCTCCTCGTGCTGGTGCGGCTCGTCGTTCAGGTTCTTGCCGCACTCCGGGCAGAGCCCCGCGCAGTCGGTGCGGCAGAGGATCTTGTCCGGCAGCGCGAGCGCGACCGCGTCGCGCGCCCACGCGGAGACGTCGAGCCTGTCGGCCTCCACGTAGGGCGTCGTCATCTGCTCGTCCTCCGGCGAGGTCGCCTGGTACTCGCGGACGCGGATCGGGAGGTCGAGCACGGCGTCGCCGAGGCAGCGGTAGCACGGCCCGTGCAGACGCACCTGGAAGGCGAGCTGGAAGACGGTGCCCGTGTTCGCGCGCGTGACCTGGAAGTCCGCCGCGACCTTCTCCGGCACCGGCACGTAGCGCTGCCCGCCGAAGTCGAAGGCGGGTAGCTCCACCTCGAGCTCGTCGCGGTACTCCTCCCCGGGCCGGAGCTTCAACTGTCTGAGGCTGAAGCTCGTCACACACCCAGCGTAGCGCGGGCGCGCGGCGTGCTAGGCGGCGCGCTCGAGCGCCGGCTCGGCCCTGCGGCGGAGGAGCACGACGCGCGCCGCGCGCGCCGGCCGTGGGCTCACGATGAGCACGACGGCGGCGACGATCGCGGCACCCGCGAGCGCCATCCCGAGCGTCAACTGCTCGCCGAGCACGAGCCCGCCGAGCAGGACGGCGACCACCGGGTTCACGTAGGCGTACGTCCCGACGAGCGTGGCCGACGCCTTCCGGAGGAGCCAGCCGTAGGCGGTGAAGGCGATGAGCGACCCGACGACCAGCAGGTAGGCGAACGCGGCGAGGGACGCCCACGACGGCACCTGCAGCTGCGAGCCCTCGCCCGCGAAGGCGCCTGCGACGCCGAGCAGCACACCGCCCGCGAGCATCTGCATGCCGGCCGCGAGGAGGTGGTCCTCCGGAAGCGGGGCGCGTTGCGCGTAGAGCGAGCCGGCGGCCCACGAGAGCGAGCCGACGACGATCACGAGGGCGCCGATCGTGTCGACGGAACCGCCCGGTCCGACGAGCAGTGCGACGCCGGCAAGGCCGAGCACGAGGCCGAGGATCGTCGCCCGCCGCGCGCGGCGGCGGAAGACGAGCCACTCGAGCGACGCGATCCAGATCGGGACGACGGCGACGACCAGCGCGGCGACGCCCGAGTCGATGCGCGTCTCGGCCCACGCGATCCCGCCGTTGCCGACGAAGAGCAGTGCCGCGCCGACGATCGCCGACGCCATCCAGCCGCGCGGCGTCGGCCGCACGCCGCGGTGGACGGCCCAGAGGAAGAGCACCGCGCCGGCGAGGAGGAAGCGCGCGGACGACATAAGCAGCGGCGGCATCGTCCGGATGCCGACCATGATCGCGAGGTACGTCGATCCCCAGACGACGTAGACCGTGCCGAGAGCTGCCCAGATGCGAGCCACCGGCCCATCATCGGCAGCTCGCTCAATAAGCGCCAATCCGCCTTCTAGTCGTAACGATCAGCCCGGCTTATCGACCTGGCCACCGGACGAGGGATCGTGTCAGCGGCGACGGGCGCCGATCCGCACCGCGATGGCCCACCGCTTGGCAGCCGTCGCCGTCCTGCTCCTGCTCGCCGCCTCCGTGCCGGCCGGCTCGCTCGCGGCTGCGCCGCGGAGCAAGGGGATCACGCCTGCGTGCGGCGCCATCGGGACCCTGCTCGCGGTCGGGCTGCTCGGCGACGCACACCGGAAGCACGAGGGCGTCGAGATCGCGAAGGTGCGCGCAGGGTGGCCGAAGCTGATGACCGCGGCGCAGGCATCGGCGCGCGGCCTCCCCCGCTCGACGCCGCTTCAACGTCAGTTCGCCGAGCGGTTCTCCGCGCTCGTCGACCCGCTCGACGCGGCCGGCGCGGCGCTGAAGGCGCGGGACGACGCGCACTTCTGGGCGGCGCTCGACGACGCGCAGGCGGACGCGCGGGCGGTTTCCGCGCTCGCCAAGCGGGCCGGCCTCGTCTGCCGGACCTCCGACGGCCGCGGCTCCGTCACCGTCGGCCCGTAGCCGCGCGGCGCTAGAACCCCGAGCCGTCGTCCTCGGTGAGCCCGACGGGGCCGATCCCGGCCACGACGGTCTCCTGCGAGCGCTCGTGCAGGCGCTCGCGGCCACGGCGCACGGCCGTGAGGAACTTGTCCAGGTTCGTCTCGAGCGTGGCGAGGATCCCGTCGGCCCAGTCCTCCATCTCGAGCCGCGTCTCGCGCGCCTGGCGGCGGGCCTCGTCGATGATCTCCTGCGCCTGGCGCTCGGCGAGCTTGACGATCTCCGTCTGCGACGCCTCGCGCACGGCCTGCTCGCGCGCCTCCTGCAGGAGCCGGTCCTGCTCGCGCTTCGCCTCGGCCAGCATCTCCTGGCGCTCCTTGACGATCCAGCGCGCCTGCTTGATCTCCTCGGGGATCGTGGCGCGCATCTGGTCGAGGATGTCGTAGATCTCCTCGCGGTCGATCCTGACCTGGTCGGTGAGCGGCACCGCCTTGGCGGTGTGCACGAGGTCGTCGAGTTTGTCGATGAGAACGAGTACGTCCATGGACGGACAGCTTACTCCTGGTCGGAGACGGGGGCCCCGGCGCGGCCGTCCGGGAACAGCTCCCGGAGCCGTTTCGCGACCGCAGGGGGCACGAGTTCCTCGACGTTTCCACCGAACGAGGCGATCTCCTTCACCCCGCTCGAGGACACGAAGCTGACCTGCGGGCTCGCCATCACGTAGACCGTCTCGATGTCCGGCGCGAGGTGGCGGTTCAGCTGGTTCATCTGGAACTCCCACTCGAAGTCCGACACCACGCGGAGGCCCTTGACGATCACCTTCGCGTCCCACTTGCGCGCGAACTCGACGACGAGCTCCTTGAAGACGTCGATCTCGACCCGCGGCACGCCGTCGAGCGCCTGGTGCAGGAACTCGACGCGCTCGTCCACCTGGAACATCGGCGTCTTGTGGTGCGGGGAGCCGACGACGCCGACCACGACGCGGTCGAAGATCCCCGCCGCGCGCGTGATGATCTCGATGTGCCCGTTCGTGACCGGGTCGTAGGTGCCGGGGTAGATCGCGGTGATCAATGCTCGAACAGCGTAAGGCGTGCGGACCCGTACTTGCGCGACGTGCGGACGCCGAGGCCCTCGATCTCGGGCTCGACCTTCGCCGCGGTCTCGTAGACGACCAGCCCGTCCTCGGCCAGCACGCGCGGCAGGTGTCGCGCGAGGCGCTCGTGGTCGGCGAAGTCGTACGGCGGGTCGAGCAGCACTAGGTCGTACTGCCGCCGCTCGCCCGAGAGCACGCGCAACGCGTCGCTGCAGAGCACCGTCGCGTTCAGCCGGAGCTTGTCGAGGTTCGCGTTGATGACGCGGCACGCCTCGCGGTCGGACTCGACGAACACGGCGCTCTCGGCGCCGCGCGACAGCGCCTCGAGCCCCATCGCGCCCGACCCGGCGTAGAGGTCGAGCACGCTCGCGCCGTCGACCGGCCCGATGAGGTTGAACGCGTTCTCGCGGACGCGGTCGGACGTCGGCCGCGTGTGCGTTCCCTTCGGTGCGGCGATGCGATGGCCCTTGCGGCTGCCGGCGACGATCCTCACGCAAGCGCGGACGGATCGGTCTCCGCGAGCAGGCGGTC
>JBKPLI010000110.1:0-43937 GCA_046731555.1 Actinomycetota bacterium | reverse complement strand
GCGGTCGGCGGCGGCTCAGACGGCAGCGTGCTCGCCGGGCTCGGCGTACCGGTGCTCGACGGGCTGGGCGCGGTCGGCGACAACGCGCACGCCGAGGGCGAGTACGTCGAGGTCGCCGCGCTCGCCGAGCGGGCCGCGCTCGTCGCGGCGCTCGTGCAGGATCTACTCCGATGAGCGAGGACGCCGTCGTCGCGCGCACCGAGCGGCGGCGTTCCAGTTTGGCCTCCCGCACGAAGCGCGCGCCGCTCCGCCACGAGACGCTTGCGCCGTCGTGAGCCGCCGACTGCGCATCGACGACCTCACCGAGCTCGCCGTTCCCGAGCAACCGGCGCTCTCGCGGGATGCAACGCAGTGCGCGTACGTCCTCCGCGAGCTCGACGCCGGCGAGGACCGCACCGTCCGCTCAGTCTGGTGCGTCAGCCTCGCCGGCGGCGAGCCGCGCCGCCTGACCCGCGGCTCGGCGGACTCGTCGCCCGCGTGGTCGCCCGACGGCACGTCGCTCGCGTTCCTCCGCGCGAGCGACGGGCCGCCGCAGCTATGGCTGCTGCCGGCCGGCGGCGGCGAGCCGGAGCAGCTGACGACGCTGCCGCTCGGCGCGGGTGCGCCCGTATGGAGCCCGGACGGCTCGAAGCTCGCGTTCGCCGCTGCGACCGACCGCAGCGGCGGCGCCGACGGACCGATCGTCTCCGACCGCCTCGACTACCAGGCGGACGGCGCCGGCTACCTGCGCGGGATCCGCAAGCACCTCTTCGTCCTCGACCCGGCGACGAAGGCGTGTCGCCAGGTGACGCGCGGCGACTGGCACGCAGGCGATCCGGCGTGGTCGCCCGACGGCAAGAAGCTGGCGTTCGCGGCGGCGACCGCTCCTGACGCCGACCTGCGGTACCGCGTGCCGCTCTACGTCCTCGACGTGACCTCCGAGGCCGCCGAGCCCGAGCCCGCAGGCCTCGCCGAGGGGGTCGGTGGCGCCGTCACTTGGACGGCCGACGGATCGGCGTTGGTCGTCGTCGGCTGGGCGGGCGAGCCCGTAGGGCACGCCGGCCTCCTGCGCGTGCCGCTCGACGGCGGCGAGCCGGTCGACCTCTCCGCGCCGCTCGACCGGAACGTCATGCAGGGCGGGCCGGGCTATCCCGGCGGCCCGCCGCAGCTCGCCGGCGACGGCACGATCGTCTTCTGCGCACGCGACCGCGGCTGCACGCACCTCTTCGCGGTCGACCAGTCGGAGGGCTCCCCGCGGCTCGTCCTCGGCGGCGCGGCGCGCAACGTCGGTGGGCTCTCGGTCGCAGGCGGCACCGCGGCGATCGTCCTCGGGACCGCGACCTCGTTCGGCGAGCTCGCGACGGTCGACCTTGCGACCGGCGCCGAGACGGTGCGCACCCAGCACGGCAAGAACGTGGAGGACGTCGAGCTGTTCGCGCGCCAGGAGCGCGAGTTCGCGATCTCGGACGGCACACTCGTGCACGGCTGGCTGATCCGCGACCCCGAGGCCCCGTCGCCGTCGCCGCTCCTGCTCGACATGCACGGCGGGCCGCACAACGCGTGGAACGGCGCCGCGGACGACTGGCACCTGTACCACCAGGAGCTCGCGGCGCGCGGCTGGACCGTGCTGCTCCTCAACCCGCGCGGCAGCGACGGCTACGGCGCCGACTTCTTCACCGCCGCGATCGGCGCGTGGGGCGAGGCCGACGCGAAGGACTTCCTCGAGCCGATCGACGCGCTCGTCGCCGAGGGCGTCGCCGACCCGAAGCGCCTCGCCGTCACCGGCTACAGCTACGGCGGCTACATGACCTGCTACCTGACGAGCCGCGACGACCGGTTCGCCGCTGCGGTTGCGGGCGGCGTCGTCAGCGACCCGGTGAGCATGGCCGGCACCTCCGACATGGGGCACTACCTCGGCGCGCACGAGCTCGGCGCCCTGCACTGGGACGCGCGCGACCGCTACGAGGCGATGTCGCCGCTCGCCCGCATCGAGGCCGTCGACACGCCGACGCTCGTCTACCAGGGCGCGGCCGACTACCGCTGCCCGGTCGGGCAGGCCCAGCAGTGGCACGCGGCGCTGCGCGAGCGCGGCGTCCCGACGCGCCTCGTCCTCTACCCCGACGCGGCGCACATCTTCGTGATCGACGGCAAGCCGTCGCACCGCGCCGACGTCGGCCGCCGCATCGTCGACTGGGTCGAGCAGTACGCGGGCGACGGGCGCGCGCCGATCGACGCGGAGCACTGGCAGCGCCGACTCGCGGAGCTCGCCGAGCGCCACCGCGTGCCCGGCGCCGCGCTCGGCATCCTGCGAGTGCGGCCGGGCCGGCCCGACGACGTCGTCGAGGCCGCGACCGGCGTGCTGAACAAGGAGACCGGCGTCGAGACGACCGCGGACTCGGTGTTCCAGATCGGCTCGATGACGAAGGTGTGGACCGCGACGATCGCGATGCAGCTCGTCGACGAGGGAAAGCTCGACCTCGACGCACCCGTCGCCGACGTGCTCCCCGAGCTGCGGCTCGCGGACGCCGACGTGGCGCGACAGGTCACGATGCGCCACCTGCTCTCGCACACGAGCGGGATCGACGGCGACGTCTTCACCGACACGGGCCGCGGCGACGACTGCGTCGAGAAGTACGTCGCGCAGCTCGACGAGGCCGCGCAGAACCACCCGCTCGGCGCGACGTGGTCGTACTGCAACTCGGGCTTCGTGCTCGCCGGCCGCGTGATCGAGAAGCTCACCGCCGGCACGTGGGACGCGGCGATCCAGGAGCGGCTCGTCCGTCCGCTCGGGCTGACGCACACGGGCACGCTGCCGGAGGAGGCGCTGCTCCACCGCGCAGCCGTCGGCCACGTCGGCGAGCCCGGCGAGGAGCCGGTGCGCGCGCCGTCGGCGTGGGGCCTGCCGCGCTCGATCGGGCCGGCCGGGCTGATCAGCGCGACGGTCGGCGACGTCCTCACGTGGGCGCGCGTGCACCTGAACGGCGGCGTCGCCGCCGACGGCACGCGCATCCTCAGCGAGGAGAGCACGCAGGCGATGACCGAGAAGGTCGCCGACCTCCCCGACAAGCACATCCTCGGCGACTCGTGGGGCATCGGCTGGATCCGGTTCGGCTGGGACGGCCGGCGCCTCATCGGCCACGACGGCAACACGCTCGGCCAGGCCGCGTTCCTCCGTGTGCTGCCCGACGAAGGGCTCGCGGTGACGCTGCTCACGAACGGCGGCAACACGCGCGACCTCTACGAGGACCTCTACCGCGAGATCTTCGCGGAGCTCGCGGGCATCGAGATGCCGCAGCCGCTCGAGCCGCCCGCCGAGGTGCCGTCCGTCGACGCGACGCCGTACCTCGGCCGCTACGAGCGCGCGAGTGTGCGGCTCGACGTGCACCAGGAGAACGGGCGGCCGACGCTGCGCACGGAGCTCACGGGCCCGCTGGCCGCGCTCGTGCCGGAGACCGTGCACGAGTACCCGATGACGGCGGTCGGCGACGGCCTGTTCGTCGTGCGCGAGCCCGAGACGCAGACGTGGACGCCGGTCACGTTCTACGCCCTGCCGAGCGGCGAGGCGTACATGCACTTCGGGGCGCGCGCGACCCCGAAGGTCGGCTGACGCGGCATCGTCGCTTGCGACCAAGGGCCGTTTCACTTCTTGTCCGCGGCCACGATGTCGCCGCGCAGGGCCGTGGTCACACTTGCGCCACCCCCCAAGGAGCGACAGGAGGATTGGCGATGCAGAAGCGCTTGGTTCCCGTGATCGCGGCTGCGGCCGTCCTGCTCTCGGTCTCCGGCGCGGGGGCGATGCCGCTCGGGCCGGCGGCACACTCGAAGGCAGGCCCCGCGGGGTCTGTCACCGTCGCGATCGGAACCGATCCCGGCAGCCTCGACCCGCAGCTGACGATCCTCGCCGCCGCGCGGTTCGTGGACTCGTTCGCCTACGACACACTCGTGAGCCTCACCGGCCCCGGCAAGATCGCCTCGGCGCTCGCGCAGTCGTGGAAGGTCGTCTCGCCGAAGCGCGTGGAGTTCACCCTCCACCCGGGAATCACCTGCTCCGACGGGAGCAAGATGACCGCATCGGTCGTCAAGAAGAACCTCGACTTCGTCGGCAACCCTGCGAACAAGTCGCCGTTGCTGGGCGTCTTCATGCCGCTCGGCGCGACCGTGACGGCGAACGACAAGGCCCGGACCGTCGTCGTCACGACGACCAGACCGAACCCGTTCATGATCCAAGGGCTCGCGTCCGTCCAACTCGTCTGCTCGGCAGGTCTCGCCGAGCGGACGAAGCTCGGCCGCGGCACGATCGGATCGGGCCCGTACACGCTCGTGAGCGCGGTGCCGGGCGACCACTACACGTTCCAGGTGCGCAAGGGCTACAAGTGGGGGCCCGGCGGCGCGACGACCGCGGCGAACGGGCTGCCTGCGAAGGTGACGATCAAGGTCGTCGGCAACGAGACGACGGCGGCAAACCTGCTCCTCACGGGCGGCGTCAACCTCGCGACACTCGCCGGCCCCGACCGGAAGCGGCTCGACAAGGCGAAGGGCCTCTTCCGCAAGGTCTTGCCCGGGCAGCCGGCCGAAATCTTCTTCAACGAGAACCCGGGGCATCCCGCCGCGAGCGCGGCGGTCCGCAGGGCTCTCGTGCAGGCGCTGAACGTCAAGCAGATCGGCACGGTCGCCACAGGCGGTCTCGGCGTGACGGTGACGCAGCTCTCGCTCCAGAGCTTCACCCCGTGCGCCGGTGACTCCGTGACCGGCAGCCTCCCCCCGTTCAACCCGGGCGCTGCCCGCTCGGCGCTCAACGGCGTGAGCGTGAAGCTCCTCTACCCAACCGACGCGGGCTCGACGTGGATCCCGGCGGCGGAGCTCGCGCAGCAGCAGCTGTCCGCGGCCGGCGCCAAGGTCACGCTCGACGGGCAGAGCGCCGCGGCGCTCCAGGGGAAGCTCTTCGGCACCGGCGACTGGGACGTCGTCCTGATCGCCATCGGCGTCGCGAACCCGTCTCAGCTGACGGGGTTCCTGTCCGGGCCGGCGCCGCCCAAGGGGACCAACTTCGGCAACCTCGACAACGCCGCGTACGAGGCGGCCGTCTCGCGCGCCCAGCGCCGCGTGGGCACGCAGGGATGCAAGTACTGGCTCGACGCCGAGCGGGCGATCTTCAAGGCCGCCGATCTCGCGCCCATGGCCGTCTTCACGAACGCCTCGTACGGAAAGGGATTGTCGTTCGCTCTCGGCGTCCAGGGGCCGGTGCCGACGAGCCTGCGGCTGACGACGTGAGGTGACGGCGGCTCCTACCTCGATCGGAGCCCAACGGAACTGGTGGGCCGGCCACACGAGGTCGGCCTACGTTCTTCGACGTACGGCGAGGCTCGCCGTCTCGCTCGTGCTGCTCCTCACCGCGACGTTCTTCATGATCCATCTCGTCCCGGGCGACCCCGTCCGGGCGGCGCTCGGGCCGAGCGCGCCCGCGAGCCTCGTCGCGGAGCGGAAGGCCGCGCTCGGCCTCGACGACCCGTTGCTCACGCAGTACGTCGACTACGTCCGCAACGTGCTGCACGGCGACTTCGGCACATCGCTCACGTCGGGCGAGAACGTCACGGACATCATTCGCGACCGCGGCCCGTCGACGGTCAAGCTCGGCGGCATCGCGTTCCTCGTCGCGCTGTTCGTCGCGGTTCCGCTCGGGGTCCTGATGGCTGCGCTCACCCGCGACGGCCGCCGGCGCGGGCTCGAGCTCGGCTTCACCGCGACGACGGGCACCGTCGCCGCGATCCCGACGTTCCTGATCTCGGTCGCCCTCGTCTACCTCCTCGCCGTCACCTTCCCGGTGTTCCCCGTCGCGGGCCGTTCCGGCCTGTCGTCGTACGTCCTCCCGATCGCCGCGCTCGCACTCGCGCCGATCGCGTCGCTGTCGCGCATCGTGCGCGTCGAGGGCCTGCGAGTGCTCGAGCAGGACTACATCCGCACCGCGCGGGGCAAGCGGCTGCCCGCGCGGATCGTCTACGTGCGCCACGCGCTGCCGAACACGCTGACGCCGACGTTGACGCTTGCCGGCCTGTTGCTCGGCGCCCTGCTCGCCGGCACCGTGCTCGTCGAGAACATCTTCGCGTGGCCGGGGCTTGGCACGACGCTCGTGCAATCCGTCGCGCAGCAGGACTACCCGACGGTGCAGGCGCTGGCGGTCGTGTTCGGCACCGTCATCCTCGTCGCCAACTTCGCGGTCGACGTCGCGCTCGGCGCGATCGACCCGCGCTCGACGATCCTCGACTCGTGAGGAGCCGCGTGGCTCAGGCTCTGCGGACGCCGGTCGGGCTTGCCGCGTCGATCGGCCTCGCGGCGATCATCGTGCTCGCGATCGCCGCGCCGATGCTGTGGTCCGACGACGCCGCGCATCTCGACATCCTCAACGCGTCGCAGGGCGCGAGCCGCGCGCACCCGCTCGGGACGGATGCGCTCGGGCGCGACATCCTCTATCGCGTCCTCGTCGCGACGCGACTCTCCGTCGTCCTCGCCGTGACGGCCGCCGGATTGGGCGCGTTGATCGGCATCCCGCTCGGCGCCGTGCCCGCGCTCGTCGGCGGCCGCGTCGGGCGGCTCGCGAGCGGGTTCATCAACCTGTCGGTCGCGTTCCCGGCGCTGCTCGTCGCGATCTTCGTCGCGGCCGTGGTCGGCGTCGGCGCGCGCGGCGCCGTCGCCGGGATCGCCGTCGCCGTGGCCCCGTACTTCGCGCGCCTGAGCCAGACGCTGTCGTCGTCCGTCGCCGGGTCCGACTACCTCGCGGCCGCGCGCATGCTCGGCGTGCGACGCACGCGGCTGCTGCGCCGGCACGTGCTCCCGAACGTCGCCGAGCCGCTCCTCATCACCGCGACGATCGCCGCAGGCGACGCCCTGCTCGCGCTCGCGGGCCTGAGCTTCCTTGGCCTCGGCGTGCAGCCGCCGCAGTACGACTGGGGCCGCATGCTCAACGAGGGCCTGGGGCGGATCTACGTGACGCCGATCGTCGCGGTCGGCCCCGCGGTCGCGATCACGCTCGGCGCGCTCACGTTCATCCTCTTCGGCGAGGTGCTCGCGAAGGCCGCGGCGGGCGACGGCGCGCGGCGGTGGCGCCGGTCCGAGCTGCCGTCGCCGACGCACGTCGAGCCGCTCGTCGCAGCGGGCGACGGCGTGCTCGCCGTCGAGGACCTCACGGTCTCGTTCCCCGGCGGCTCCGTGCCCGTGCGGAACGTCAGCGTCGCCGTCGCGCCGGGCGAGATCGTCGGCATCGTGGGCGAGTCGGGCTCGGGGAAGACGCTCACCGCGCTCGCGATCGCCGACCTGCTGCCCGCGGCCGCGCGGGTCACGGCGACGCGCTACGAGTTCCTCGGCGAGGACCTCCGCAAGCTGAGCGACGCGCAGCGGCGGCGCCTGCTCGGCCGCTCGCTCGCCGTCGTGTACCAGGATCCGATGTCCGCGCTCAACCCGGCGTTGCGCGTCGGCCGCCAGCTCGGCGAGGTGGCCGAGGTGCACCACGGGCTCGCGAAGGCGCCCGCGCGGCAGCGCGCGGTCGACCGGCTGCGCGCCGTGCGCATCGGCAACGCGGAGTCGCGCGTGCGCCAGTACCCGCACGAGTTCTCCGGCGGCATGCGGCAGCGCGCCGTGATCGCGATGGGCCTGATGACGGAGCCGAAGCTGATCGTCGCCGACGAGCCGACGACCGCGCTCGACGTCACCGTGCAGCAGCAGATCCTGCGGCTGCTGCGCGACGTGAGCAGGTCCGAGGGCTCGGCCGCGATCCTCATCTCGCACGACGTCGCCGTCGTCTCGCAGCTGTGCAGCCGCGTGCTCGTGATGTACGCGGGCCGGATCGTCGAGGAGCTCGACGTCGCGACGCTCGTCGACGGCCCCGCGCATCCGTACACCGCCGCGCTCGTCGCGTCCGTGCCGACGATGGACTCGGACCGCACGCGGCCGCTCGCGAGCATCCCCGGTCGTGCGCCCGGCCCCTACGACGACGCGCCGGGGTGCCCGTTCGCCGCGCGCTGCCCGCGCGCGTCGAGCCGCTGCGTGCAGGAGATGCCGCCGCTCGAGCGGCGCACCGACACGCATCGCGTCGCCTGCTGGCATCCGATCGAGGGCGGCGTGATCGAGGACGTCGCCGTATGACGACGCTCGCGGCGCGCGGCGTCACGGTTCGCTTCGGCCACGGCGAGCGGCGGCTGACGGCCGTCGACGGCGTCGACCTCGAGGTGCCCGAGGGAGCGACCGTCGGTCTCGTCGGCGAGTCGGGATCGGGCAAGTCGACGCTCGCGCGTGCGCTCACCGGCCTCGAGCCGCTCGCCGACGGCGACGTGCTCGTCGACGGCGCGCCGGTGCGCAAGCGGCTGGGCGGCCGCGCGATCGACCGGCGCCGCCGAGTGCAGATGATCTTCCAGGATCCGTTCGCGTCGCTGAACCCGCGCATGACCGTGGGCGAGGCGGTCGCCGAGGCCGCGGCCGTGCGCGGCGGGGCGCGCCGCACCGGGCGCCGCCAGGAGGTGCACTACTACCTCGAGCTCGTGCACCTCGACCCCGAGCTCGCGGACCGGCTGCCGAGCCGCCTCTCGGGCGGGCAGCGCCAGCGCGTCGCGATCGCGCGCGCGCTCGCCGCGCGGCCCGAGGTGCTGATCGCCGACGAGATCACCTCGTCGCTCGACGTGTCCGTGCAGAGCGCCGTGCTGAACCTGATGCGCGAGCTGCGCGGCGAGCTCGGGATCTCGATGATGTTCGTCTCGCACAACCTCGCGACGGTGCGCTACGTCAGCGACGTGCTCGCGGTGATGTACCTCGGCCGCATCGTCGAGGTCGGCCCGACCGACGCGGTCGTCGCGGAACCGCAGCATCCGTACACGCGCGCGCTGCTCGCCGCCGTCCCGCGGCTGGGCGGCGGCGCGATCGTCGACCTCGAGCTCGGCGACCCGCCCGACCCGCACCAGCCGCCCCCGGGATGTCACTTCCACCCGCGCTGTCCCGTCGGGCCGACGGTCGCACCGGAACGGCGCGTGTGTATCGAGTCCGACCCGCGCGAGGGCGCCGAGCAGCGCGTCCATCGCACGTCGTGTCACTTCGCGCCGGCCGAGTCCGGCCGTCCCTCCGTCCCCGCCAGAGAGGAGCACGTCCATGTCGCTCACGATCGCTGACACGTCCCTGCAGCACCGCCTCGAGGAGCTGCGCGAGCAGCACGGCGTCCCTGGCGCGTCGCTTGCCGTCCTGCACGACGGCGACGTCGGCGCGGTCGCGTCGGGCCTGCTCAACCTCGACACCGGCGTCGAGGCGACCACCGACTCGCTCTTCCAGATCGGGTCGATCACGAAGGTCTGGACCGGCACGGTCGTCATGCGCCTCGCCGAGAAGGGGCTCGTCGAGCTCGACGCGCCGCTGCGCCGCTACCTGCCCGACTTCCGCGTCGCGGACGAGAGCGTCGCCGAGGCCGTGACGATCCGGCACCTGCTCACGCACTCGAGCGGCATCGACGGCGACCACTTCGCCGACACCGGGCGCGGCGACGACGCGCTCGAGCGGTACGCGGCGAGCTGCGCGCCCCTCCGGCAGGTGCACCCGCTCGGCGCGACGATGTCGTACTGCAACACCGGCTTCTCGGTGCTCGGCCGCGTGATCGAGGTCGTCACGGGCGAGGTGTGGGACACGGCGATGCGCACGTGGCTGTACGAGCCGCTGAAGCTGACGCACACCGCGACGCTCCCCGAGGACGTGCTCCGCTACCGCGCCGCCATCGGCCACATCGAGCCGCCGGGGCACGAGCTGAGCACAGCGCCGGCGTGGGGGCTGCCGCGCTCGGCCGGCCCGGCCGGCGCGATCTGCTCGACCGCGCCGGAGGTGGTGCGGTTCGCGCAGCTGCACCTCGCCGGCGGCACGCTCGACGGCTCCGAGGCTGTCTCGGCGGCCTCCGTGCGTGCGATGCAGGAGCCGCAGGTCGAGGTGCCGAGCGGCGGCGACAGCCTCTCGTCGCGGCACTGGGGCCTCGCGTGGTCGATCTTCGACTGGGGCGGCCGGACGGTGATCGGCCACGACGGCGGCACGCTCGGGCAGTCCGCGTTCCTGCGCGTGGTGCCGGACGCGGGCGTCGCGGTCGCGCTGCTCACGAACGGCGGCAACACGCTCGCGCTCTTCCGCGACCTCTACACCGCGCTGCTCGCCGAGCTGGCGGGCGTCGAGATGCCGGCCGAGCTCGTGCCGCCCGACCCGCCGCTCGCCGTCGACCCGGCCGGCTACGTCGGCGTGTACGAGCGCGAGGGCGCGTCGATCCGCGTCGAGCCGCGCGAAGGCGGCATCGTCGCGACGCAGACAGTGACCGGGCTCGCCGCCACGCTGACGCCCGAGCCGTTCGAGCTGCCGCTCCACCGCGTGCGCGCCGACGAGGACCTGTTCGTCACGCAGCACCCGCTCGCCCCGGGCGTGTGGCTGCCGGTCCGGTTCGTCGCGCTGCCGGACGGAAGCAGCGTCCTGCACATCGGCGGACGCGCGACGCCGAAGGCGGGTGACTAGGTCAGGCGGGCCGGTAGCGCAGGTCGAGCACCTGGGCGCCGGCGTCCGGGTCGAGGATCCGCTCCCAGCGGACCGGGTCGATCCCGGGCGCGTCGAGCAGCCGGATGCCGTCGCCCAGCATCACCGGCGCGAGGTGCACGTGGAACTCGTCGATCAGGCCTCGCTCGAGGCACTGCCGGGCGAGGTCTGCGCCGAACACCTCGAGATCCTTGCCGCCCGCCGCCTCCAGACCGATCTGCACCGCCTCGGTGACGTCGCAGTCGAGGAAGGTGATGCCCTCGTGGGGCGGGGCGTCGTCCGGGTGGTGCGTGAGCACGAAGATCGGACCGCTCCACGCGCCGCCGTAGGGTGCGGCCGCCGGATCGGTGCCGATGCCCGCGTCGAAGCCGCGCCGTCCGGCGAGGATCGCGCCGGTGCCCTCGACGTACGTCTGAACCAGGCCCGGCGTGAAGTCCAGGCCGGCGAGCCAGTCCATCTCGTGGTTCGGGCCGGCGATGAACGCGTCGAGCGACATCGTCAGGTGCCACAGCACCCTGCCGCTGCGGTTGGACATGGATCCTCCTCTCGGCTGCTGACACTCGTGTCGACTCGCCCGGCGCGAGGAAATCATCGCCGACGCGTCCGCGGCGCGACCTGACTCGCGCCGTTGCAGATCAGGCGCGGCGCGGGCCGACGAGCCGCCAGGTCTCGGTCTGGCCCTTGCCCTTCACGTCCACGAGCCCGATCGGCTCGGTCACGAAGTGGTCGTCGAGCAGCTCCCACGTCGAGCGCGTGATCTGGATCTCGTCCGGTGTGCCGTGCGACTCCATGCGGCTCGCCATGTTCACGGTGTCGCCCCACAGGTCGTAGAGGAAGCGGCGGCGCCCGATCACGCCCGCGACCACCGGGCCCGAGCTGATCCCGATGCGCAGCCGCAGGTCGTGGCCGTCGCGCTCGGGAAGGCAGGTCTTCGCGCACTCGCGCATCTCGAGCGCGAGCCCCGCCAGCGCCTGCGCGTGGTCCGGCCGCTCGGTGGGGACGCCCGCGGCGACCATGTAGCAGTCGCCGATGGTCTTGATCTTCTCGACGTCGTAGCGGTCGACGAGCTCGTCGAAGGTCGTGAAGAGCCGATCGAGGAGCCCCACCACCTCGCGTGCGCTGAGCCGGCCCGAGAGCGGCGTGAAGTCGACGACGTCGGCGAACAGGATGCTCACCTCGTCGAAGTGGTCGGCGATCGAGTGCGGGTCGGACTGCAACCGCTGTGCGACCTCGGACGGAAGCACGTTGAGGAGCAGCGTCTCGACGCGCGCCTGCGCGGTGTCCCGTCCCTGCGCGAAGGTGACGAGCAACAGCATCGCGACGAACGAGACGACGACGATGTTGAGCACGTCGAAGGTCCGCACGAACGCCTCCGGCAGGTCGGCGCCGTCCGGCCGGACGATCTCCGACAGAACGAGCATCAGAAGGAGCGTGACGACGAAGGCCGCGAACCATGCCCACGCGCGGCGGGGACGGTCGAACGCGACCGCGCCGAGCGGCGCGAACAGCGACCACAGGATCACGCCGCTCGACTCGCGCAGGCCGCCGAGCATGATCGCCCCGAGCGCGGGCGCGACGAGGATGAGCGCGAACTGCGCGGTCCGCAGGAACGCGAAGTCTCCCGTGTGCGCGAAGACGGCGAGGCTGATGGCGGAGCCTGCGACGTAGCTCCAGGGCGTGAGCGCGACCGCGTGCTCGCCGACGGCCCAGTAGAGGCAGCCCCAGAGGAACCCGATCGGGAGGATCAAGAGCGCGACGCCGACGAGCAGTCGCTTGCGGAAGCGGTCGTCGACCGTGTCGCGCGGATCGGCGCCGATCGAGAGCACGCGGTCGACGAGCGCGGCCATCAGACGCGAGCGTAGACAACGCCCGGCCGTCGCCCGTACGGCTCCGCGTCGCGGGCCGTCTCTACGCGTGGAGGAGACGCTCGATGTTGCGCAACGTCTCTCGTACTGCGCCGTCCACGCGCCGGCGGACGAGCGTCCTGTCGAGACGTCCGCGCAGGCCGGTCCGCGGCTCGTACTGCACGACGATTTGGTAGGCGAAGCCGCTCTCGACGGGACTGAAGTGACGCTCGTGTCGCGCATCCGGGAGGCCGGTTTGGACGCTGTCGTAGGTGACGAGCCGATTCGGAACGAGCTCGCGCAGCGTCATCGTGAGCTCGACCTCACGGCCGAGCAGCCGGAGCGTCACCCGCGCCTGGTCGCCGGGCGTCGCCCAGCGCGAGCCCGGCTCGACACGGACGAACCCGGGCCAGTACGACGGCCAGTTGCGGACGTCGGTGATGACCTCGAACCCCCGCTCGACGGGGACTGCGAAGACCTGCTCGCGCTCGATACGGATGGTCAACTCGTCACTTCGTCCCGATGCCGATGTGGACGACGTTCGTCAGCATCGCAGGCTCGCTCGTGTCTGTGCGCTCCCGGATCATCCCGTCGAGCACCTGCCGGAGCCTGGCTTGCTGCTGCTCGCCGAGGTCCGCCACGAGCATGCCTGGGATCGGATTGCCGTGGACGACCCAGTCCCACAGCTCCTGCCCGGTGCGGAACGCGGGCCGCTCGGCGGTCCGCTCGATGCGGACGCTCGTCAGCCCGGCTTCCGTCAACCGTCTGCGCAGAACCGCGGGATCCGAGGCCTGGAACTCGAGTGGCGCCGGATCGTCGGGCAGACCGGGGAAGTCCGGCGCGACGGCCGTCAGGGCGCTGATGAAGCACTGCAGGAACTCGAGCTCTGCCGGCGCCCCGTAGACGGTCACGAAGACGCGCCCGCCCGGCTTCGTCACGCGAACCATCTCGCGCAATGCGCCCGGCTGGTCGGGGACGAGCATCACGCCGAACTGCGACGCGGTGACGTCGAACGTGTCGTCCGGGAGGTCCAGTGCACGGCAGTCCATGACACGACCCTCGGCGTTCGCGAGGCCCTCGACGCGCACGCGCGCCTCGAACTGCTCGATCATCGCCGGCGACCAGTCGACCGCGAGCACCTTCGCTCCGGCGCGTGCCGCGGGCAGTGCGAGGCCGCCGGTTCCCGCGGCGACGTCGAGGAACCGCTCGCCGGCCCGGAGGCCCGCCAGGCGAAGCGCCTCGTCGGCGAGCGCCGCCTCCTGCGGGGCGACGTGCCGGTCGTATCCCTCCGCGATCGCGTCCCACGCCTCGCGGGGCGCGGCCTGCTCGTGTGTCGTGCTCATCGCCCTCTCCTGTCACTCGCTTATCCGATCCGCCGAGCGTAGGGTCGGCAACGCGTTCCAGCTTCGGGCGAACGACCCATTTGGACGGGCGTGCGCGATGGGTCGTTCTGTGTAGGCGCGCTAGCGCACGAGCCCGTGCCGGTAGGCGTACCCGGTTGCCTCCGCACGGGACGACAGGTGCAGCTTCGCGAAGATGTTGCTGACGTGCCGCGCGACCGTCTTCTCGCTGATAGAGAGCTCGCCGGCGATCGTGCGATTCGTCTTGCCGGCCGCGACGAGGGTGAGCACCTCGTTCTCACGCGGGCTGAGCCCACCCGTCGTCTCCGGTCCGCGCACGAGCTGCGCCGCCCGCTCGAGATCCGGTTTCGCGCCGAGCTCCTCGAACACGCTGCGCGCAGCCTCCAGCTCGAGCGCGGCCGTCGCATCGTCTCCGAGGTCGATGCAGGCCCGCGCGATCAGCACCCGCACGCGCGCCGCTTCGTGCCGGGCACCGAGATCCCGCCACGAGGCATGCGCGTCCCGCAGCCTTGGCAGAGCGGCCCGTGCGTCCCCCTCGGCGAGCAGCACCGCGCCCGACGCGTGCGCGGCGACCGCATCGAGATAGGGCGCGTCGAGCTGCTCGGCGATCGCAGCGAGCTCGTCCGCGGCCGCCCGCGCGGCGTCCGCGTCCCCGACGCCGAGCATGATCTCGACGCACGCGGGCAGCACTCGCGAGCGATCGACCGGGTCGCGCGCCTCCTCCAGCACGCGCCGGATCGCGGGCAGCGCGAGCTCGACCCGCCGCTGCGCCGCCCAGAGCAACGACAGACCGGGGTGGGGCTCCCGTCCCGCCAGGCCGGCCCTGCGATAGGAATCCTCGGCCTCCACGTGCTCGCCGCGCAGCCGCTGGAGCTCGGCGAGCTGGTAGTAGGCGGAGCCCAGCGAGTCCCACACCGGCGGTCCGGCGAGCGAGTCACACGCGTCCCGCGCCGCGTCCAGCGCATCGCCCCACGCACCTTCGAGCTGCAGGATCTCGCACCGATGAACGAGGCAGTTGCCGCGGTACGGCACGAGGCCCGGCTGCCCGTCGCACCAGCGCGACAGCGCCTCGGTCCACTCACGCGCCCGGCGCAGATCGAAAACACGTTGGCACGAGGCGATCACCTGGCAGTAGGCGACGCCGGCGATCATCGGCGAGACCTCGTCGGCGGTGACGGCGACCATCACCTCGTCCAGCAGGGCCGTGCCCTCGGCGATCCGACGCTGGAGGATCAGCGAATGTCCGCGCCCGAGTCGCGCGAAGGTGGCGGCTTCCACGTCGCCCAGCCGCTCCGCAAGCTCACCCGCCTCGACGAAGCTCGGGTACGCGCCCTCAGCGTCGCCCTCGAACATGCGCGGCAACGCCGTCAGGATGAGCAGCCACGCGTGCTCGACCGTGTCGCCGCGACCGTCCTCCAGGAGCCGCCGGCCGCGCGCGACCCAGCCCAGACCCGGAGCCAGCTCGCCCCTGAACAGGAGCCCGAGCGCGTGCCGGAACGCGCACCGCGCAGCGCCTTCGCGGTCACCGCGGCGCAACCATTCGCGGTGTGCGGCCATCCACGCGCGCTCGCAGCTGTCCTCCCGTCCGACCATGTACGCCGCTACCGCAAGCCGCTCGAGATCCTCGACCTCCAGCTGCCCGTCGCGACCGGCCGCCGACAGCTCGGCGAACACCTCGGGCCAGTTCCGTCGCTCGGTCACGCTGACCAGACGACGATACGCGCAGCGCCCTAGATCGTGACGACGATCTTCGCGCGTGCG
This sequence comes from Actinomycetota bacterium, assembly GCA_046731555.1. Taxonomy (GTDB): domain Bacteria; phylum Actinomycetota; class Thermoleophilia; order Gaiellales; family Gaiellaceae; genus PALSA-600. Next base: position 28,459 of record JBKPLI010000110.1, on the reverse strand, counting down.
TGGCCGTCGTCCATCGTGCGCAGCGCCTCCCCGAGCTGCGTGAGCTCGCAGCGTCGCTCGATCACAGGCTGCACGCGCCCGGCCTCGATCAGCTCGCGCAGCGTCACGAGGTCGTCGCGGTTCGGCTTCGCGATGAAGAACACCGCGGCGCGCCGCTGGAGCGCCGCGGCGAGCTTGACGCGCGCGATGTGCCCGAGCGGCCCGAGCATGCGCCTGCTGCGCGGCCCGCCGACGAGCACGACCCGTCCGTTCGGCGCGAGCACGCGGCGCATCGACGACCACGACCGGCTGCCGGCGTTGTCGAACAGCACGTCGTAGCGGACGCCGCTGCGCGTGAAGTCCTCGTGCTCGTAGTCGAAGACGCGCTCTGCTCCGAGCTCCCGTGCCTGCTCGACGTTGCGCGTGCTGCAGACGGCGTGCACCTCCGCGCCGAGCGCCTTCGCGACCTGCACCGCGAACGTGCCGACGCCGCCCGCCGCGCCGTTCACCAGCACCTTCTGTCCGGGTCCGACGCCGCCGTGGTCGCGGAGACCCTGCAGCGCCGTGAACCCCGCGAGCGGCACCGCGGCCGCCTCGTCGAACGACAGGTTCGCCGGCTTCCGCTCGACCGACGCGCTCACCGCGACGTACTCGGCGAACGCGCCGCTCACGGAGCCGTACACCTCGTCGCCCGGCGCGAGCCCGGCGGCGCCGGCGCCGACGGCCTCGACGACGCCGGCGAAGTCGGCGCCGAGCCCGCTCGACCGCGGCCGGCGGAGCCCCATCAGCGGTCGCGCGACGTAGGGGCGGCCCCGGAACCCGTACCAGTCGACCGCGTTCAGGGACGTCGCCCGGACGCGCACGAGCACCTCGCCCTCGGCCGGCTCTGGCGTCGGCCTCTCCCGCACCACGAGCGACCCGTACCTCTCGACCACAGCAGCCCTCATCGCGCTCCTTACGCCGTAAGCTTACGGCGTAAGATAATGCGTACAGCGTAAACTCGTCAACCGTGGCGACCGAGGCGCGGACACCCCTCAGCCGAGAGCGCGTCCTCCGCGCGGCCCTCGAGCTCGCCGACGGCTCCGGCGTCGAGGCGCTGACGATGCGCCGGCTCGGCGAGGAGCTCGGGTTCGAGGCGATGTCGCTCTACCGGCACGTCGCCAACAAGCAGGACCTGCTCGACGGGATGCTCGACCTCGTGCTCGCCGAGTGGCAGTTCCCGGACGGCGACGGCGACTGGATCGCCGCGATCCGGACGAGCGCGCGCTCCGTGCACGACGCCCTCCGCCGCCATCGCTGGGCGGCGCGGCTCCTCATGACCGGCAACCACATCCGGCCGGCGCGCCTGCGGTACATGGAGCACCTGCTCGCGCGGCTCCGCGACGCCGGGTTCGACGCAGACGCGACCTACCACGTCTACCACCTGCTCGACGGCTACATCTTCGGGTTCTCGCTCTGGGAGATCGCGTACACGACGATCCCGCTCGACGCGGAGGCCGTGTCGACGCTGATGCAGTCGATCCCGTGGGACGAGTACCCGCAGCTCGCGGAGCATCGCGACCAGCACATGACCGACGGGCCGCACCGCGAGGTCATGGCGTTCGACGTCGGTCTCGACCTGATCCTCGACGGCCTGCGCGCAAAGGCGGGGCAAAGCGCGCGCTAAGGCGGCCGACCTAGCGTCCTTCCGCGTCACGCAAACACGCGACGCAACGGGAGGATCCACATGAACACGAAGATGCTCGGCCTGATCGTCGTCTGCGCGCTCGCGACGGCCGCACCCTCGCTCGCGACCGGAGGGCCGATCGTCGCGAAGCCGCTCGCCGTCGGGACGATGCAGGCGACGACGATCCACGCAGGGACGGGGACGATGATCCTCGAGTCGTTCAAGATCTCGCCCGGCGGCTCGTTCGGGTGGCACCGGCACGGCGCACCCGTCGCCGTGATGGTGACCGGCGGCACGCTGACCGCCTTCGACCCGGCCGTGAACGGCTGTGCGCCGTTCACCGTCACGAAGGGACAGTCGTTCGTGGAGCCCGCGAACCACGTGCACCTCGTGCGGAACGACGGCAGGAAGCCGGCGACCGTGCTCGCGCTCTACCTCGGCGTACCCACGCGGAACGGCGCGAACGTCGCGGCGGCGCAGCCTCGGGGGTGCCACGCCTGACGGAGGACGCCCGCGCTTTGCGCGGCGTGGCCTCTCCGGCATCCTGGAAGGCGTGACGAACGTCGCGGTCACGCTGCTCGGCGGGTTCGTCGCGGTGTCGGACGGTCGAGAGGTCTCCGAGAAGGCGTGGCGGCTGAGGAAGGCGCGCGAGCTCGTGAAGCTGCTCGCGCTCGCGCGCGACCACCGGCTGCATCGCGAGCAGGCGATGGACGCGCTCTGGCGCGATCGGCCGCCGGCGTCCGCGGCGAACAACCTGCACCAGGCGGTGCACGCCGCGCGGCAGGCGCTCGGCGCGGACGCGATCGAGGTGCGCGACGAGCAGCTCTTCCTGCACGCAGCCGTGGACGTCGACGAGTTCGAGCGCGCGGTTGCCGACGCGCGCCGGCTCGCGACGCCCGCCTCGTTGCGCGCTGCGCTCGCGCTGTACCGCGGCGAGCTGCTGCCGGAGAACCGCTACGACGACTGGGTCGAGGACCGGCGCGACGCGCTCGCGCAGGCGCATGCCGAGCTGCGCGACGAGCTCGCGCAACTCGGGCTCGTCGACGGGCTGCGCGGCCTGCCGGCAGCGGCGAGCTCGTTCGTCGGCCGCGAGCACGAGCTGCGCGAGCTGCGTGCGCTGCTCGGGCGCACGCGCCTGCTCACGCTCGCGGGGACGGGCGGCGCCGGCAAGACGCGGCTTGCGCTCGAGCTCGCACGCGGTGCCGAGACCTCGTACGCGTCCGGCGCTGCGCTCGTCGAGCTCGCGGCGACCGAGAATCCCGCGCTCGTCGTCGACGCGGTCGGCGGAGCGCTCGAGGTGCGCGCGTTGCCGGGTCGCGCGCTCGTGGAGGCAGTCGTCGACTTCCTCGCGCCGCGCTCGCTGCTCCTCGTGGTCGACAACTGCGAGCACGTGCTCGGCGCGAGCGCCGCGCTCGTCGACGTGCTGCTGCGCGGCGCGCCGCAGCTGACGATCGTCGCGACGAGCCGCGAGCCGCTGCGCGTGGACGGCGAGGTCGTGTTCCGCGTGCCGTCGCTCGCGATCCCCGACCCGGAGCAGCCGCTGGAGCCGGACGACCTCATGCGGTACGAGGCCGTGCGCCTGTTCGTCGAGCGCGCTGCGGCCGCCGTGCCCGGGTTCGCGCTCGACGAGGAGAACGCCGCCGACGTGGCGCGCATCTGCTTCCGCCTCGACGGCCTCCCGCTCGCGCTCGAGCTCGCGGCGGGCCGGCTCGGCGCGCTCGCGCCGGCGACGATCGCGGAGCGGCTCGACGGCCGGTTCCGCCTGCTCGGCTCCGGCAGCCTCGCCGCGCCGACCCGGCAGCAGACGCTCGCCGCCACGCTGCAGTGGAGTCACGATCTGCTCGAGCCCGACGAGCGGATCCTCTTCCGCCGTCTGGCGGCGTTCGCAGGCAGCTTCGACCTCGACGCGGTCGAGGCCGTCTGCGCGGAGGGCGGGCTCGCGGAGGGCGAGATCGTCGACATGCTCGCGCGGCTCGTCGAGAAGTCCCTCGTCACGACCGCGGACGACGACGGCGAGCGCCGCTACAGGCTGCTCGAGACGGTGCGGCTCTACGCGCGCGAGCGGCTCGACGAGGCGGGGGAGACCGCGGCGCTCGCGAAGCGGCAGGCGCGGTGGGTGTTCTCGCTCGTCGAGCGCGAGCGCGACCTGCCGCACCTCGACCGCGAGGCCGGGAACCTGCGCGCGGCGCTCGACACGCTCATTGCCTCCGACCCGTCGCAGGCGCTCGCGCTCTGTGTCTTCCTGTGGCCGTTCTGGCTGCGCCGCATCGACCTCGCGGAGGGAACGCGACGCCTCGAGGACGCGCTCGACGCCGCGCCCGCGCGGACGCTGCTCCGCGGTCGGGCGCTGCGCGCGCTCGCGACGCTCGACATGCGCGGCGGCAGCCTGGTCGCGGGCGGCGAGCGTGCCCTGGAGAGCCTCGAGATCGCCGTCGAGCTCGGCGACCGCCACGCGGAGTGGCGCGCGCTGCATCTGCTCGGCGGTTTCGCGATCGCGAGCGACGACGGGCACGAGGCGATCCGCCGGCTCGAGCTCGCCCTCGAACTCGCGCGCAGCGAAGGGCTCGCGGCCGAGGAGGCGACGTGCGTCTACTCGCTCGGCGTCGCCCACTGGACGTTCGGGGACCTCGCGACCGCCGACGAGCTGCTCAGCAAGAGCATCGCGGCATACCGCGCGGCCGCCGGCTCGCCGGCGCGTGTGCCGTCGCCGATCAACATCGGGGAGCTCAGGGACGACGGGCCGGACGCGCTGCCGCTCCGCGTCGTCTTCGAGGACACGCTCCAGCCGTTCGTCGAGATCTCCTGCGACGCCGCGGTCGGCTATGCGCTCGTCAACCAGGCCGGCATCGCGCGGATCCGCGGCGACCTCGCCCGCGCGCGGACGCTGCTCGACGAGAGCGAGGAGCGCTTCGCGCGGCTCGCCGACGAGCGCGGTCGTTCCGACGCGCAGGCCCGCCGCGCGTATCTCCACCTCGTCGAAGGCTCGCCCGCCGAGGCGCGGCACTGCCTCGAGCGCGCGCTCGGCATCAGGCGCCGCCTCAACGACCGGCGGGCGGTCGGCCTGACCCTCGTCGGGCTGTGCCTCCTCGAGATCACGTGCGGCGACCTCGAGGCCGCCGAGCGCAACGTGGCCGAGGCGTGCGACATCTTCCGGCGCGCGGGCGACCGGTGGGGGCTCGCGAGCGCGCTCTGGCGCGCGGCCGACCTAGGCTTCGCACGCGGGCGGCTCGACGACGTCGACGCGGCGCTGAACGAGGCGCTGCGCGTGCTGGCGGACACAGGGCGCGACCGCTGGCTCGCGCACACGCTGGCCGGGCTCGCCGAGGCGGCCGACCTGCGCGGCGAGTCGGAACGCGCGGCCCAGCTCTTCGTCGAGGCACGCGACCGCTACGCCGGCCGCGGCGACGCCGACGCCGTCGCGCACGTCGAAGGGCGACTCCGCCGTCTCGGCGCCGCACAAAGCAGCCGCTAAGGCGACGCAAAGGCAGAACCGTTAGGACTGTTCCCACAAACGCGACACGGGAGGGACGGCGATGGGCGACACACTGATGACGGTTCTCGGGGAGGCCACTGTTCAGGAGCTGCGCGACGCGGTCGGCGGCGAGGTGCTCGCGCCGACCGATGCGGGCTACGCGGAGGCGTCGCGGATCTGGAACGGCCTCCACGACGAGGTCCGGCCGGCGCTGATCGTGCGGTGCGCCGATGCGGCGGACGTCGCCGCGGCGATCGGCTTCGGCCGGAGCAACGACCTCGAGATCGCGGTCCGCGGCGGCGGGCACAGCGTCGCGGGGTTCTCGACCACCGACGGCGGGATCGTCGTCGACCTCTCGGCGATGCGCGCGGTGCGCGTCGATCCCGAGACGCGCCGCGCGTCCGTCGGAGGGGGCGCGGTGTGGGCGGACGTCGACGGTGCGACGCAGCCGCACGGGCTCGCGACGACCGGTGGCCTCGTGTCGACCACCGGCGTGGGCGGCTTCACGCTCGGCGGCGGGATCGGCTGGCTGATGCGCAGATGCGGGCTCGCGTGCGACAACCTCGCCGCCGCCGAGGTGGTGACGGCCGACGGCCGCGTCGTTCGCGCGGCCGCGGACGAGAACGAGGAGCTCCTGTGGGGCCTGCGGGGAGGCGGCGGCAACTTCGGCGTCGTCACGCAGTTCGAGCTCGACCTCCATCCTGTCGGGCCGACGGTCTACGCCGGGCCGATCTTCTTCCCGGCCGACGACGCTGTGGCGCTGTTGCGCCTCTACCGCGAGTGGTCGAAGGACGCGCCCGACGACGTGACCGCGCTCATGAGCCTGACGAGCGCGCCGCCGCTCCCGCCGATCCCGGAGGAGTGGCACGGCCGCAAGGTCGTCGCGCTGATCGCGGTCTCCGCCGGACCGGTGGAGGAAGGCGAGGAGCTCGTGCGCGCATTCCGCGAGGCGGCGGACCCGGTCGCCGACCTGCTCGGGCCGATGCCGTACACGGCGATCCAGACGCTCGTCGACCCGCTCTGGCCGAAGGGCATCCGCTCGTACTTCAAGGCGACGAACATCGCCCGGCTCGACGACGAACTCATCGACCGCCTCCAGGCCGTCCACGCCGAGGCGCCGGGGCCGGCGTGCGAGATCCACGTCCACCAGATGGGCGGCGCGGTCGCGCGCGTGGGGGAGAGCGACACCGCGTTCGCGGAGCGGGCGATGCCGTTCGTGCTGAACGCGGTGACCGGGTGGCAGGACCCAGCCGAGACCGACGCGCATCGCGAGTGGGCGCGAGCCGTGATCGCGGCGGCCGGAGACGCCTCGACCGGGCGCGCGTACGTCAACTTCCTCGGCGACGCCGACGCGGCGCGCTCGTCGTACGGCGCTGACACCTACGCGCGGCTCGTCGCGCTGAAGAACGCGTACGACCCGACGAACGTGTTCCGCCTGAACCAGAACATCGCGCCGGCCGCGTAGGCGTTCGGCGCAGGCCTCATGTGGACGAGCGCGAGCTGACGTCGCTGCTCGAGGAGTACGCCGCGCGGCATTCGGTGCCGGGTGCGGCGCTCGGGGTGCTGCGCGGCGGGGAAGCGACCGTCGCGTGCCACGGGGTCGCCGAGGTCACGACAGGGACGCCAATCGGGCCACAGTCGCGCTTCAGCCTCGGGTCGTTGACGAAGCCGATCGTCGCCACGGTCGTCGCGCGGCTCGCGGATGCCGCACGGCTGTCGTTCGACGATCCGGTGGCGTCTCGCGTGCCCGAGCTACGCGGCAGCCCGTGGGCGGAGGAGGCGACGGTGCGCGATCTGCTCGCGAACTCGTCGGGGTTGCCACTGCGAAGCGAGCTCGAGTTCGGCTTCGACGGGCGGCGCGGCCGCGACGACGGCGCGCTTGCGCGACTGACCGCGGCCGCGGCGGGTCGGGAGCCGCGGGCGCCGTTCTGGTCGTACTCGAACGTGGGCTGGTGCGTGCTCGGCCGCGTGATCGAGACGGTCACGGGCGCCGTCTGGGAGGAATCGGTCCGCACGCAGCTCCTCGAGCCGGCGGGGATGGTGACGGCGTTCGCGCCCGCCCCCGGTGTCGCGGATCGGGTGCACGGCCACGACGTGACACCGGGCGGCGTCACGGCGGTCGAGCCGTTGACCGCCCGTGCTTACGGGCCGGCCGGGACGACCGGCGTCGCGACCGTCGACGACCTCCTGCGGTTCGCGGCCCTCCACCTCGAGGACGCGTCGCTCGCAGCACTGCGAACCGTGCACGCGGACGTCTCGATTCGCGGGTGGCTCGACGGCTGGGGCCTCGGCTGGGCGTCGTTCGACTGGGGCGGCCAAAGCGTCTGGGGATGGGACGGACTCGTCCCCGGCGAGCGCTCGATCCTCCGGCTGCTGCCCGAGCACGACGCTGCCCTCGTCCTGACGACGAACGCCGGGTCCGGCCGCGCGATGTACCGCTCGCTCTTCGGCGAGCTCGTGCCGTCGCTGTTCGGCATCTGCTTCCCGCCGTTGCGCCTCGAGCCTCCGAGCGGCGCGGGCGTCGACCTCGCGAGGTACGCAGGCGTCTACGCCTGGCCCGACCGGGAGGCCCGTGTCACCGACCGAGGGGACGGGCTCCTGATCGAAGCCGACGGCGGCGAGTACGACGCGCTGCCGCTCGACGCGCAGACATTCCTCGTCGATCCGGCCGATCCGGACAACCCGACCGTCACGTTCGGGGCGTTCGACGAGGCAGGGAGACCCGGGGTGCTCTACCTCATGCTCTGGGGGCTGCCCCGGATCGACGCCTAGTCAGCGTTCGCGAACGCCGCCGCGAGGTGTTCCGGCATGAGGCGGCTGTGCCGGCGCGCGCAGTCTGCGAACGCGCGGCTCAGCTCGGCGTTCGCGGCCGTCGCGTAGACCGCGATCCTGCGGTGGATCGGCGGGTCGAGCCTGAGCACGACGCCCGGAAGGTGGTCCGGAACGGCATTCGCAGGCACGAGCGTCGGCCCGAGGCCGGACGCGGCGAGCGCCACCAGCGTTCCCACGCCCGACGAGCGCACTGCCGCCTCTGGGACGAAGCCCTCGCTCGCGCACAGCCGCTCGATGTACTCGGAGAAGCCGTCGGTCGTCGCCGGCAGCACCCAGCGGCGGCCGCGGAGGTCGCCGATCGAGATGCGCGTCGCGCCGGCCGCCGCGAGCGGGTCGCCGTGGGCGACGATCGCGACGACCTCCTCGTCGCCGAGGTCGTGGATCGGCCCGTCCCAGTCGTCGGGATGCAGGCCGAGCGCGACGTCCGCCTCTGCCGCGACGACCTGCGCGCGTACGAGGTCGGCGTGCGAGTGCTCGTGCACGCGGACGCCGACGCGCGGATGCGCGGCGAACCACTCGCGCAGCGCGTGCGGGAGGACGCCGAGGGCGAGAGAGAGGCTGGTCGCGATCCGCAGCTCGCCGCCGTCGAGCCCGGCGGCTGCGCGCGCGGAGCGCCGCGCGTCCTCGGAGGCGCCGAGCGCCGCCCTCGCGTCGGGGAGCATCGCGCGGCCCACCGCGGTCAGGACGACGCCGCGCGTCCGGCGTTCGAAGAGCGGGCCGCCGACCGCGTTCTCGAGCACGCGCAGCTGGTGCGACAGCGACGGCTGCGAGACGTGGAGCCGCTCGGCCGCGCGCGTGATCGATCCGAGCTCTGCGACGACGACGAAGTACTGCAGCTGACGGAGGCTCAGCGGGACCTCGTCTGCCATAGAGCGATCCTATGGGAACGGTTGAAAGCCCGTCTTGGCTTCCATGCGTTCGGGCGCGAGAGACTAGGCGCCGTGAGCGACGCGCTGGGTGAAGCGGCACCGCCCCCGCCGGTCGTCGAAGGCAGCCCTCGCGAGGTCGCCGAGGGCGTTTACGTCATCCCGGACCGCCGCGTCCCGCTCGTGCCGAACATCGGGATGGTCCTCGGCGACGACAGGGCGCTCGTCGTCGACACGGGCATGGGGCCGGCGAACGGCGCGCGCGTGCGGGCCGCGGCCGAGCAGCTCGCAGGCGGCCGCGAGCTCGTCCTCACGATCACGCACTTCCACCCGGAGCACGGCTTCGGCGCGCAGGCGTTCCGCGACGTGCCGATCGTCTACAACCGCGCCCAGCTCGACGAGCTCCACGACAAGGGCGGCGCGTACGTCGAGATGTTCAGGACGTTCGGCCCGGCGGTCGCGGACGCGCTCGAGGGCGTCGAGCTGGTCGAGCCGACGAGCATGTACGACGGCGACGCGCACGAGCTCGACCTCGGCGGCCGAGGCGTCGAGCTGCGCACTTGGGGACAGGCGCACACGCGGTCCGACCAGGTGGTCATCGTCCCGGACGGACGCGTGCTGTTCGCCGGCGACCTCGTCGAGGAGAAGTGCTTCCCGATCTTCCCGTACTTCCCGCCCGACGACGCCGACGTCGACGGCGACAAGTGGATCGCCGTGCTCGAGCGGCTCGAGGAGCTGCGGCCGGCCGTCGTCGTGCCGGGGCACGGCGACGTCGGCGGCGCGTCGATCGTCGCCGTGCAGCGCGACTACATGACGACGCTGCGCGACGAGACGCGCGCACTGCGCTCCGAGGGCTCGACCGTCGACGCGGCGGCGGAGCTTCTGGACGCCCGCATGCGCGAGCTGCACCCCGACTGGCTCCAGCCGGAGTGGATCGGGTTCGGCGTCCGCCAGTTCTACGCCGCCTCGTGAATGCGGCGGTTCGGCTCACCACCCCGAAGGAGGGAACGTGCCTAGATCCATACGAGCTGCGGTTCTCCTGGGTGCGGGTGCGATCGCGGCGATCGTCGCCGTCGGCGCCTCCGGCCGCGAGCGCGGTGTCCCGGTGCCGGCGGGCTACAAGGGCGTCGAGGCGTCGCTGCCGACCGGGTACAAGCTGCCTGCGAAGAAGGGCGGGTCGTGCACGATCGGCTTCCAGAACCCGATCGCCGGCAACGAGACGCTGCACACGCTGCAGCTCGCGGTCGTCGCCCAGGCGAAGGCGCTCGGCTGCAAGGTGATCTCGCTCGACGACCAGACGACGCCGGACAAGCAGGTGAGCAACATGCAGCACCTGATCGCGCAGAACGTGAACGCGATCATCTTCTACCCGCTCGACCCGAAGGCGACCGTGCCGGTGCTCAAGCAGGCGAAGCAGAAGGGCATCCCGGTCGTCGCGATCGACGGCACCTTCGGCTCGCGGACCGCGACGGCGCCGTACCTCCCGTACCTCGCGACGCAGGTGTGGCAGGGCCGCGACATCCAGGCGTTCCTGCAGGTCAAGGGCATGGCGAAGGCCGCGCCGAAGGCGAAGGTCGGGCTGATCGGCATCGGCTTCCCCGTGCCGGCGCTCAAGTACCTGAACTCCCGCGAGGCGTTCTGGGGGAAGAAGGCGGGGCTCACGGTGCTCGGCACGCAGGACAACCCGAGCGACGACGTGACCGGCGGCGAGAAGGCGGCCAACGGCCTCGTGCAGCGCTACGCGGACATGACCGCGGTCATCGGCTACAACGACCCGAGCGCGATCGGCGCGTCGATCGCCGCCCGCGGCGCCGGGCGCAAGATCACGATCGTCGGGCTGAACGGCGACAGCGCCGGCCTGCAGGCGGTCAAGAACGGCAAGCTCGCGGCCACCGTGCGCGTCGACCCGGTCGGCTGGGGCGCCGAGACGGTGAAGGCGGCGTACAGCCTGATCACGAAGCAGAACCTGCCGCTGCCGAAGATCGTCGTGCGTCCGGCCGAGCTCGTCACGAAGGCGAATGTCGGCAAGGTCGCGAGCTGGAAGGCGCAGATCGCAGCGATCGGTTAGTGGCGGCCGACACGGAGCCGATCCTCCGCGCGGAGGGGGTGCACAAGCGATTCGGCGGCGTGCACGCCCTCCGCGGCGCCGAGATCGCGATCTACTCGGGCGAGGTGCACGGGCTCGCCGGCGAGAACGGCTCCGGCAAGTCGACGCTCCTCAAGATCCTCAGCGGCCAGGTGCAACCGGACGCCGGACGCATCGAGATGGCCGGCGAGACGGCGACCGTGAGCCAGGAGACGACGCTCGCGCCGGACCTCTCCGTCGCGGAGAACGTCCTGCTCGGCCGCCTGCCGGGACGGTTCGGCGCGATCAACTGGCGTCGCACGCACGAGCGCGCGCACGTGGCGCTCGCGAGGCTCGGCCTCGACCTCGACTCGCACACGCCCGTGCGACGGCTTCGTCCGGACCAGGCGCAGATGGTCGAGGTCGCCCGCGCGCTGTCGATGGACGCACGCGTGTTGATCCTCGACGAGCCGACGAGCTCGCTGACGAACGACGCGGTGTCGCTCCTCTTCGCGTCGATTCGACGGCTGTCCGACGAGGGCGTCGCGACGATCTTCGTCTCGCATCGCCTCGACGAACTGTTCGAGCTGTGCGACCGCGTGACGACGCTGCGCGACGGCGTCACGGTCGGCACGGGGCCGATCGGCGCGTACGACCGCGACTCGCTCGTGTCGCTCATGATCGGCACGACGCTCGAACGTGCCGCGAGTGCGCCGCGCGCGCCGGTGACGGGCGAGACGCTGCTGCGCACACGCGGCCTCTCGCTGCCCGGTGCGTTCGCGGACGTCGACCTCGAGGTGCGACGCGGCGAGGTCGTCGGGCTCGCCGGCCTCGTCGGCGCCGGCCGCACCGCGCTGCTCGAGTCGCTGTTCGGCCTCCACCGGCCGAGCGGCTCGATCGAGGTCGACGGCGCGCGCCGCTCCTACCGCAGTGCACGCGACGCGATCCCCGACGGCGTCGCGTTCGTGCCTGCCGACCGCAAGGGGCAGGGTCTCGTGCTCGGCCGCAGCGTCACGGAGAACCTGTTGATGGCGGTGCAGAGCACGAGCGTCCGGCTCGCGCCGCCTCGGGCGGCGCGCGAGCGCGCGGCCGTCGCGGCCGCGACGCAGCGCCTGCGCATCCGCGCTGCGTCCCCGCGCGTGGCGGTGAACACGCTGTCGGGCGGCAACCAGCAGAAGGTGCTCGTCGGCAAGTGGCTGGAGACGAGCCCGCGGCTACTCCTTCTCGACGAGCCGACGCGCGGCGTCGACGTCGGCGCGAAGGCAGAGATCTACCGCATCGTGCTCGAGGCGCGCGAGCGCGGCATCGGCGTCGTCGTCTCGTCGTCCGAGACCGCCGAACTGCTCGCGCTGTGCGACACCGTCGTCGTCATGTTCCGCGGTCGCGTCGTCGCGACGCTGCCGCGAGGGGCGGCCGACGAGGAGACGATCGCCCGTCTGGCCGGAGGGCACCGATGACGCGCGCGCTCGGGTGGGCCGGGACCAGCCGCTACGCCGCCGTGCTCCTGCTCCTCGTCGGGATCGGCGTCTACTTCGCGATCACCGAGGGCGGCCGGTTCCTCTCGACCTCGAACATCGAGAACCTGCTCGCGAGCGTCTCGATCCTGTGGGTCGTCTCGGTCGGGATGACGTTCGTCGTCCTCACCGGCGGCATCGACCTCTCCGTGGGTGCAGTGGTCGCGCTGTCCGGGCTGATTCTCGCGAAGCTCTTCAACGGCGTCGGCGCGCCGGCACTGCTCGCCGTCGTGTTGACGGTCCTCTTCGGCGCGCTCCTCGGCGCCTGCGTGAACGGGCTGCTCATCGGGCGCGCCGGCCTGTCGTTCTTCGTGGTCACGCTCGGCACGGCGTCGCTCTACCAGGGCATCGTCAGCATCTGGTCGCACACGCAGACGACGTACATCGACTCGCGGTTCGTCGACGGGATCGGCTTCGGCTCCGCGCTCGGGATCTCGACGCCGATCTGGATCATGCTCGGCACGTTCCTCGTCGCGTTCGTCGTGCTGCGATGGACGTACTTCGGCCGCGACGTCTACGCGGTCGGCGGCAGCATCGAGGCGGCGCGGCTCTCGGGCATCAACGCGACGGCAACGATCGTCGCCGTCTACGCGATCGTCGGCGCGACCGCAGCCCTCGGCGGCGTCATCCAGGCCGGCCGGCTCGGCGCGTCGAGCCCAGACGTCGGCGCCGACATCCCGCTTGCCGCCGCCGCGGCCGTGCTCCTCGGCGGCACGAGCTTCCTCGGTGGCGTCGGCGGCGTCACGGGCACCGTCGTCGGCGTCCTCTTCATCGGGACGCTGCAGAACGGGCTCGCGATCAAGGGCGTCTCGAGCTTTTGGCAGCAGGTCGTCACGGGCGCGATCCTGATCGTCGCCGTCGGCATCGACCGTATCCAGCAGAGCTCGCGCGGCATCAACCTGCGCCGCCGGGTCCGGGAGGAGGCAACGGATGAGTGACCGCTACACGCGCGGGCTCGAGGCGTACGCGAGCCAGTTCGGGATCGCGCCCGACGAGGTCGAGGCGTGGTTCGAGCAGCACCACGGCGCCCGCTTCGGCGAAGAGGCGATCAACGCGGCCGGCGGCGCGTGGACCGACGACGAGCTCAGCCTGCGCGACCGCAGCATCGTCGTCGTCGCCGCGCTCGTCACGCAGGGCGGCGTCGACGACCGGCTGCGCACGCACCTGCGCTGGGCGCTCGACCACGGCGTGACCGAGGAGCAGCTGAACGCGATCGTGACGCTGCTCGCGGTGTACGTCGGCTATCCGCGCGCGTCGATTGCGAGCGAGATCCTGCAGGAAGAGCTGGCGAAGACCCGCGCCTGAGCGCGGTCAGGCGCGCGCCGCGTCCTCGACGAGGCGGCTCATGAGCTCGGCGGCGTCGTCGTCGCCGAGGCCTTGCTCGCGGGTCAGCGAGCGCCAGGTCGGGAAGCCGAGCGCATGTCCGATCGCCGCGCGAACGTACTGCGCGCGGCGGCCGCGCAGGCCGCGGCCGGCGGCGAGGTCGTCCCCGATCGACACGAGGTAGCCATGGAAGTCGCGCAGCCGACGCTGCACGGCCGGCACGAGCGGCTCGTCGCGCAGCAGGCTCACGTACATCGCCTCGGTGCCGGCGTAGAACGCGTACAGCTCGCGCACGGCCGTGCGCGTTCGCCCGGCGGGGTCCTCGATCGAGGACCACATGCGCGGGTCCGGCGGCGGGTTCGCCGCGCGCCAGTGCGACGAGCACGCGGCGAACAGCGCGTCCTCGTCGGGGAAGTGGCGGTAGACGGTCGAGCGGCGGACGCCGGCGCGCTCGGCGATCGCGCTGATCGAGGTTTGCGCGGGGCCGACCTCCTCGTGCAGCGCGACGGCGCTCTCCGTGATCCGCCTGCGCGTCTGCTCCTCGAGCTCGGCGCGGCGCTGCTTCCGGTAGGGGCGCTTTTGATCGGACATCGGTGTCCAATCATATTGACAGATGCCCGCCGGTGCCGTATCTTCCGCGCGACACCACTGTTCGACGAAAAAGGAGCACACGATGGACACCGCAGTCGCAGGCGCGAAGCTGGTCGGCCCCGACGACGGGCGCGAGGGATTCCTCGGCAGCATCGGCGTCCGCTTCATGATCGACGGAGCCGAGGCGAGCGAGCGCTTCTCGCTCGTCGAGCATCCGCTGTCGCCGCGCGCGCTCGCCGCGCCGGTGCATCGCCACACACGCGAGGACGAGTACAGCTACGTGCTGCAGGGTCGGATGGGTGCGCTGCTGGGCGACGAGGTCGTCGAGGCGGAGCCGGGCGACCTCGTGTTCAAGCCGCGCGACCAGTGGCACACCTTCTGGAACGCGGGCGACGAGCCGTGCCGGATCCTCGAGATCATCTCGCCGGCCGGCTTCGAGCGGTTCTTCCAGGAGCTCTCCGACTTGGGCGGCGTGCTCGCTGCGGGGCCGGACGCGGTCGCGGAGCTGAGCGAGCGGTACGGCCTCGAGATGCAGCCGGACACGGTTCCCGGCCTGCTCGAGCGCTTCGGCCTGCAGGTCGGCCACCCGATCGGCGGCGGCTGGCGGCCGTAGGACGCGTTCAGACCTCGCTCTCGTCGGGCGCGGTCGCCGACCACCTTCGTGCGCCGGCGACCGCGCTCGCGAGGAGCGGGTACGCGAGGACGGAGATCATCGCGGCGCCGACGAGCGACGCGCCGACGTCGGCGGCGATCGCGCCCCGGTCGATCCCGATCCCGGCGATCGCGACGACGAGTGGGAGCGCGGTCGCCGCGAACAGGGCGAGGCTCGCCGTGTCGCGTCGCCCGAGCTCGCCGAGCCACAGCAGCGCGGCGGAGCCGCGGACGACGAGCAGGAGCGCGAGGAACAGCGCCGCGAGGGCGAGCCCGCGGACGGTGAGCAGGCTGTCGAGGTCGAACGTGAGTCCGGTGACGACGAAGTAGATCGGCACGAGCAGTCCGAAGCCGATTCCCTCGAGCCGGAGCCGCACGACCTCGCCCTCGGGACCGTCGAGCACGAGCCCGACGATCAGCCCGGCCGCGAACGCGCCGAGGACGAAGTCGAAGCCGACGTCGTGCGCGAGCAGCACGAGCGCTCCGAGCAGCAGCATCGCGAGGCGCACCGCCGCCTGCCCGGTCGAGTGCAGCGTCTCGCGCAGGATCGCCACGGCGCGCGGCGGCCGCGCATGCAGCGCGAGCAGCGCGGCACCCATCGCGACGGCGCCGAACACGACGAGCAGCACGAGCTCCGTCGCCGCGCCGTAGACGCCCGTGAGGAACACCGAGATGACGACGATCGGCCAGAACTCGCCGGCGACGCCCGTCCCGAGCACCGCCCTGCCGAGCGGCGTCGCGAGCCGGCCGGAGTCGCTGAGGATCGGGACGAGCGTGCCGAGCGCGGTCGTGCTGAGCGCCACTCCGAGCAGCCAGCCCTCCGCATCCATGCCGAGGCCGTGCAGGAGATAGCCGACCGCGATGCCCGCGGCGAGCGAGATGCCCCAGCCGACCGTGCCGCGCACGACCGCCCGCCGGGGCACGTGCTTCTCGACGACCTCCAGGCCGGCGAAGAAGAAGAGCAGCGCGAGCCCGAAGTTGGCCAGGAACTCGATGTAGTCGCCGGCGCTCGCCCAGCCGAGCACCTCCGGGCCGATCGCGATCCCGAACACGATCTCGACCACGACCGTCGGCAGCACGAGCCGCGGCCCGAACCGCGAGGCGAACGCCGCCGCCGCGGACGCCGCGAGCACGAGCACCAGCGAGCGCAGCTCGGTGCCGGAGATCGCGGCCAGCGGTACCTGGTGCGAGAAGGAGAACGCGGCCAACGGAGGCGCGCCCGATCGTAGTGCCGCCGCGCGCGGCGCACCTCAACCAACGTGGATGATGCGGCCGACCCTCACTCGCGCCGGGTGAAGCGTGCTCACTTGTCAGGTGATCAGGATCCGCGACGCCGAGAGAAGAGTCGCTGTGGACGGGAGCACGATGACGCGCACGTCGGAGACGAGTGAGCAGACCGTTGCGGTCGCCGCACTCATGCCGGGGCTGACGGACGACCTGGTCCGGCTCGTGGAGATCCCGTCGGTCTCCGCGCCCGACTTCCCCGCGGCGACGAGGCCCGCGCTGCTCGAGGCGCACGAGCTCGTCCTCGACCTGCTGCGCGACGCCGGCGTCGAGGAGTTCGACTCGCTGCGCCTCCCGAACACGGCGCCGGTGATCACGGGCGAGATTCCCGCGCCGCCGGGCGCGCCCACCGTGCTGCTGTACTCGCACTACGACGTGGTGCCCGCCGGCGACGAGTCCGAGTGGGTGTCGCCGCCGTTCGAGGGCAGCGTGCGCGACGGCGCGATCTTCGGGCGCGGCTCGGCCGACTCCAAGTCGAACGTGATCTGCCACATCGGCGCGCTGCGCGCGTGGAACGGGCGGCCGCCGCTGGGCGTCAAGCTCGTGATCGAGGGTCAGGAGGAGGTTGGCAGCGCGCTCAACACCTACCCGCAGACGCACCCCGACCTTTTCCGTTCCGACGCGATGCTCATCGCCGACATGGGCAGCGTCCGCCCGGGCGTGCCGACGCTGACGGTCGCGCTCCGCGGCACCGCCATGCCGACGATCGAGGTGAGCACCCTCGCCGGCCCGAAGCACAGCGGGCAGTACGGCGGCGCCGCGCCCGATGCGCTCATCGTCCTGCTGCATGCGCTCGCGTCGCTGCACGACGAGAACGGCGACGTCGCCGTCGACGGGCTCCGCCGCGAGGAGTGGACGGGCGCGTCGTACAGCGCCGACGAGTTTCGCGAGCTCGCCGAGGTACTGCCGGACCGGCCGCTGATCGGCAGCGGCGGGCTCGGGTCGCGCGTCTGGTCGGGGCCCGCGATCACCGTCACCGGCATCGACGTCCCCAGCGTGGACAAGGCCGTCAACGCGGTCTCGCCGCACACGCGCGCGTCGCTCAACCTCCGTGTCCACCCGGGGCAGGACGCGGTCGAGGCGCAGGAGGCGCTCGTACGGCACCTCAGGGCGCAGCGACCGTTCGGCGTCGAGCTCGAGGTGCGCGCGGGCGCGACGGGGAACGGCTTCGCGGCCGAGACGTCGGGTCCCGCGTACGAGGCGGCCCGTCAGTCGATGGCCGCGGTGTGGGGCATCCCGTCCTCGGAGGCCGCGACCGGCGGCTCGATCCCGCTCGTGAACGCGCTCCACGGCGCCGTGCCGGACGCGGAGATCCTCCTGCTCGGGACGACGGACGGCTACGCGAACATCCACGCGCCGAACGAGCGCGTGCTGCTCGACGAGTTCGAGAAGGCGGTCGCCGTCGAGGTCGAGTTCTTCGCGCGCTTCGCCGCAGCCTGGGCGGCGAAGTCGTGACCGACTCGGCTGCGGCCCCGGCGCCCGAGCACACCTTCCTCGAGCGCCTCCTCGACGGGATCGAGCAGGCGGGCAACAAGATGCCCGACCCGGCGATCCTCTTCCTCGGGCTGTGCATCGCCGTCATCGTGCTGTCCCAGATCCTCTACTGGTTCGACGTGAAGGCGACCTTCGAGGTCGTGAAGCCGCCGGCGGTCGCGACGGAGCAGACCTACTACGGCGGTTCGGTCGAGCCGAGCGACGTCGGGCCGACCGAGGCGGAGCCGGCGACGGACTACAAGGTCGTGACGGAGACGGCGGAGGTGAAGGGCCTGCTCACCGGCGAGGGCGTCCGGTACCTGTTCACGTCGTTCGTCGACAACTTCCGCAACTTCTCGGCGGTGACCATCATCCTCGTCGTGATGATCGGCGTCGGGCTGGCGGAGGCCGCCGGCCTGATAGCCGCGCTGATACGCAAGCTCGTCGGCGTCTCGTCGAAGAGCACCCTGACCTTCATCATCGTACTGCTCGGGATCATCTCGAGCGTCGCGTCGGATGCCGGGTACCTCGTGCTGATCCCGCTCGGCGCGGCCGCGTTCAAGAGCGTGGGGCGCAACCCGCTCGCCGGCATAGCCGCCGCGTTCGCCGGCGTGGCCGCCGGCTTCGGCGTCAACTTCCTGATCACGCCGCTCGACGGCGTCCTGACCGAGATTACGAACGACGCGGCCGGTGCAGGCGCCGCGAACATCGACCTTGCCGCGAACCTCTACTTCGGCATCGGCTCGACGATCTTCGTCGCGATCGTCCTGACACTCATCAGCTCGAGGCTCGTCGAGGGGCGGCTGGGGCCGTACGACCCGGCCGAGGAGGGCGAGGGGCCGCAGGCCGCGGACGACGCGCCGGAGATCACGCCCGAGGCCGAGGCGCGCGGCATGCGTTGGGCGTTGTGGGCGACGCTCGCCGTGCTCGTCGTCATCGCGCTGCTGACGGTGATCCCGGGCGCGCCGCTCCGCAACCCGGACACGGACAAGATCATCGGCGACTCGCCGTTCATGAACAGCCTGATCGTGATCATCATGCTGATCTTCTTTGCGGCGGGGCTCGCGTTCGGCCGTGGCGCAGGGACGATCAGGACGAGCGCCGACGTGATCGGGACGATCACGAAGTCCTGGGCCGGGCTCGCGAGCCTGCTCTTCCTCTTCCTGCTGATCGCGCAGTTCATCGCGTACTTCAACTTCAGCAACATCGCCGAGGTGCTGGCGGTGAAGCTCGGCGACGTGCTCGAGAACATGAACATCGGCGCCGTGTGGCTGCTGATCGGCTTGATCCTGATCACGTTCGTCGTCGACCTGATCATCCCGCAGGCGATCGCGAAGTGGGCGCTGCTCGCGCCGATCTTCATCCCGCTCTTCATCCGCCTCGGCGTCGCGCCGCAGACGGTGCTCGCGGCGTACCGCGTCGGCGACTCGCCGTTCAACGTCGTCACGCCGCTGATGGCGTACTTCCCGCTGATCGTCATCTTCACGAAGCGCTACAAGCGCGACGCGGGGATCGGCACGGTCGTCTCGCTCATGCTGCCGTACGTCGTCGTGCTCTCGGTCGCCTGGGTCCTGTTCTTCGTCGTCTGGTACCTGATCGGGATCCCGCTCGGCCCCGGCTCGCCGGTCCACACCGACTGACGCCGGCCCAGGCCGTCGCGCATGAGCGACACGACGATCACGTTCCTCGTGCTGGGCGCCGCGATCGTCGTGTTCGTCTGGGACCGGTTCCCGGTGGGGATCGTCGCGATCGGCGTCGCGCTCTCGCTGTGGGCGACCGGCGTCCTCGGCCTCGACCAGGCGCTCGCGGGCTTCGGCGACCCGACCGTGATCTTCATCGCGTCGCTCTTCGTCGTCGCGGAAGGTCTGGACGCCGCGGGCGTGACGTCGTGGGCCGGGCAGGAGCTGATCGCGCACGTGGGGGAGAGCCGGGTGCGGCTGATCGTCCTGACGATGCTGCTCGTCGCGGTGCTCACCGCGCTCATCAGCGTCAACGGCGCCGTCGCGGCGCTCGCACCCGTGGCGGTCGTCGCGGCGGTGCGACTGCGGCGCCCGCCGTCGCAGCTGCTCATGCCCGTCGCCTTCGGCGCGCACGCGGGGTCGCTCCTCGTCCTCACGGGGACGCCCGTCAACGTGATCGTGTCGAGCGCGGCCGACGACGCGGGCGTCGGGCGCTTCGGGTACTTCGAGTTCGCGCTCGTCGGCGTGCCGCTGCTCGTCGGGACGATCGCGATCGTCGTCCTGCTCGGCGAGCGGCTGCTGCCGGACCGCACCGCACGACTTGTGCCGCCCGACTTCAGCGAGCACGCGCGGACGCTCGTCGAGCAGTACGACCTCGAGGTGAGCTCGGGCGACCTCATGTCCCGGCGGTCGGGCGCCGCCGAGGTCGTGATCCCGCCGCGGTCGGCGCTGATCGGCGAGTCCGTCTTCCCCGGCATGGTCACCGACAGCGGCGACCTCGTGGTGATGGCGGCGCAGCGGCGCGGCGAGGAGCTTCCGCCGGCGAAGCCACTCGAGGCCGGCGACACGCTGCTGCTGCAGGGCACGTGGCACGCGCTCGCCGAGCATCTCGACGATCCGGAGGTGCTCGTCGTCGACGCGCCCGAGCGCGTGCGCCGCCAGGCGGTGCCGCTCGGGACCGGCGCGAGGCGGGCGATCGGCGTGCTGGCCGCGATGGTCGTGCTGCTCGCGACGGGCGCCGTGCCGCCCGCGGCCGCCGGCCTGCTCGCGGCGTGCGCGCTCGTGCTGCTCGGCGTGCTCACCAGCGAGCAGGCGTACCGCGGCATCTCGTGGACGACGATCGTGCTCGTCGGCGGGATGATCTCGCTCTCGACCGCGATGACCGAGACGGGCGCCGCACAGAAGCTGGCGGACGGGCTCGTCGACGTCGTCGGCGACGCCGGCCCGCACGCGCTCGTGCTCGGCATCGTCCTGCTGACGGTCGCGCTCGGCCAGCTGATCAGCAACATGGCGACCGCGCTGATCATGATCCCGATCGCCATCTCGGCCGCGGACGAGCTCGATGTGTCCGCGAAGCCGGTCCTGATGGCGGTCGCCGTCGCGGCGGCGGCGTCGTTCCTCACGCCCGTCGCCACGCCCGCGAACCTGATGGTGATGGCGCCCGGCGGCTACCGGTTCGCCGACTACTGGAAGCTCGGGCTGCCGCTGCTTGCGCTGTTCGTCGTCGTGGCGACGTACCTCGTCCCCGTCTTCTGGTCGTTCTGAGGGAGGTCGCGAGGTGTCGGACGGCGTCGAGTACCACCTCTTCCGGCAATCGCTGTCCGGCGGGGAGGTGACGACGGTCTACGCCGTGCGGCACCCCGCGGCGTCGACGCGCGTTCGCGTCGTGCACTTCCCGACGCCGCGCCGGCTCGACGTGTGGGGCGCGGCGCACGGGACGGGCGAGGCGGTCGTCGGCGGGTTCTTCCTCCGCGACCCGTACCGCCCGCTCGGCGAGGTGTGGATCGACGGCCACGCCGTCGCGCACGAGCCGGTCGCCGAGCCCTACGGGCCTCGTCGCGGCACGGTCGCCGTCGACGACGGGCGCGCGCGCCTCGTCGAGCGCGCCGCCGCGCCCGCGAACCCGGCAGGCGACCTGCTCCAGGCCGGGCCGCTGCTCGTCGCCGACGGCGTGGTCGCCTTCGACGGCGCCGAGGATCGCGAGGGCTTCTCGCGCGGCGCGGGCCAGTTCGACTCCGACATCACGGACGGCCGCTATCCGCGCGCCGCGCTCGGCGTCTCGGACGAATGGGTGATCGCGCTCGCGTGCGACGGGCGACGCTCGAACGTCGACGGCGGCCTGTCGATGCTGGAACTCGCGGACGTGATGGTCGAGCTCGGCGCGCAGAGCGCCATCAACCTCGACGGCGGCGGCTCGACCACGCTCGTGCACCGCGGCCATCTCCTCAACCGCCCGTACTCGACCCAGGACCAGCCGGCGCCCGCGTCGCGGAAGGTGGTGACGGCGCTCGCGTTCGAGCCGCGCTGACCCATGGAGGGCGCCGAGTACCCGTTCGTCTCCACCGGGCACTTGCCGACGCCCGAGGACGTCGTCGCGCTCCTCGACGAGGCGCACCGCCGCTACCGCACGGTGGACGACGGCGAGACCTCGCGTGTCTACCCGGCGCTCGCACGCGCGCGGCGCGACCTGTTCGGCATCTGTGTGGCGGGCACGAGCGGCGCGCTCTACGCGATCGGGGACGCCGACGTCGAGTTCGCGATCATGAGCGTGTCCAAGCCGTTCGTGTTCGCGCTCGTCTGCGAGGCGCTCGGGCCGGAGGAGGCTCGCGACCGTCTGGGCGTGAACGCGACGGGCCTGCCGTTCAACTCGCTCGCCGCGGTCGAGCAGGGGCCGGACGGGCGGACGAATCCGATGGTGAATGCGGGGGCGATCGCGGCGACGAGCCTCGTGCCGGGCGCGTCGGCCGAGGAGCGTTGGCAGCGCATCGAGGACGGGCTCTCGCGCTTCGCCGGCCGCCGGCTGTCGGTGGACGAGGAGACGTACGCGTCGGCGTCGGCGACGAACGAGCACAACCGGAGCCTTGCGCGGCTGCTGCAGCGCCACGGCCGGCTCGACGGCGATCCCGACGAGGCGACGGACCTCTACACGAGGCAGTGCTGCCTGAGCGTGACCGCGCGCGACCTCGCCGTGATGGGCGCGACGCTCGCCGACGGCGGGGAGAACCCGGTCACGAAGGACCACGTCGTCGAGGCGGGCACCTGCCGGCACACGCTCGCGGTGATGACGACCGCCGGGCTCTACGAGACCTCGGGCGACTGGCTCTACGACGTGGGGCTGCCGGGCAAGAGCGGCATCGGCGGCGGGATCGTCACGGTCGCGCCCGGCAAGGGCGGCCTCGCGACGTTCAGCCCGCCGCTCGACGAGGCGGGCAACAGCGTCAGGGGGCAGCTCGCCGCGCGGTTCCTGTCGCGGCGGCTCGGCCTCGACCTGTTCGTGTCGGAGCGGGACGTCGCGTGAGACGTCGGTCAGGCTGCGTCGCGGACGTAGTCGCCGTGTGCGAGCGCCACCGCCTGCAGGCGCGACTTCACGCCGAGCGAGCGCAGGATGTGACGGATGTGGTTGCGCACCGTCGCGGTGCTGAGATGGAGCTCCGCTGCGATCTCCTCCGTCGACCGTCCGCGCTCGAGGAGACGGAGCACCTCGTGCTGGCGCGGGGTCAGCTCGAGCGGCACGATCGGCTCGGGCTCCTCCTCGATGCTCGACACCTGGCCGAAGACGCCGACGACGCGCTCGCCGTCGAGGAGCGGCACAGAGCTGATCTGGACCGCGAGGCGCCGACCGGAGCCGTCGACGACGATCGACTCGAAGTCCGTCACCGGCACGTTGCCGGCGATCTTGCGTGCGAACACCTCGCGCACGTGCCGCACCTCCTCGGGCGCGACGAGCGACGTGAACTGCCGCCCGCGCGCCTCGCCGATGTAGCGCCGCGCCGCCTCGTTCAGCCACGTGACGACGCCCGTGGTGTCGACCGTGTACGTCGGGATGCTGATTCGGTCCAGCGCCTCTTCGAGGCTCGCGTCGTGGATCGAGCTGCCGGCCACGATGCGAGTCTCGCACAGCGCCGCGCGCGTTCCTGCGCGACGGGATTCGGCCGTCGACGTCGAACCCGTGCCGTGATGCGCGCACTCCTGCTCGTGCTGTTCGTCGCCGGCGCGCTGGTCGTCCCGTCCGTCGCGCGCGCCGATCTCCAGGACGAGACCGCGCTCGCCCAGCGGTACAGCCCGGTCGTGCGCATCGTCGAGCAGACCGAGGAGTGCGGACCCGGTGAGCCGTACGAGCCGATGAACGTCGACCGGCTGTTCGACGAGCCGACCGTCGCGCTCCGCGGTCCGTGGAACGCGTTCGACCTGATCAAGGTCGCGCCGGCGGCGCGCGACCTCGTCGGCCGGTACGAGTACCACCTCGACTTCCCGGGCAACCCGCTCAACCCGGGCTGCGGTTACGAGCGCTGGAATCGCCGCATCACGGAGGGCAGCCGCCCGACCGTGTACGCGCACGTGGCCTCCGAGGCCGGCCAACCGGGCAAGCTCGCCCTGCAGTACTGGTTCTTCTACGCGTTCAACGACTTCAACAACCTGCACGAGGGCGACTGGGAGATGATCCAGCTCGTCTTCGACGCGCCGGACGCGCGCGCGGCGCTCGCGACGAGGCCGACGTCGGTCGGGTACAGCTCGCACGAGGGCGCCGAGCGCGCAGGCTGGCGTGACGACAAGCTCGAACGCGTCGGCCTGACGCACCCCGTCGTCTTCCCCGCGGCGGGCTCGCACGCGAACAAGTTCGACGAGGCGCTCTACCTCGGCAGCTCGGCGGAGGCGGGTGTCGGCTGCGACGACACGCGCGGGCCGCATGTCCAGCTGCGTCCGCTCGTGCGCACGATCCCGAGCGACGCCGAGGCGGCGCGCGCGGCCTTCCCCTGGATCGCCTTCGAGGGGCGCTGGGGCGAGCTGCGCGAGGCGTTCTTCAACGGGCCGACCGGGCCGAACCTGAAGCAGCAGTGGACCGAGCCGATCGAGTGGTCGGAGACCTGGCGGCCGCGGAGCTACGCAGCGCCGACCGCAGGGCTGCTCGGCACGGGCGCCACCGACTTCTTCTGCAGCGCGGTCGCGACCGGCTCGAGGGGCCTCGTCGCGCTGCTCCGGAACCCCGGGCTGACGCTGCTCGTGGTCCTCGGCCTGCTGCTCGCCGCAGCGTGGGCCGTCACCCGGACGCGCTGGCGTCCGGCCGCCGACCTCCGGCTCGCACACCGGCGCACCTGGGGCCAGCTCCTCTCCGCGGCCGGCCGGATGTACGTCCGCCGCCTACGGCTCTTCGTCGGCATCGGCGTGCTCTTCATCCCCCTCGGGGTCGCGATCTCGCTGCTCGAGTCGCTCCTGCTCGGCGGCTTCGGGCTGCTCGGCGTCGAGACCTCCGGCGAGGGCGCCGGCTGGCTCGCGCTGCTGCTCGTCGCGCTCGGCACGACGCTGACGCTGCTCGCGCTCGCGCTCGTCCAGGCGGCGACCGCGTGTGCGCTCGTCGAGATCGACCACGACCGTGAGGTCGGGGCACTGCACACGTACCGGATCGCGCTGAGGAAGACGCGCCCGCTCCTCCGGGGCCTCGCGATCGGCGTGCTCGTGTGGGTCGTGCTCTCGGCCACACTCATCCTGCTCCCGGTTGCGATCTGGCTCGCCGTCCGCTGGGCGCTGCTCGCGCAGGTGGTGGAGCTCGAAGACGCCGCCGGGATGCGCGCGCTGCGTCGCAGCGCCGAGCTCGTGCGCGGCAGGTGGCTCCGCGTCGCGAGCCTCGTCGGAGTCGGCGCGGTGCTCGCGTTCGCCGCCGGGCCGTTCGTCGGCGCACTGCTCATCCTCCTGACCGACGCCCCGCTGGCGCTCCTCAACGTCGTCGCGGGGATCGTGTACGCGCTCGCGATGCCGTTCGTCGCGTTGACCACGGCTTACGTGTACTTCGACGCGCGCGTGCGCTCGGAGCTCGAGCCCGTCGAGCGCCACCAGGTGCTCCCGGCGGAGATCGAGCTGCCGCGCCCCGCGACGCCGTAGCCGTCAGGCCTGCTCGTACGCGCTCTCGACCGACGCGGTGCCGCGTTCGGCCGCGAGGCGCTCGGCGTAGCCGCCGGCGCGGAACGCCTCGACCGGGTCGGGCGCGAGGCCGAGCTCGCCGCGCAGACGCTCGAGCAGCGGGCGCACGTCGGTCTCGTACGCGTCCATCAGCACGCGGTGCGCGCCGAGCACGTCGCCCTCGGCCTGCGCCGCCGCGAGGCGCGCGCCGTCGACGAGGAGCGCCTTCGCGTAGCCCGTCTGGATGTTCGCGACCGACTGGATCATCGCGTCGATCTTCCCCTCGACGTTGTGCGACTGGTCGATCATGAACGCTATGTCGCCGGCGACCTCCCGCGTGGCCGGGTCGGCGCCGGCGGCTGCGACCTCGCGCATGATGCGGAAGAGCTCGAACGGGTCGATCGCGCCGACGATCAGGTCGTCGTCGGCGTACTTGCGGTTGTTGAAGTGGAAGCCGCCGAGCAGCTCCTCGGCGAGGAGCAGCGCGACGATCTGCTCGACGTTCGTTCCCTGCGCGTGGTGGCCGGTGTCGACGAGCACCTGCGCCTGCGGTCCGAGGCGCCGGCACACGAGCGCGGCCGTTCCCCAGTCCGGCAGGTCGGTCGAGTAGAACGCCGGCTCGAAGAACTTGTACTCGACGAGGAGCCGCATGCCGTCGGGCAGCGCTGCGTACACCTCTTCGAGGGACTCGAGGAGCCGCGCGAAGCGGCCGCGCAGGTCGTCCTGGCCCGGGTAGTTCGTGCCGTCGGCGAGCCAGAGGCTGACGAGCGTCGAGCCGACCTCGTGCGCGATCTCGACACACTCGAGGCAGTGGCGGACTGCCTTGCGCCGGACGTCTCGGTCGGGGTGGCAGACGCTGCCGAGGCGGTACTCGTCGTCGCCGAACAGGTTCGGGTTGACCGTGCCGATGCGCACGCCCTGCTCCTCCGCGTAGCGGCGCAGCTCGCCCCAGTCGTCGACGCGGTCCCACGGGACGTGGATCGCGACGGTCGGGCAGCAGCCGGTGAGGCGGTGCACGAGCGCGGCATCGGCGATCTTCTCCCACACCGTGCGCGCCGCGCCCGGCCACGGGTAGACGTGGAAGCGCGTGCCGGAGTTGCCGTAGCCCCACGACGGGGTCTCGATCTCGAGCTGCCGGAGCTCCGCGATCACGTCGTCGTGGGCCACGGTGCGATTATGGCGCGCGATGCGCGTCGCGCTCTTCGTCACGTGCCTCACCGACACGCTCGTGCCCGAGACCGGCATCGCGACGGTGCGCCTGCTCGAGCGGCTCGGCCACACGGTCGAGTTCCCGCGCGCGCAGACGTGCTGCGGGCAGATGCACCTCAACACCGGCTACCACGACGAGGCGCGCGCGCTCGCGCGGCGCTTCGTGCGCGTCTTCGGCGGCGCGGAGGTCGTCGTCGCGCCGTCCGCTTCGTGTGTCGGGACGGTGCGCGAGTACTACCCGCGGCTCGCCGAGGGTGACGCCGCGTTCGCCCGCGAGGTCGACGCGGTCGCGCCGCGCGTGCTCGAGCTGAGCGAGTTCCTCGTCGGCCGGCTCGGGCTGGACGACGTCGGCGCGTCGTTCCCGCACCGGGTCACGTACCACCCGACCTGCCACTCGCTGCGCATGCTCGGCGTCGGCGACGCGCCGTACCGCCTGCTGCGCGCGGTGCGCGGCCTCGACCTCGTCGAGCTGCCGCAGGCGACCGAGTGCTGCGGCTTCGGCGGCACCTTCGCGATCAAGAACGCCGACACGTCGGCGGCGATCCTCGCCGACAAGGTGCGCAGCGTCCTCGACACGCGCGCGGAGTTCTGCACCGCGGCGGACAACTCCTGCCTGCTGCACATCGGCGGCGCGCTGTCGCGGCAGCGGACCGGCGTGCGCGCCGTGCATCTCGCCGAGATCCTGGCGGCCGCATGAAAGAAGGGTTTCCGCGGGCCGCCCGAGCTGCGCTGCGGGACACGCAGCTCCGTCGCAACCTCGGCGTCGCAACCTCGACGATCCGCGACAAGCGCGCGCGCGTCGTCGCCGAGCGCGCCGACTGGGAGGAGCTGCGCGAGGCGGGGCGGACGCTCAAGCGCCGTGTGCTGCGTCACCTCGACGAGTACCTCGTGCAGTTCGAGGCCGCGGTCGAGGGCGCGGGCGGCCGCGTGCACTGGGCGCGCGACGCCGACGAGGCCGGGCGCATCGTCACCGAGCTCGTACAGGCGACCGGGGCGCGCGAGGTCGTGAAGGTGAAGTCGCTCACTACGGACGAGATCGAGCTGAACGAGACGCTCGAGCGCGCGGGCATCGGCGTCGTCGAGACCGACCTCGCCGAGCTGATCTGCCAGCTCGCGGGCGAGGAGCCGTCGCACATCCTCGTGCCCGCGATCCACAAGAACCGCGTGGAGATCCGCGACCTCTTCCGGCGCGAGCTTGGCCTGCCCGACCTGTCGGACGAGCCGCGCGAGCTCGCCGAGGCCGCGCGCGTGCACCTGCGCGAGCGCTTCCTCGCGGCGCGCGTCGCGATCAGCGGCGCGAACTTCGGCGTCGCGGAGACCGGCACCGTCTGCGTCGTCGAGTCCGAGGGCAACGGCCGCTTCTGCACGACGCTGCCGGAGACGCTCGTGACGGTGATGGGGATCGAGAAGCTCGTGCCCGCGCCGGAGGACCTCGAGGTGTTCCTGCAGCTCCTGCCGCGCTCGTCGACCGGCGAGCGGATGAACCCGTACACCTCGCTCTGGACCGGGGTCACGCCGGGCGACGGGCCGCAGAGCTTCCACCTCGTGCTGCTCGACAACGGCCGCACGAACGTGCTCGCGGACGAGGTCGGCCGGCAGACCCTCGCGTGCATCCGCTGCAGCGCGTGCCTCAACGTGTGCCCGGTCTACTCGCGCACCGGCGGCCACGCGTACGGCTCGGTCTATCCGGGCCCGATCGGCGCGATCCTCACGCCGCAGCTGCGCGGCACAGGCGGCGACTCGACGCTGCCGTACGCGTCGAGCCTCTGCGGCGCGTGCTACGAGGTCTGCCCGGTGAAGATCGACATCCCGCGCGTGCTCGTGCACCTGCGCGGGAAGGTCGTCGAGTCGGGCGAGGCGCCGCGCGGCGAGCGCGCCGCGATGCGGGCGCTCGCGTGGACGTTCGCCGATCCGCGGCGGTACGAGCGCGCGCAGCGCGCCGCGCGCGCCGGGTCGCGGC
>JBKPLI010000109.1:0-5289 GCA_046731555.1 Actinomycetota bacterium | reverse complement strand
CATGAGCAGGTTCGAGCGGTGGATGCGCTCGTACGACTCGGCGATCACCGCGCGGACGCCGAGCAGGTTCGGCCCCTTCGCCGCCCAGTCGCGCGACGAGCCCGAGCCGTACTCCTTGCCGGCGAGCACCACGAGCGGCGTACCTTCGGCGAGGTAACGCTCCGAGGCCTCGAAGATCGTCATCTCTTCGCCCGACGGGACATGCTCCGTCCACGTGCCTTCCGAGCCGGGCACGAGCAGGTTCTTGAGGCGGACGTTCGCGAATGTGCCGCGCACCATGACCTCGTGGTTGCCGCGGCGCGCGCCGTACGAGTTGAACTCCGCCCGCTCGACGCCGTGCTCGACGAGGTACTTCCCGGCGGGCGAGTCGGGGCGGATCGAGCCTGCGGGCGAGATGTGGTCGGTCGTGACCGAGTCTCCGAGGATGACGAGGCAGCGTGCGCCGGCGACGTCCTCGACCGTGCCGGGCTCGCGTGACATGCCCTCGAAATACGACGGTTGGCGCACGTACGTCGAGTCGTCCTGCCAGTCGAACAGCTCGCCCTCGGGCACGGGCAGCGTCCGCCACGCCTCGTCGCCGGTGAAGACGTCCGCGTACGTCTCGGCGAACATCTCGGCGCGCACGGACGTGGCGATCGTGTCGCTCACCTCCTGCGCGCTCGGCCAGATGTCGCGGAGGTAGACGTCGTTGCCGTCGCGGTCCTCGCCGATCGGCTCCTCGTCCCACTCGATGTCCATGCGGCCCGCGAGCGCGTACGCGACGACGAGCGGCGGCGACGCGAGGTAGTTCGCCTTCACCTCGGGGTGGATGCGCGCCTCGAAGTTGCGGTTGCCCGAGAGGACGGAGCACACGACGAGGTCGCCTTCGGCGATCGCCTCCGAGATCTCCTCCGCCAGCGGGCCGGAGTTGCCGATACACGTCGTGCAGCCGTAGCCGACCGTGTTGAACCCGAGCTCGTCGAGCGACTCCTGCAGGCCGGCAGCCTCGTAGTACCGCGTGACGACCTTCGAGCCCGGCGCGAGCGACGACTTCACCCACGGCGCGCGCTGCAGGCCGCGCGCGAGGGCGTTCCGCGCGAGCAGGCCGGCGGCGACCATCACCTGCGGGTTCGAGGTGTTCGTGCACGAGGTGATCGCCGCGATCACGACCGAGCCGTGGTCGAGCTCGTAGTCCGTGCCGCGTACCTTGATGCGGCGATGCCCGGGCGGCTCCGCCGTCGCGACGGGTGTCGCGTCCGCTACCGGCTCCGGCTCACCGCCGGGCTGCTGCTCCGTCGTCGGGTCGCTCGCGGGGAAGGTGTCGGCGACGGCCCGGTCGTGCGAGCCGTTCGTGTAGTCCACGCCGAACGTGCCGAGCGTGTCGAGGAACGAGCGCTTCGCCTCGCGGAGCGGCACGCGGTCCTGCGGGCGGCGCGGGCCGGCGAGCGACGGCTCGACGTCGCCGAGGTCGAGCTCGACGATCTGCGAGTACGTCGCGGGGTCGGCCGCGTCGTGCCAGAGCATGTTCGCCTTGCAGTACGCCTCGACGAGCGCGATCCGCTCGGGGCTGCGGCCCGTCAGGCGCAGGTATTCGATCGTCACGTCGTCGACGGGGAAGAACCCGCACGTCGCGCCGTACTCGGGGCTCATGTTCCCGAGCGTCGCCCGGTCGGCGACCGGCAGCGCGGCGAGCCCCTCGCCGAAGTACTCGACGAACTTCCCGACGACGCCGGTCTTGCGCAGGATCTGCGTCACCGTGAGCACGAGGTCGGTGGCGGTCGCGCCGTCGGGCAGCGAGCCCTTGAGCCGGAAGCCGACGACCTGCGGCACGAGCATCGACAGGGGCTGGCCGAGCATCCCGGCCTCGGCCTCGATGCCGCCGACGCCCCAGCCGAGCACGCCGACGCCGTTCACCATCGTCGTGTGCGAGTCGGTGCCGACGAGCGTGTCGGGGAACGCCACGCCGTCGCGGTCCTCCACGACGCGCGCCAGGTACTCGAGGTTCACCTGGTGGCAGATCCCCGTGCCGGGCGGGACGACCTTGAAGTCGCGGAAGCTCTGCTGGCCCCAGCGCAGGAAGAGATAGCGCTCGCGGTTGCGCTCGAACTCGCGCTCGACGTTGTGCGCGAACGACATGCGGGTCGCGAACGAGTCGACCTGCACCGAGTGGTCGATCACGAGCTCGGCCGGGATGAGCGGGTTGATCTTCGACGGGTCGCCGCCGAGGTCGGCCATCGCGTCGCGCATCGCGGCGAGGTCGACGACCGCGGGCACGCCCGTGAGGTCCTGCATCAGGACGCGCGACGGCGCGAACGAGATCTCGTCGTGCGGGTCGGCCCTCGCGTCCCACGTCGCGACCGCGCGCACGTCCTCGTCCGTGCCGTTGCGCAGGACGTTCTCGAGCAGGACGCGCAGCGTGTACGGGAGCCGGGCGACGTCGTACTGGGACTGCAGCTCGTCCAGCCGGTAGATCTCGTAGGAACGGTCTCCGACGTTCAGCTGCGAGGGCGTCGCCACGCCGTCGATTCAAGCAGACCTAGAGCAGGTCCCGCGCGAAGGCGATGAAGCCTTCCTGGTCTTCGGACATGTCGTGCACGGAGACGTGCGTGAAGCCGGCCTGCTCGTACGCGGCGATCTGCTCGCGCCACGCGTCGAGGTCGGCGCCGAGCACGAGCTTGCCGTCGAAGTCGTCCTCGCGCACGAGCTCCGCGGCGGCCTCGAAGTCGCGTGGCAGTGCGAGCTCCTGCGAGAGCGACCCGCCGAGCGCCGAGTTGGGGCCGCGCTCCCTCGCGATCCGCCTCGCCTCGTCCGCGGTCGGCGCGAACACGCCGGTGACCTTGCCGTACAGCGGCTCGCCGCCGCCGTGGCTGCGGTACTCGCGCACGATCTCCTCGTCCGGCGTGGTGTTCATGTAGCCGTCGCCCTTCTCGGCGGCGAGCTTCGCCGCCTCGGGCGCGGCGGCCGCGACGACGATCGGCGGCGGCTCGTCGGGCATGGAGTAGATGCGCGCCTGCTCGACGGTGTAGTGCTTGCCGCGGTGGGTCTCGTACTCGCCGCTCCAGAGGTTCCGCATGATCTCGATCGCCTCGTCGAGCATCTCGAGGCGCACGTCCGGCCGCGGCCACTTCGCGCCGGTGACGTGCTCGTTGAGGTTCTCGCCGGTGCCGAGGCCGAGGAAGAAGCGGCCGTCCATCAGTTGCTGCGACGTCGCCGCGGCGTGCGCGACGATCGCGGGGTGGATGCGGATCAACGGGCACGTGACCGCCGTGCCGAGGCGGATGCGCTCCGTCGTCGCGCCGATCGCGCCGATCACGCCCCACACGAACGGGCTCTCGCCCTGCGCGTCGACCCACGGGTGGAAGTGGTCCGAGATGAGCAGATGCTCGAAGCCGGCGTCCTCCGCGCGGCGCGCGTTCGCGACGAGCGCGTTCGCGTCGTGCTCCTCCGAGGAGAGCCAGTAGCCGACGTGCATACCTTCGGGAGTACCGGCGCGGAGGCCCCGTAAACTCGCGTGCGGTGGGGGAGCGCGAGCGGCAGATCGTCGGTCTCGGCGGCGGCGGCGACACGCCGGAGCAGACCGGTCTGCTCTGGGACTTCGTGCTCGGTCTCACCGGAGAGGAGCGGCCGCGCGTCCTGTTCGTCCCGACGGCGATCGGCGACATGGTCGAGGGGATCGCCGACTTCTACGAGCGGTTCGCGTCGAGGTCGGAGGCGTCGGTGCTGCGGACGTTCCCGTGGCCGCCGTCGGACCTGCGGGACGTCGTGCTCGCGCAGGACGCGATCTGCGTGAGCGGCGGCAACACGGCGAACATGCTCGCGATCTGGCGCGTGCACGGCATCGACGCCGCACTGCGCGAGGCGTGGGAGCAGGGTGTGGTGCTGTTCGGCGCGAGCGCCGGGATGATCTGCTGGTTCGAGCACGGCGTGACGGACTCGTTCGGGCCGCAGCTCGAGGGCATGGACTGTCTCGGCTGGCTGTCGGGCAGCGCGTGCCCGCACTACGACGGCGAGGCCCGCCGGCGGCCGCGCTACGCGGAGCTCGTCGCGGACGGCTTCGC
The DNA here is from genome assembly GCA_046731555.1 of Actinomycetota bacterium. Classification (GTDB taxonomy): domain Bacteria; phylum Actinomycetota; class Thermoleophilia; order Gaiellales; family Gaiellaceae; genus PALSA-600. The sequence continues at coordinate 1,252 of JBKPLI010000109.1, read as the reverse complement.
GTCGGGCATCGCGGCCGACGACGGCGTCGGGCTGCACTACGTCGGCACGGAGCTGCGCGAGATCGTCTCGTGCCGGCCCGGCGCGGCCGCGTACCGCGTGACGGCCGAGGGCGAGGAGCGCCTCGAGCCGCGGCTCCTCTCGTGAGCCTCGCACCCGAGGCGGTCGAGCCCCAGCTCACGGGCCGCTTCGGGCGGCCGTACGTCTACCGTGAGGAGTGCGAGTCGACGCAGGGGCTCGTGGGGCCGGCCGACCCCGAAGGCGCCGTCGCCGTGTGCGAGGTGCAGACCGCCGGCCGCGGACGCCTCGGCCGGGTGTGGGAGGCGCCGCGGAACGCGGCGATCCTGTGCTCGACCCTGCTGCGACCGCCCGCGGGACGCAAGCAGCCGGAGCTCGCGCTCGTCGGCGGCGTCGCGACCGCGCTCGCGGTCGAGGACGCGCTCGCCCGGCCCGCGCAGATCAAATGGCCGAACGACGTGCTCGTCGACGGCGCGAAGGTGGCCGGCGTGCTCGCAGAGGCGCGCGACGGCGTCGTCGTCCTCGGGATCGGGATCAACGTGAACCAGACGGCCGAGCAGTTGCCGGCCGGGCAGCAGCCGCCCGCCGCGTCGCTGCGCACGGTCGACGGCACCGAGCGCGAGCGCGCACCGCTGCTCGCGCGTCTCCTGACGGAGCTCGAGCGCGCCTACGGCCGCTGGCTCGACGGCGGCCTCACCGAGCTGCATGCGGACCTCGACGCGCGCGACTACCTGCGCGGCCGCCGCGTCACGGTCGACGGCACCGCCGCCGTGGCGTTCGGCGTCGACACGGCCGGCCGGCTCGAGCTCGACGTCGACGGCGAACGGCGCGTCGTCGAGAGCGGGGACGTCCGGCTCGCCGACTAGTCCTCGCCTCGTCGGGTAGGTCCAGCGCATGCGCGAGGAACGCGAAGAGCCTCCCGGCGGCGAGGACTACACGAACCCGAGCCCGGAGCCCGGGGCGGTCAAGCACGATCATCCCGAGCAGACGAAGCAGGCGCTCGAGCAGGCGTCGCAGCTGCAGGCGGAGCAGAAGCGGAAGCAGCAGGGCGGCTAGCGAGCCGCTCGCGCTGCGGGACCACCGTGTAGCGCGGGTCGCGCGCGGACTGGAAGCCGGCGCGGAAAACCGACCAGCGCAGCGCCAGCTCGCCGGCGAGCACGAGCGCGCTGCCGCCGGCGGCGGCGGCACGGCTCCGGCGCCCCAGGGCGCCGAGAACAGCGGTGCCCGCGGCTGTGC
>JBKPLI010000108.1:0-6865 GCA_046731555.1 Actinomycetota bacterium | reverse complement strand
CCCTTGCCGAGCGCGCCCGTCGCGGGCCGCACGGCCGTGCCCGCCGCGATCGTCCATGCGAACGGCCCCTTGCCGGCGCCGGCCGAGGTCCACGTCCAGTCGACGACCGTGCTCCGGCCGCTGCCGCGTGCGAGCACCTTGCCGAGCTTGTCGGCGACGGTGACCGTCCACGGCCGCGCGGACGAGAGCCGCGCCTGGAATCGGATCGGACCGCCGAGCGCGCCGCTCGCGACGGGCGAGTACAGCTTCGGCAGGCCGATCGTCGCGACCTTCGCGGCGATCGCGGGTATGCGCGCGTACGCGTTGCGGCCCGGGCACTCGCTCGGGCCGGTGTCGCGGTGACCGGAGACCGCGCGCAGCGTCACGACCTTGCCCGCGCGAAACTTCGCGTTGCCGCCCGACGTGACGACGACACGCGAGAGCGGGTCGACGTGCGCGACGTCGAGCCGCCACGCGAGCAGGTTCGCCAGCGCGTCCTGCTCGGCCTGCGGCGGCACCGCCGAGGAGAAGTTGCCGATGAGGGCGACGCCGACCGAGCCGGTGTTGAACCCCTCCGCGTGCGCGCCGATCACGTTGCGCTCGACCCCACCGCCGCGACCCTCGTACACGGTGCCGAACCGGTCGACGAGGAAGTTGTAGCCGATGTCGTTCCAGCCGTTCCCCTTCACGTGGTAGATCTCGATGCCGCGCACGATCGCCGCCGCCTGCGCGCGCGAGTAGCCGTTCGCGCCGGCGGTGTGGTGCACGACTGCGTAACGCAGTGCGGGTGCGTAGATCGGCTTCGCGCGTAGGATCTTCTCGTCGGCGAGCCAGCCGGAACGCGGGACGATCGTCGGCGCGCCGGCGAGCGACAGGCCGCGCGTCGGCGCGTTGGTGACACGCGACCACAGGTAGTACGCGCGCAGCCGTGTCACGCGGCCGTGCGGCCGGAACTGCACGCCCCTCGAGGCACCCGCCCACTCGAGCCCGCCGTCCCGCCACGCGTCGCGCTCGGGCGACGTGCGATCGGGGCGCGCGTCGTCGTCGACCGCGTGCCACGCACGCCAGGCGCCGCCGAGGCTGCGCGTGCGCACCTCGACCGTGCCGGCCCCGCGCCAGTGGACGCCGAGCATGTTGAAGTGCATCGGGGCGGCGGCGCTCTGCAGCGCGCGCGACGAGAGCGGCACATCCCGCGCCACGAGCGCGACGTTCCCCGCGTGCGCGACGGGCGGGAGGACGAGCGCGAAGGCCGTGATCAGCAGCAATTTCTTCATGGACGGGGCCGCCCTCGGAACCGTGCACGAGGTCGGCTTCGGGCTCAAGGGCAGAGGCCCTCTCCCGCATACAATCCTTACAACGGTGAAACGCCTGCTCCTGCTCGGGTTGCTGGCCGCAGCGGTGGCCGCCCCGGCCGCCGACGCGGCGCCGCGTGTGCTCGCGATCCACTTCGACGAGGAGGTCAACCCGGTCACACAGGACTGGGTGAACAACCAACTCGACCGCGCGGCCGACGAGAAGTACGACGCGGCGGTGATCGTCCTCGACACGCCGGGCGGGCTCTCCGAGTCGATGCGGAAGATCGTGAAGAAGCAGCTCTCCGTGCCCGTCCCGGTGATCGTCTACGTCGCGCCGAACGGCGCGCGCGCGGCCTCCGCGGGCGTGTGGATCAGCCAGGCGGCCGACATCCTCGCGATGGCGCCGGAGACGAACATCGGCTCGTCGACGCCGATCAGCGGCAGCGGCCAGGACCTCGAGAAGGACCTGCGGCGCAAGGTCGTGAACGACGCGGCTGCCTCGCTGCGCGTGCTCGCACGCACACACGGGCGCAACGCCGCGTGGGCCGACCGCGCGGTGCGACACGCGTCGAACCTCTCGGCGGACGAGGCGCTGAAGCTGAACGTGATCGACCTCATCTCGCCCTCGCTACCGGAGCTGCTGAACACGATCGACGGACGCAAGACGATCCCGCGCGGCTTCACGTTGGACACGGCAGGCGCGGAGGTGACCGACGTGAAGCCCGGCTTCTTCACGCGGTTCCTCTCGACGCTGATCGACCCGAACATCATCGGGCTCCTCTTCCTCGCCGGCATCGCGGGTCTCGGCTTCGAGCTCTTCCACCCTGGGGTCGTGATCCCGGGGGCGTTCGGCGCGATCTGCATGCTGACGGCACTGTTCGGGTTCTCGGTGCTGCCGCTCTCGTGGGCGGGTCTGCTGCTGCTCCTGTTCGGCGTCGCGCTGCTGATCGTCGACGCGCACGTCACCTCGCACGGCGCGCTCACGCTGTCCGGTCTCGTCGCGATCGCGATCGGCCTCATCACGCTCTTCCACAAGGCACCGGCGCCGTACCACACGTCCGTCCCGCTCGTCGTGACGGTGACGGCGATCCTCGGCGGTTTCTGGGCGATCGCACTCGCGAAGGCGGTACAGGTGCGCCGACGGCCGGCAGCGGTCGGCGAGTCGGACATCCTCGGCATGGAGGGCGTCGTTCGCAACGGCGGCTACGTCTTCGTCCGCGGCGAGCTGTGGCGCGCGCGCTCCGACGAGCCGCTCGCGGACGGCCAGCGCGTCCGCGTCGAGTCCATCGACGGTCTCTCCCTCGAGGTGCGCCCCGTCTAGGATCCGGCCATGAGCGTCGCGCTCATCGTCATCGCGGTCCTGCTGTTCTTCTTCCTGCTCTTCCTGCTCGCCGCGATCAAGGTCGCACGCGAGTACGAGCGGGGGATCGTGTTCCGCCTCGGCCGGCTGCTGCCCGAGCCGAAGGGCCCGGGGCTCTTCATCCTCATCCCGATCGTCGACCGGATGGTGAAGGTCGACCTGCGGACGATCACGCTGAACATCCCGCCGCAGGAGGTCATCACCAAGGACAACGTGCCGGTGCGGGTGAACGCCGTCGCCTACTTCAGGATCGTCGCGCCGAAGGACGCGATCGTGCAGATCGAGAACTTCATGGTCGCGACGTCGCAGATCGCCCAGACGACCTTGCGCTCCGTGCTCGGTCAGCACCAGCTCGACGAGCTGCTCTCCGAGCGGGAGAAGATCAACACGATCCTGCAGGAGATCATCGACGAGCAGACCGCGCCGTGGGGCATCAAGGTCTCCGTCGTCGAGGTGAAGGACGTCGAGATCCCGCAGGGCATGCAGCGCGCGATGGCACGACAGGCGGAGGCCGAGCGCGAACGCCGCGCAAAGGTGATCGCCGCCGAGGGCGAGTTCCAGGCGAGCGAGCGGCTGAAGGACGCGGCGAACGTGATCGAGGAGCACCCGGTCGCGCTGCAGCTGCGCTACCTGCAGACGCTGATCGAGCTCGGAGCGTCGCAGTCGACGACGATCGTCTTCCCGGCTCCGGTCGACATCATCTCGTCCTTCCTCCCGCGCCCGGCCGACCGCCCGTAGCGTCCGACGGATGACGGACCTACGGCGCGATCCGCTGTCCGGCCGTTGGGCTGCGATCGCCCCGGCGCGGGCGAAGCGGCCCGGCGCGTCCGCTCCGGTACACGACGAGCTCGAGAGCTGCCCGTTCTGCGCCGGTCGCGAGGATCGCACGCCGCCCGAGACGCTGCGCCTCGGCGACGGCCCGACGGGCTGGGGCGTGCGGGTCGTGCCGAACCTCTACCCCGCGCTCGAGCGCCAGGAGGTCGTCGTCCACGGCCCCGTGCACGTGCGCTCGATCGCCGACGTGGACGACGCGACGCTCGACCTCGTCGCGGAGGCGTGGCAGCGCCGCGCGCGCGACACGGGCGGCACGGCGTTCGCGTTCGTGAACGAGGGACAGGAGGCGGGCGCGAGCCTCCCACACTCGCATTCGCAGCTCGCGTGGCTGCCGGCGCCGCCACCCGCCGTCGTTGCCGAGCGCGGTTTGCCCGAGGTCGAGCCGATCGTGACGCGCGACGGCCTCGTCGCCGGCTGCCCGCGCGCGAGCCGCGCGCCCTACGAGGTGCAGGTGGCACCCGAGCGTGCGGAGCCCGAGGGCCTGCGCAGCGACCTGCTCGGCCCGGCCCTACGGCTGCTAGCCGAGCTCGTGCGCCGTATCCGCGACGCGCACGGCGATGCGTTCCCGTTCAACGCCTGGCTGCACGAGGGGATGCACTGGCACATCGAGCTCGTGCCGCGCACGACGCGGTTCGCAGGGTTGGAGCTCGGCGCAGGCGTCTACATCAACGCGGTCGCGCCCGAAGAAGCCGCCGCACGGCTTCGTAACGGAGCCTAGGACTCGGGCGGGGAGCCGTGCTGCTCGCGGAAACGGCGGGCCGCGTCGATCGCCGCACCGAGGTTCAAGCCCTTGTCCTTCGCCTGCTTGATGAGCATCACCGTCTCGACCGCGTCCATGTCGTAGATCCGCTGCTTCTTGCCCTTCGTCGGGATCTGCGCCTTGTTGGTCCAGTAGTCGAGCTGCATCTTCGAGATGCCGGCGATCTGGCACACCTGACCAAGGTAGAGCTCGATCTTGTCGAGATGCTCGGCCATGTCGATCGGCTCGAGCAGGTCGACCTGCTTGCTGTACGCCATGTATGAGGTCCTTCAGTCGTCGATAGTCCGACCCCTCGCTTTCACCTTATACCCCTCCCTTTCGTAAAAGGGAAGGTTGGGCCGAAGGATCCGCTGAAGGTTGATGAATTCGGGCGGATTCCGACAGAAACCTACGTCGGACCGTCGCCCGGATCGGCCGCCGACTCGAGTACGTCGTCCGGCGCGGCGTCGTCGTCTCCGGATTCGACCACCGGTGCGAGCGACGAGACGATCTCGCCCTCGCGCAACCGCATCACGATCACGCCCTGCGTCGAGCGCCCCATCCGCCGGATGTCCTCGACCGACATGCGGATCACGGTGCCGCCGGTCGAGATGAGCATCACCTGGTAGCCGTCGCGGACGACGCGCGCGCCGGCGAGGTTGCCCTTCGCCTCGGTCAGCTGCACCGTCTTCACTCCCATGCCGCCGCGGCCCTTGCGCGGGTACTCGGAGATCCGCGTCCGCTTGCCGTAGCCGTTCTGGGTCACGACGAGCAGGTCGGCGTCGTCGTGCGCGATGTTCACGGAGATCACCTCGTCGTCGCCGCGCAGACGCATGCCCTGCACACCCGAGGCGTCGCGGCCCATCGGGCGCACGTCCTTCTCGGCGAAGCGAATCGCCTGGCCGTGGCGCGACACCATGAGGACGTCGTTGTCGCCCGACGAGTGACGCACCGCCACGAGCTCGTCGTTCTCGCGCATCTTGATCGCGATGATCCCGTCGGCCTTGAGCGGCGTGTTGTACGCGGCGAGCTTCGTCTTCTTGACGACGCCCTTCTTCGTCGCGAACACGAGGTACTCGGCCTCTTCGAACGCGCGCGTCTGGATGACGGCGCGCACCAGCTCGCCCTGGCGGAAGGGCAGCAGGTTCACGATCGCGCGCCCCTTCGACTGGCGCGAGCCGAGCGGCAGCTCGTGCACCTTGAGCCGGTAGACCTTGCCGACGGAGGTGAAGAAGAGGATGTAGTCGTGCGTCGAGGCCACGAAGAGGTGCTCGATGTAGTCCTCGTCCTTGAGGTCCATTCCCATCACGCCGATGCCGCCGCGGCGCTGCTCGCGATACGCGGTGACGGGTAGGCGCTTGATGTAGCCCGAGCGCGTGATCGCGATGACCATGTCCTCCTCCGCGATCAGGTCCTCGAGCTCGAGCTCCTCCTCCGCCGCGACGATCTCGGTGCGCCGGTCGTCGTTGCGCCCGTACGCGTCGCGCAAGTGCAGGAGCTCGGTCTTGATGAGCTCGTCGATCGCCGCCTCGTCGGAGAGGAGCGCGCGCAACTCGCCGATGCGCTCCTGCAGGTCCTTGAACTCGCCCTCGACGCGTGCACGCTCGAGCGCGGTCAGTGCGCGCAGCCGGAGCTCGAGGATCGCGGACGCCTGCACCTCGGAGAGGTCGAACTTCGCCATCAGGCCGGTGCGCGCCTCGTCCGTGTCGGCCGCGCCGCGGATGAGCGCGATCACTGCGTCGAGGTTGTCGAGCGCGATCAGGTAGCCGCGCAGGACGTGCGCGCGCTTCTCGGCCTGGCGCAGCTCGTGCTTCGACCGGCGCGTGATGATCTCGCGCTGGAAGTCGAGGTAGTACGTGACGAGCTCGAGCAGCGACAGCGTGCGCGGCACACCGTTGACGAGCGCGACGGCGTTGTAGCCGAACGTCGTCTGCAGCGGCGTGTGCTTGAAGAGCTTGTTGAGCGCGACCTGCGGGACCGCGTCGCGCTTGAGCTCGATCTGGATCCGCATGCCGCTCCGGTCGGAGTGGTCGGCGAGGTCCGAGATCTCCGTCAGCGTCTTCTCGTTGACGAGGTCGGCGATCTTCTTGATCACGCCGGCGTCGCCGCCCTTCTTCACGCCGTACGGGAGCTCGCTGACGATGATCGCGCTCTTGCCGCCGCGAAGCTCCTCGATGTGGGCGCGTGCGCGCATGACGATCCGGCCGCGGCCCGTGCGGTACGCGTCGCGGATGCCGGAGCGGCCGACGACGTACGAGCCCGTCGGGAAGTCCGGGCCCTTGACGTGCTTCATCAGGTCGTCGACGTTCGAGTCCGGCTTGTCGATCAGCTGCACGATCGCGTCGACGACCTCGCCCAGGTTGTGCGGCGGGATGTTCGTCGCCATGCCGACCGCGATGCCGGCCGAGCCGTTCACGAGCAGGTTCGGGAAGCGCGCGGGCAGGACGAGCGGCTCGCGCTTCGACTCGTCGTAGTTCGGCCCGAAGTCGACGGTGTCGGCGTCGAGCTCGCGCAGCATTTCCTCGGCGAGGCGGGCGAGCCGCGCCTCCGTGTAGCGCATGGCGGCCGCCGGATCGTCGTCGATCGAGCCGAAGTTGCCCTGGCCGTCGACGAGCGGGTAGCGCATCGAGAACGGCTGCGCGAGGCGGACGAGCGTGT
>JBKPLI010000107.1:0-45414 GCA_046731555.1 Actinomycetota bacterium | reverse complement strand
CCTCCACGGCGCAGGACTCGACCGCGTACGGGCAGCGCGGGTGGAACGCGCAGCCGGGCGGGATGCGGCTCGGGCTCGGCGGCGCGCCGCCGATCGCCACGAGCGGCGTGTCGGCCGCCGCCTCGGGATGCGGCAGCGCGTCGAGCAGCGCGCGCGTGTACGGGTGCCGCGGCCGCTGCAGCACGTCCTCGCGCTCGCCCGACTCGACGACGCGGCCGGCGTAGAAGATCGAGACGCGATCCGCGATCGACGACAGCACGCCGAGGTCGTGCGTGATGAGCACGACGGACAGATCGCCCTCGCGCCGCAGCCGGTCGAGGAGGCGCAGGATCCCTGCCTGCACCGTCACGTCAAGCGCGGTCGTCGGCTCGTCCGCGATCAGCAGCTTCGGGCGGCACGCGAGCGCGACGGCGATCGCGATCCGCTGCCGCATCCCGCCGGAGAACTGGTGCGGGTACGCGCGCAGCGCCGACCCAGGATCGGGGATGCGCACCTCCTGCAGCAACTCGACCGCACGCTTCGCCGCGTCCGGCCGCGAGAGCCCGAGGTGCAGGCGCACGTGCTCGGTCAGCTGCTTCCCGACCGTGAGCATCGGGTGCAGCGACGTCATCGGGTCCTGGAACACCATCGCGAGGTCGCGGCCCGAGACGTCACGCAGCTGCCGGCGCGGGAGGCGCAGGAGGTCGCGGCCGCCGAACTCTGCGCGCCCCTCGACCTGCGCGCCCTGCGGCAGGAGCCCGAGCAGCGCGAGCATCGACATCGTCTTGCCGCTCCCGCTCTCGCCGGCGACGCCGAACACCTCGCCCGCCTCGACGCGGTAATCGACGCCGTCGACGACCGTGACGCGGCCGTCGCCGGACTGGAGTGACACGCGCAGCCCGTCGACCGCGAGGACCGTCATGCGCACCTCTCCGTCCATCGTTTCAGGAGAGTCACGCAGACGGCCGCGCGGGAGACCCGCGCGGCCTGAGGACGGCGTCGCAAGCGACGCCTCACTCGTCCGTGCTCCACGCGGTCTGCGGGTCGAACAGGTCGCGCAGGGAGTCGCCGATGAAGTTGAACGCGAGCACGGCCGTGAAGATCGCGAGGCCGGGGAACGTGCCCATCCACCAGAACTGGAAGTACTGCGTGCCCGTCGCGACCATCGACCCCCACTCCGGCTGCGGCGGCTGCGCGCCGAGGCCCAGGAACGAGAGACCCGAGAGCAGCAGGATCGCGTTTGCGAGGTCGAGCGTCATCAGCACGAGCACCGGCCCTGCGATGTTCGGCAGCACGTCCTTGAAGAGCGCGCGCCGCGCGGACGCGCCGAGCAGCCGCGACGACTGCACGTACTCCGAGTCGCCGACCGACAGCACGAGCCCGCGCACGACGCGCGCGTACGCCGGCCAAGCGACGACGACGATCGCGAGCGCCGCGTTGCGCAGGCCGCCGCCGAGCACGGCCGTCACGACCATCGCGAGGATGATCGCCGGGAACGCGAAGACGAGGTCCGTGATGCGCATCACGGTCCCGTCGGCCACACCGCGCAGGTAGCCGGCGACGGCACCGAGCACGCCGCCGATTACGCCTGCGAGCGCCACGAGCAGCAATGCGATCGGGATCGAGATGCGCGAGCCGTAGATCACGCGGCTGAGCACGTCGCGCCCGAGCTCGTCCGTTCCGAACCAGTGCGTCGACGACGGCGCCTCGTTCGGCGGGAACACCTGCGCGAGCGGGTCGTGCGGTGCGACGAGCGGCGCGAAGATCGCGATGAGTATCCACGCGACGGCAATCACCGCGCCGACGACGGCGAGCGGCTGGCGCCACGCCGGGCGCACGCGTGCCCGGCGACCGCGCAGGCGAAGCGCGAGCGCGCTCACGTGACGCGGATCCTCGGGTCGATCACGCCGTACAGCACGTCGACGACGAAGTTCACGGTCACGTACACGACGGCGACGAAGATGCTCACACCCGCGATCGCCGGCACGTCGAGCGCGATCGCCGCGTTGTACGCGTACTGGCCGATGCCCGGCCAGGAGAAGATCTTCTCCACGAGCACGGCGCCCGTGAGCACGTTCGCGAACACGAGCCCGAGCACGGTGATCACCGACGGCAGAGCGGCGCGAAGCACGTAGCGCGTGACCACGGTCCGCTCCGGCAGCCCCTTCGCGCGGCCCGCGCGGACGTAGTCGTTGCCGATCACCTCGAGCACGGCGGAGCGCGTGTAGCGCGTAAGCAGGCTCACGTTGAACGCGGCAAGCACGAGCGCCGGCAGCGCGAGGTGGTGCAGCGCCTGCCCGGCGAGCCCCCAGTCGCCGGCGAGCAAGGCGTCGACCGTGTACAGGCCCGTCACGTGCGGCGGCGGCAGCGTCCCCGGGTCGAGCCGGTCGCTGCCGGGGAACCAGCCGAGCCGGTAGAAGCCGACGTAGAGCGCGACGAGCGCGATCCAGAACGTCGGCATCGAAATGCCGCCGAGCGAGACGACGCGCAGTACGTGGTCGGCCGGCCGGTTCCGCCGCATCGCCGCGTAGACGCCGAACGAGATCCCGAAGATCGCCGCGAGCAGCACGGCGGCGAGCGCGAGCTCGGCCGTGGCCGGGATGTACGTGCCCAGGTCGTGCGTGACGGGCTGCCGCGTGAGCGCGGACTCGCCGAGGTCGCCCTGGACGACGTGCTCGAGGTAGATCGCGTACCGGACGGGCAGCGGACGGTCGAGGCCGTACTTCTCCTTGAACGCCTCGACGGCCGCGGGATCGCCGGCCGCCTGCTCGCCGAGGTTGGCGGTGACCGTGTTCGACGGCACGAGCTGCGTCAGCGCGAAGACGACGAGCGTGATCCCCACCGCGAGGAACACGAGCGCCACGAGCCGCCGCCCGAGGAAGCCCAGGAAGCTCGAGGAGGGCCGCAGGCGCCGAACGCGCCCCGGCGACTCGGCGATGGGCGTCGGCGCCGTCGTCACGGCGGTAGTCTCGCGACTCTGATCGCCGACGCGCACAACGACTTGCTCGCGGAGCTCGTCCACCGCCGGGCCGAGGAGAGGCCGTTCGAGCGCTACTGGCTGCCGCACCTCGAGGCGGGCGGCGTCGGGCTCCAGGTCTGCCCGCTCTACGCCGACGTCGAGGACGGCTCCGAGCGTGCGCTCGCCGAGGCACTGGCCCAGACGACCGCGTTCCGGCGGGCCGTGGCCGAGTGCCCGGGCCGGGTGGCGCAGGTGTACACCTGCGCCGATCTGGACCGGCTCGAAGCGCGGATCGGCCTCGTGCTGTCGCTCGAGGGCTGCGAGCCGCTCGGCTCGAACCCGGAGCTGATCGAGGTCTTCTGGGAGCTCGGCGTCCGCATGGTCGCGCTCACGTGGAACCGTCGGAACGCCTTCGCCGACGGCGCGAGCGAGCCGGGCCACGGCGGCCTCTCGCGCCTCGGCCGTGAGCTCGTCGCGCGCCTCGTCGAGCTCGGCGTCGCGATCGACCTCGCCCACGCCTCGGACCGGACGTTCGCGGACGTGCTCGAGGCCGCGCCCGACGCGCCGCTGCTCGTGAGCCACGCCGGCTGCCGCGCGCTCGTCGACACGCCGCGCAACGTCACCGACGGTCAGCTACGCGCCCTCGCCGAGCGCGGCGGGGTGTTCTGCGTGATGGCGCTGCCGATCGTCGTCGACCCGAAGCGGCCGACGATCGACCGCGTCGTCGACCACGTCGAGCATGCGGTCGAGGTGATGGGCGTCGAGCACGTCGGGCTCGGAGCCGACTTCATCCGCCAGGTCGCGCTCGCGCTCGGCCTCCAGGACCTGCCCGCGATGATGCTGCCCGACGGCGGCACGATCGCCGACCCGATCGACGGCCTCGCCGGGCCGGAGGACTACCCGGCGCTGGTCGACGCGCTGCGGCGGCGCGGCTTTGCGGGCGCAAAGCTCGAGGCGATCCTCTCGGGCAACCTCGTGCGGCTGCTCCGCCGCGCGCTGCCCGCCTAGGCGGCCTCGGCGAGCGGCGCGCGCTCCTCGACCCGCCCCCGCGCCGCCGCAGGACGCCGCCGCGAGAGCAGGTTCGTGACGGCGAGCGCGCCGACGGTGATCGCAGCGCCGACGTACTCGAGCGCGCTCGGCCGGTAGCCGCGCGCGATCTCGACGCCGAACGTCGTGATCGGCAGCAGGTTCCCAAAGAGCGCCGTGTTCTGCGGGCCGATCGAGCCGACGGCCGCGTTCCACGCGAGCACCGCGACGACCGCCCCGAGGAAGGTGATGTACGTGATCTGCGGCGTGACCTCCCAGACGTCGCTCGCCGAGGGCAGCGGCTCGAGCCCGCTGACCGTTGCAAGCACGGTCGCAGACGCGACCGTCGTCCAGCCGAGCCCCGCGGTCAGCGCCGTGTAGCGCAGCGGCGAGAACGTCGGGAACTCCGCGGCGCCGATCGTGTACACGACGAAGCTGACGACCCCCGCGAGCACGAGCACGTCGCCCCAGCCGACCGCGCCGGCGATCGACGAGAGATCACCCTGGCTGATCACGAGCGCGACGCCGAGCAGCGCGGCCGGGAACGTCAGGAAGACGAACGTGCGCGGCCGCACGCCCGTGCGCACCCACAGCACGATCGCGGTGACCATCGGCGCGAACGCGACAATCAGGGCGGCGCTCTCGGCGCGCGCATGCTGCAGCCCGGTGAACGCGAGCAGGTTGAAGCCGGCGAAGCCGAGCGAGCCGAGCGCCCAGAGCCGCAGCCCGCGTCCTTCGAGACGCAGTGCCCGCAGCCCCTCGACCGCCACGAGGAGGACGAGCAGCACCGCCCCCGCGACCGCATAGCGGATGGTCGTCAGGTGGAAGGCGTCGATCCGCTCGAGGGCCGACTTCCCCACGACGAACATGACTCCCCAGATCACGGCAGTCGACGTGGCCAGGGCCACGCCGGCGCTCGGGCTTCTCATGGCGCTCCTTCCGTGGGACACTTCGACGAGCTTCGAAGGAAGAAACGCCGCCCGGCCGGCGTTTATTTCGACGGTGATCGAAAATACCTGAGCGCTACCTCGACATGCCCGAGCGCGACGACCTGGAGCTGACGACCGTGCTCGGCGCGCTCGCCGACCCGGTGCGGCTGCAGATCGTGACGGCCCTCGTCCACGGCGAGCGGGCCTGCGGCAGCTTCCCGCTGCCGGTGAGCGACGCGACCCGCTCGCACCACCTGAAGATCCTGCGCGAGGCGGGCATCACCGCCACGCGCGTCGTCGGCACGCAGCGGCTCGTCTCGCTCCGCCGCGAGGACCTCGACGCCCGCTTCCCGGGACTGCTCGACCTCGCGGCCGCGCCCCGTCAGGGCGCGACGCGCTGAACGTTCTCGCTCGAGATCGTCACCGTCTCGATCAGCGGAAGGATCTGCGTCCCGACGCAGCGGCCAGGTCCGAGAGCTCGTCGCGGCCGGAGGCGTCGATGCCTTCCCTGAGACGCCCGGGGAACGTGTCCGACGGGGAGGTCCGATTCGTCGTGCGGGTGATCGTCATCTCTCTCGTTCCTTTCTGTCGTGTGACTTGGCGGCGCCGTCCCGAACGGGCGGCACACGGAGGGCAGCCCGCGCCGCGTCGCCGCGGTCACGGGCTGCCCGTGGTCGGTTCAGCGCCCCGCGTCAGGCCGTGTGGGCAGCGCGGGCGGCTGCGGCGGTGCGCCTTCCGCCGCTCGCCGTAGGATCGGCCGCAGGCCGGGGAGCGTGCCGTTGCGGACCGACCGTGCCGAGACCGACAGGTTGCCGGCGTACGCCGCGTCGAACAGGCGGCCCTGCGACTGGAGCTGCGCGAGGAGACGCGTGTCGGAGACCAGCGACGCACCCTGATTCACGAACGCGGTGCGCAGGAGCGCCGGCTTCGAGACCGGGACGTCGACGTCGATCGACGACCCGGGCGCGAGTGCGAGCCCGTCGCGCCGACCGAGGACGACGGACCCGCCGCTTCGCGTCGGCGAGCGCAGCTCGACGCTGTCGAGGCTGCACGGCTGTGGGCACGCTGCCGACAGCGTCACGTGCACGGTCGTCACGTACTGCCCCGTGGCGGGGTCGAGCCTGAGCGAGGACGCGCTGCCAACCTGCAGGTACGCGGCCTCGAGCGTCCGCTCCGCATTGGCCCGGGCGCCCGTGACGACGCGGCCCGTCAGCGTCGGCAGCGGCTCCGCGCCGGCCATGATCGCCGCCTTCACGTCAGTCGGCGACAGCCCCGGCGCAAACGCCAGCGCCAGCGCAGCGATGCCCGCGACGTGCGGCGTCGCCATCGAGGTGCCGGAGTAGTAGTCGTAGGCTCCGGGCTGACCGTCGTCCGTGCGCGCGATCGTGCTGAGCACGTCGACGCCCGGCGCGGCCACGTCGACGGAGCGCCGGCCGTAGTTCGAGAACGCCGCGAGACGGTCACGCTGGTCGGTCGCGGCGACGCAGATGATGTTCGGCTCGGGATACGAGCAGGGGTAGGCGGGGTATCGGTCGTTGTCCATCGAGTTGTTCGCCGCAGCGAACACGAACAACGTGTCCGTCGCCGCCCTGATCGCCGCCACGGTCGCCGGGCTTGACGGCCCGCCGCCGAAGCTGCCGTTCACGATCGGGATGTGCTGACGGCCGATGTAGGTCAGCGCGTCGACGAGGTCGGCGGTCGTGCCGTAGCCGGCGGCGTCGAGAAACCGCACCGGCAGGATCCCGACGTGCCAGTTGATGCCGGCGACGCCGAACGCGTTGTCGGCCCGCGCCCCGATCGTGCCGGAGACGTGCGTGCCGTGGTTGTTCAGGTCGTAGGGGTCGTTGTCGTCGTCCGCGAAGTCCCACCCGCGGTAGTCGTCGACGTAGCCGTTCCCGTCGTTGTCGATCCCGTCCGTCTCCTTGCCGTCACCGGACTCGCCCGGGTTGGTTGCGATCTGACCCTCGAGGTCCGGATGGTCGTACGCGACGCCGGTGTCGAGGACGCCGACGACGACGGAGGAACTTCCGATCGACAGGTCCCACGCCTCCGGCGCGTCGACGTCGGCGTCGGCGGTCCCGAAGTGGCCGATGACCGCCTGCCCGACGTTGTCGAGACCCCAGAGCTGGTCGAACATCGAGTCGGTCGGACGTGCGAGCGTGTGGAGGACGTAGTTCGGCTCCGCCGAGAGGACGCCCGGCTGCCGCTCGAGTCTGCGAACGGCATCCGCGACGCTGGCTCCGCGGGGAAGCTGGACGAGCTTCGTGCGCGGCCCGAGGGCCCGGACCGCGTGCGCATCGGCGTGGGCGGTGATGGCGCTCTGCTCGTGGCGCGACGTCGACGGCGCGTACCGGACGATGACCTGGCCCGGCACGGCAGCGAACGTCGGCGGTGCCTGCCTCGACCCCGCAGGCGCGGCGCGCGTCGCGCCGAGCCCGCACACGATCACCGCAGCAAGCGCCGCGAGCAGTGCGATCCCGAGGCGCGGTCGTAGGGAAGTGGCGTGCATTTCGGTCGTGCTCCTTTCGCTGGAAGACCGAGATCTCGAGACCTCGGCCGTGTCCTGTGAAGAGCACGGCGCCGCCGATTACGTACATCGAATCCGCGCGTATCACCGTCGCCGGGTCGACGCTCTAGTGAACGTGGGCAAGCCAGCGATATTGAAAGTCGATCCCGCGCTCCCTAGAGTTGACAGAGCGAGAAACAGGCATGTCGTCGGAAGGAGCGGCCATGCTTGACGGCACCGAGAAGCTGCAAGACGGGATCTACCTGCAGCGCACGAAGGAGGCGCCGCTGCCCGGCTTCTTCTCGTTCCTCCTGCTCGACGCCATGCCCGGCAAGACGGCAAACGACGTCGACCGCCTCTTGCAGAAGCTGTGGGACATGTACGCGCGCCTCAAGGACGGCAAGGTGAACGATCTTGGCGACACGGTAGAGGTGCCGAAGGGCGAGCTGAAGGTCCTGCTGGGGTTCGGGCGCGCGGCATTCAAGCTCGCCGACCCGGCAGCGCCGAACCTGCCCCCCGAGTTCGAGGACGCGGGGTTCAGCGCGCCGATCGGCGGTCAACCGATCGCGACCCCCCGGGACGACGCGTACGGCCGGCAGTTGAGCAACTCGGGGATCGTGTACGCGCCGGGCATCACGTCGAATCCCGGCGAAGCAGCGTTCGCGCTGCAGTTCACCGCCGAGACGCCGCTCGCCGTGGAGCGCGCGATCGTCGAGACCTGGAAGCTCCTGAACGACCAAGGTGCGGAAGTAGCGCTGCGGATCTCGGCCGCTTACACCGGGTCGAAGCGGGACGATCGACGCAGCTGGATCGACTTCCACGACGGCCTCTCGAATCTCAAGGACGACGAGCGAGCCGGCGTCGTCCCCATCAGAGACCGCGACGACCACCAGTGGACCGTCGGCGGCACGTATCTGGCATTCGTGCGGCTCGCTATCGACCTCGCGGTGTGGCGAGGGTTCTCTGTTGCGCAACAGGAGGGTCTCGTCGGCCGGGCGAAGATCAGCGGCTGTCCGCTCATGGAGTTCGACCCACAGAAGAGCGCAAACGGCTGCCCACTCGACGGCAATGGCAGCAAACCGCCGGTGCAAGCCCTCAGCGAGCCGCCCTCGACAAGCGATGCGACGCTGAAGTACAGCCACGTTCAGCGCGCAAACCACCACGAGCCGCCCCCCGGCGATCCGCTGAGCTTCCGGATCTTTCGCCAGGGCTACCCGTTCCTCGAGTCGACATCCTCTCCGCCGGGATTCCGTACGGGTCTCAACTTCGTCTCGTTCCAGGACAACCCGTGGCGGTTGCTCCGTCTCCTGATGCGCGACGGATGGCTCGGCGGCTCGAACTTCGGCGGGGAGAACGGGTCAGGCTCGGCCACACCGCTCCTCACTGCCTACGCCGCCGGGCTGTTCTTCGTTCCACCGCGGTCCGAGGACGGGTCGTATCCCGGCCGCGCGGTGTTGAGTGCCCTCGTCCCTGTGTAGTCGGCGCTAGTGGGCCAGCAGCAGGTCGTGCGACCACTCGATGACGCGCAGCGAGTCGTCGTCCTCCACGACGAGCGCGACTGCGCTTGCCTGTGCCGGGCCGTCGACGAATCGCCCTGCGTTGACCACGGTGTCCGCGGGTAGCACCCACGATTTCGCAAGCTGAGGCGTCAACTCGGTCTTGGGTTCTCCTGCAGCGGCCGCCATCGCGCCTGCGCCGTTCACGTCGCGCTGCACGATGCGGATCGCAATCGACTTGATCTCTTTGTAACTGACCGGCCCGCGAACCGCTTGCAGGGCACCGTTTGCGAGCTGCAGCTCATCGTCGAACGCGCTGCCATGGGCCATCACGTCACCACCACCAATCTCGATGTGCCTGTCGATTCATCATCTCACGCGACCTTCAGCGATTCCACACGGCCGCGAACCTCGCTCGCGGCTACGACGTTGCCCTTCTGCTCGTACAACTGCAGCGCCTCGTCGAGCGCGGCCGACGCCTCCGCGATGCGCCCCGCCGACTCGTACACGTAGGCGAGATCAGCGAGCGCGTCCGCGTGGAAGTTGACGAGGTCGGTGTCCTCCGCGAGCGCGACCGCCTCGCGCGCGAGGGTCTCCGCAGTCTCCGCGTGCCCGTCGTCGGCCAGGATCCGGGCACGCACGCCGCGCCACACCATTTGCGTGAGGAGATCGTCCGGCTCGCCCAGCGCCTCGCTTGCCTCCGTGTATCGCTTCGCCTCGTCCGCGCGACCCTGCGCGAGAACCGCGCGCGCCAGAACGGCGGCGGTGGTCGAGCGCAGCGCGTTCTCGCCCATCGTCGAGAGCACGTCGTAGCCCTCCCGCAGCCGCCGCTCTGCACCCGCGTTGTTGCCCGCGAGCATCTCCGAGACGGCCACTGCGTGCGAGATCACCGAGTTGATGCCGATGCCGAGCTCCGCGAACCCGGCGTTGCTCGCGGCGAAGAACACGCGGGCGGCGTCGAAGCGACCGGCGAGCGCGTGCAGGCCGCCGAGATGGCGCAGCACCTCCGCCTCCGAGGCGGGGTTGCCCTTCACCTCCTCGCGAATCTGCTCGCACCGGGTCAGGGCGAGCTCGACCGGTGCCGGCCCGAACCACATCGACGACGAGACCCACATGAGGATCGCCGCGCGCTCGTGCTCCTCGCCGGCGGCCTGCGCGTGAACGGCCGCCCGCTCCCACGCCGCGGCGGCGGCCGCTGCGCGCGCCTTCGTCCACTCGGCCGACGCCTCGAGGCGACGCGCGCGACAGAGGCCGTGCTGGTCGTCGACGCGCTCGAAGACCGGCAGCGCGCTCGCGACGACCTCGCGCACGTGCTCGCTCGTGCCGGGAACCGCGCGATGGATGTTCAGCCATTGATGCTCGACGAGCACGCGCAGCTCCGCCCATTCGTCACCGGCCTCCTCGGCCGCTCCGCTGGCGTCATCGAGAACACGCTGCGCGTCGAGCAACCGGCCGGACTCGATCAGCGTCGCGGCGAAGTCGGCCAGGAGAAGGGCGTGCCGCGACTCCGCGTCGGCGGGCAGGGACGACGCGCGCTCCAAGAGTGCCGCGGCTGACGCGAGGTCGCTCCGTGAGAGCGCGCGGCGTGCCGCCGACTCGAGCCGAACGGAGGCCTCCGCCGCGAGCGCGAGAGTCTCGGCGCGACCCGCGCCGACCGCGACCTTGCACCGGTACGCCTGCTCGAGGTGGTAGCCGCTCATCTCGTCGTAGAAGTCGTGACGGCTTCGATTCGCGCCGAGCCAGTCGGCGACGCGTTCGTGCAACTCGGCGCGCTGTGCCTTCGCGATGCAGCGGTACGCAGCGTCGCCGATCAGGCCGTGACGGAAGCGGAACGTCTCGCGAGGGCCGCTCGCGCGCGTCGGGCGGATGAGCTCCTTGCGCACGAGCGCGCCGACGTGAGTCGCGAGCGTCGGGGCGAGGCTCGGTGGCGCGAGCTCGGTCAGTGCGGCCAGGTCGAACTCCGTTCCGAGCACCGCGGCGCGCTCGACGAGCGCGCGCTCGGCCGGGCCGAGGCGGTCGAGGCGCGCGGCGAGCAGCGCCTGGATCGTCGGCGGGAGGTCGGCGTCGCTCGTCTCGGCAGGCTCCTCGCCCGCGAAGGCGAGCAGCTGCTCGAGAAAGAGCGGGTTCCCCTCCGCGAGGGAGGTCGCGCGCCCGCGCGCCTTGTCCGGCAGCGGCACGCCGTCGAGCAGCCACGCGGCTAGCCGGTCGGCCTCCGCCGGCGGCAGGCGATCGAGGAGGATCGTGGTCGCGTTCGGTCGGCCGCCCGGCCAGTTCGGCCGAACGTCGTAGAGCTCGGGCCGCGCGAGGAGGAGCACGAAGATCGGCGCGTCGCGCACGAGGTCCGCGAGGTGCTCGACGAGGTCGAGCAGCACGTTGTCCGCCCAGTGGGCGTCCTCGATCGCGATCGCGAGCGGCCGCTCGTCCGCGAGCAGCTCGAACAGGCGGCGCACCGCGAGGAAGCTCTCCTCGAGGCTCGCCGTCCGCGCTTCGAGGCCCAGGAGGCCGGTGACTGCCGGTCCGATCCATGCGTGCTCGGGATGCGCGGCCAGCATCGCGTCGAGCTCGTGCTCGACGCCCTCGCCGAGTGCGCCGACGAGCATCTCGCGCAGCGGCCAGAACGCGGTGCCCTCGCCGTACGGCAGGCACCGTCCGATGAGCACCTGCGCGTCCTCCGCGAGCCGCGCGTGCGCTTCGAGCGCGAGCCGCGACTTCCCGATGCCGGCCATCCCGACGACCGTGAAGAGGTGGCATGCGCGCTCGCGCCGGCAGCGCGCGAACGCCTCGCGGAGCTGCGACAGCTCCTCGTCGCGCCCCACGAACGGCGCCTCGAAGCGACGGGCGAGCGGGGACGCTCCTTCGATGAGCTCGACGAGCCTGAACGCGCGGCCGGTCTGGCGCTTGCCCTTCACGGGCGGCGGCGTGACGGGCTCGACGCGGACGGCGTTGCGCACGAGCCGCCACGTCATCGCGCCCAGGAGGATCTCGCCGGGCCCGGCGGACTGCTGCAGGCGCGCGGCGCGATTCGTCGTGTCGCCCGTCACCGCGGACCCCTCCGGCGCGACCTTCCGCGGCACGATCGCGACGCCGCTGTGCACGCCGATCTGAACTGCGAGATCGAGCCCCAGTTGCGCCTCGAGCTCCTCACGCAACGCGTCGAACCGGTCGCGGATCTCGGTCGCGGCGCGCACGGCCCGCAGCGCGTCGTCCTCGCGCGCGTCCGGCACGCCGAACACGGCGACGACCGCGTCGCCGATGAACTTCTCGACGCACCCGCCGTGACGCGCGATCGCATCGGTGCACACCTCGTAGTAGCGGCCGAGCACGGAGCGGAGCAGCTCGGGGTCGAGCCGCTCGCCGAGGCTGACGGACTCGTCGAGGTCGCAGAAGAGGACCGTCACCGGCCCGCGGCGAACGTCCGCGACCGGCTCGGCCTCGGGCGGCTCGGTCGCGACGACCGGCTCCGGCCACCGGTCGACCTCGAGGGGCGCGCGGTCGAGCGACGCGTCCTGGCGGAGGATCGCCTGCTCGAGCTGCTGCAACGCGGGACTCGGCTCGATCGCGAGCTCGTCGACGAGCGTGCGGCGCGTCGACTGGTAGACGTCGAGCGCGTCGGCCTGCCGGCCACTCCGGTAGAGCGCGAGCATCAGCTGCGCGCGCAGCCGCTCGCGCATCGGATGGTCGGCGACGAGCGCCTCGAGCTCACCGACCAGAGCCCCGTCGTGACCGAGCTGCAGGTCGGCGTCGATGCGCTGCTCCAGCGCGGCGAGCCGCTGCTCCTCCAGCCTGGCGATCGCCGCCTGCGCGAACGGCTCGTACTGGAAGTCCGCGAGCGGCGGCCCGTGCCACAGCTCGAGCGCCTCGGCGAGATGCGCGGAGGCATCGGCCACGAGCCCGGTGCGAAGCTCCTCGCGGCCGCGGGCGACCAACGACTCGAACCGGTCGAGGTCGACCTCCTCGTCCCCGACCTCGAGTACGTAACCAGGCGCCCGCGTGCGAAGCCGAGCCTGTCCCTCCACACCGAGCGACCGGCGCAGCTGCGAGACGTACCCCTGCACGATCTTGCCCGCGCTCGTCGGCGACTCCTCGCCCCAGAGCTCCTCGATCAAGCGGTCGGAGGCGACGAGCTCGTTCCGGCGCAGCAGCAGGATGGCGAGCAATGCCCGCTGCCGTCCCGGCCGCAGTGGGAGCGGCCGGCTGCCGCTCCGAACCTCGAGCGCGCCCAGGATTCTGAAGTCCGTAGGCGCCTCCTTTCTGCGGTGTCTGACACGAGTTAACCACCGCGGTCGCGCGCTGTCACCACCGGTCGACCCGCGCTCGACCGTCGGTCCACCGCCCGGGCGGACGCTCCTCCCAGACAACGCACATGGAGGAGCACACCGTGAACACCCATCCACTTCCCGAGTCCGGCTCGCAGCCGCGTCGCGAACAGGACACGGCCGCCCTGGTTCGCGCGGCGGCCGCCGGCGACGAGACGGCGTGGTCGACGCTCGTCCGGCGGCTCAGTCCGTCGCTGCGGGCGGCCGCCCGCGGCTTCAGGCTCGACCACGCGGACGTCGAGGACGTCGTGCAGAGCACGTGGCTCGCCGCCGTCGAGCACATCGCCGAGGTGAGGAGCCCCGAGGCGTTGCCGGCGTGGCTGCTCGTGACGGCCCGGCGCGAGGCGCTGCGCAAGCACCAGCAGTTCGTCCGCGAGGTCGTGACGGACGAGCCGCCGCTCGAGACCGCAACGGAGCGGGAGTCGCCGCTGCACGTCCTCGTGGACCGCGAGCAGCGCCAGGTTGTCGCGTCGGCCGTCGGCCGGCTGCCGCGCCGCCAGCGTACGTTGCTCGACACGATGCTCAGCGCACCGGACGCGTCGTACGACGCCCTCGCGACGAGCCTCGAGATGCCCGTCGGCTCGATCGGCCCGACACGGAGGCGTGCCCTGGAGCGCCTGCAGCGCGACCGCGGCCTCGCGGCGCTCGTGCAGGCCTAGCCGAGCTCCGCGCGCACGATGCGCGCGCCCGCGACCATCGCCTCGAGCTTGCGAAAGGCGAGGTCGCGCGGCAAGTACTTCATGCCGCAGTCCGGCGCGACCGCGAGGCGCTCCGGCGGCAGGACCTCGAGCGCGCGGCGGATGCGCCCGGCCACGCCCTCGGGCGTCTCCGCCTCGGGCGCTCCGAGGTCGAGCACGCCGAGCACGATCGTCTTGCCCTCGACTGCGCGCAGCACCTCGGGGTCGAGGTCCGGTTGCGCCGCTTCCAGCGAGAGGTGCGTAGCCCGGCAGTCGGCCAGCTCGCGCAAGAAGGGGTAGCCGTCGGGACGGTCGTGCACGACGTGCGCGTAGCCGAAGCACGTGTGCACGACGGTCTCGCCGTCGATCCCCTCGAGCGCGCCGTCGATCGCCTCGAGCGCGTACTCGCGCGCCTGCTCCGGCCGCGACTGCAGCCACGGCTCGTCGATCTGCACGACGTCGGCGCCGGCAGCCTTCAGATCGCGGAGCTCCTCGTTCACCGCCTCCGCGTACGCGAGCGCGAGGTCGCGGTCGCGCGCATAGTGCTCGTTCACCGCCTGCTGCGTCATCGTGAACGGGCCGGGCAGCGTGATCTTGATGCGCCGGTCGGTGACCGAGCGCAGGAACTCGACGTCGCGCACCTCGACCGGCCGCGTGCGCCGGACCGGCCCGACGACGCGGGGCACGACGACGTCGCCGCCCGTGCGCCCGCGCACGACACCCGGCTCGTCGAGGTCGATGCCGTCGAGCGCGGTCGCGAAGCGGTTCGAGTAGCTCTCGCGCCGCATCTCGCCGTCGGTGACGACGTCGACGCCGGCGCGCTCCATGTCGCGCACCGCGAGCCGCGTCGCGTCATCCTGCGCCTCCTCGAGGTACGCCTCGGGGACGCGCCAGAGCTCGCGCATGCGCACGCGCGGCGGCAGGCGCGCGCCGAGGCGCTCGCGGTCGACGAGCCACCCGGGCTGCGGGTAGCTCCCGACGACGGTCGTGACGAGCACCTCGGCCACGCTGGTCGAGTCAGGCGACGGCGACCTCCGTCCCCGCGAACCGCGGCACCACCGCGTGCGCGAACAGCTCCTGGTTCTTGATCGCCATCCAGTGCGGCGCGCCGCCGGCGTTGACGGTGATGCCGATCTCCTGGATGCCGTCGCAGACCTTCAGCGTCTCCTCGATCCGCTCGACGATGTCGTCGGGCGTGCCGACCCAGACGTAGTCGTCCTCGACGAGCTTCTCGTACGGGATCTCCGTGAGGCTCTCCATGATCCCGGCCGCGTAGAACCCGTAGCCCGCCTTGTCGAGGTCGTCGGCCGGCGGCTTCGGCCACTCGGTGAGCGGCGACGCGTTGCCGTCGATGAAGCCCTTGATCCAGTCGCGCGCCTCGCGGTGCGCGGTCTCGCGGTCCTCGTCGAGGTGGCACGCGTGGATCCAGACGATGTCCGGCTCGTTGCCGTGCTCCGCGCACGACGACCGGTAGAGGTCCATCTGCTCCTCGAGCACCTTGTAGGGCAGGAGCGGCGGCACCGCGACGCCCCAGCCGTGCTCGGCCGCGAGCGTGTAGGTCCGGTCCGACGTGCCGCCGAGGTAGACGCGCCACTTGCGGTCGACGAACGGGACGACGTGCGAGTCGCCGACGTTGAAGTACTCGCCCTCGTGCGAGAAGCGCTCGTTCGCGAGCGCCTCGAGCAGCAGGTCGACGGCCTCCTCGTACCGCGGCCGCGCGTGCTCGTCGAGCGGCTCGCCGGCAGGCAGCGGCAGCCACCCGTGCCCGCGGCCGACGCCCCACTCGTAGCGCCCGCCCGTGAGGATGTCGGTCGCGTTGATCACGCTCGCGAGCACGGTCGGGTTGTGGTACGGCAGCACGTGCAGCATCGTGCGGAAGCGGATGTCCTTCGTCCGCTGCGCCGCCGCCGCGAACAGCGCCGTCGGGTTCGTCGAGACGGAGAACTTCGGGTAGAAGAAGTGCTCGATGACGGCGTAGGCGTAGAAGCCGAGCCGGTCCGCGTTGTCGATCTGCTCGAGCACCTCCGCGTAGAGCTGCTCGGGCGTCTTGCCTGGATGGAGCTGGAGCTCCGAGTACAAGCTGAAGCGCATCGCCACCTCGTCCGGTCGTGGGGAGAGCGCGATGATCGCCCGCGCGGGGTCGGGCGTGCAACCGCGGTCTAGGCGACGACGCCGGGCGTGCGGGCGCGGGTGTACTCCATGTACCGGGCAGTCTCGTCGGCGGCCGCACGGCCGAGGTAGCGCTCGACGACGCGCAGCGCGAGGTCGATGCCCGACGTGAGGCCGCCCGCCGTCGCGACGTGCTCGTGCTCGACGAAGCGGCGACCGCGGACGAGGCGCACCTCGGGGAACGTCGAGGCGAAGTCGTCCCACGAGCCGTGGTGCGTCGTCGCCGTCCTCCCGTCGAGCAGGCCCGTCTCGGCGAGCACGTACGCGCCCGTGCACACCGACATCAGCACGTGCGCGCGCCGGGACACGCGGCGGAGCCATGCGACCGTCTCGCTCGTCCCGTTGTGCGCCGGGATGACGACGACGTGCGGCTGCGGCGCATCCCTGTACGAGTACGTCGCGTCGAGCGTGAGCCCACCGCTCGCCACGACCGGCTGCTTCGTGGCCGCGACGGTGAAGAGCTCGAACCGTCCCGCCGCGTGCGCGACCGCCGCGTCCTGGAACGTCTCCCACGGCCCCGACATGTCGATCACGTTCACGCCCTCGCCGATCGCGACGGCCGTGCGGATCACGCCGTCGCGCGGCACGGGCAGCGGCCGGCGAGGAAGCGCACGCTGGGCCGCGAGCGCGTCGAGCGGCGAGGCGACTGCGGCCGCCGCGAGGGACGCGCCGAGGAAGCGACGCCTGTTCACCCACGACATGCTGCGCGACCGGCGCAACCGCTTTGCGCCATCCTCCGCCCGATTTCGGACTGGGAGGGTTTGGCGAAAGAGCGCTGTGCCGAGCGCCGTTCCGCCAAATCCTCCTAGAGCAGCGCGCCGCGGGTGTCGTTCTGGCGGCCGACGACGACCCAGATCGCCTCGGCCGGCTGGTCGCCGATCGCCCAGAGGCGGTGCGGGGCCGAGGCGTCGAACGAGATCGCCATGCCCGGGCCGAGCTCGTACTCGTCGAAGCCGATGCGCACGCCGAGGCGGCCGCGGACGACGTAGCCGTACTCCTTGCCGCCGTGGCGCACGAGCGAGTCCTCGTCGCACGATGCTGCGCCGGGCGGGTACTCCACGGTCAGGAACTCGACGAGCGGGTCGCTCCCCGACGTGAGCCGCTCCCAGCGGACGCCCGTCTCGAGGTTGATCACCGCACGGTCGCCCGGGGCCGTCGTCGGCCCGTCGCCGTCGGCCGCGAGCGCCGGCCGCGCGGTCTCGGCGTCGGGGAACAGCTCGCCCATCGTCAGGCCGAGCACCGTCACGAGGTTCCAGAGCGTGCTCACCGACGGATTCACCTTGTCGCGCTCGATCTGCGAGATGAGGCTCGGCGAGACGCCGACGCGGCGTGCGATCTCGCGCACCGTGATGCCCTGGCGCGTCCGCTCCTCGCGCAGGCGCTCGCCGATCCGCGACGGGGCGCGCAGCTCGGGTGCGGGATCGACCGGCGCTTCCATCAGTCCGGCGTCGACACCGAGGACTCCTCGCGCACGCGCTCCGCGAGATATTCCCAGTCGCGCTCGAAGCGGTAAGAGTGGCGGTCGGGCGGGCCCGGCGCAGACGTCTCGAGCCAGAGCACCGCGTTGCCCTTCACCTCGTAGAACGCGTGGATGCAGCCGACGCCGGTCCAGAACACGTCACCTGGGCGCAGCGTGTAGCGCTCGCCGTCGGCGACGACGTCGACCTCGCCGTCGAGCATGAAGTACGACTCCTCGAACGGATGGTCGTGCGGGTGCGCGACCGCGCCCGGCTGGTAGCCGACCATGAACATCGTCTGCAGCTGCGCGTCGAGCCGCTTGTCGACGAGCATCTTCACCGTGATGCCGCTGTAGGCGAGCGCCGCTGTCGCCATGCTCGCCGAGACGGTCGGCGCGTCGACGGAGGCGCCGCGCTTGAGGCGGTCGATGTCCATGTCGCTCTCGCGCAGCAGGAACAGGTTGCGATTGCGCGGGTCGCGCAGGTCGAGCCGCTCCGGCTCGGTGTCCGGCGCCGGGCCGACGAAGAACGTGTCGGGCGGCTCGCCCGGCGGGCGCGGCCGCGGCGAGGCCATCTCGACCCAGAGCGCAGGGCCGTCGCTCCGCCACGCGTGCGTGACGCCGACCGGGATCACTCCGCATGCGCCCGGCACGAGCCGCACGCCCGCGTCGTCGCGGTAGAGCGTCGGCTCGCCCTCGAAGACGTAGAACGTCGTCTCGTACGAGTGCAGGTGGCTGTCCACCCAGCCGTCGCTCAGCTCGACGAGCGTGAGGCCGGTGTGCGTCGCGCCGTTGTGGCCGCCGATCAGCTGCATGCGGCGCAGCCCCGAGCTGTGGTCGGGCAGCGCGGGGACGAGCTCGACGTCCCCGGCGCGGATGAGGAGGTGCATCGCGCCTAGACCCCGGCCAGCTTGCCGTCGACGATGTCGGCGCCGCGCACGTAGTTCCGCCCGGTGACGAGCAGCTCCTCGGCGGGGAAGCGCGTGATCACCTGCGGGCCGTCGGCCGTGACGACGACCTCCTCCTCGATGCGCGCGGCGGAGCGGCCGTCCGTCGCGGCGCAATACGTCTCGAGCGCGAACACCATCCCCTCCTCGAGCACGACCGGGTCGTCGAAGGAGTGCAGCCGCGAGATCATCGGCGCCTCGTAGAGGCCGACGCCGAGCCCGTGGCCGAACTGCAGCCCGAACGCGGCGCGCTCGTCCTTCATGCCGATCTCCTCTGCGGTCGGCCACACCTCGGCGATCTGGTCGGTCGTGACGCCGGGGCGCACGCGCTCGATCGCGTTGTCGAGCCACTCGCGGCACTGGGTGTACGCGTCGATCTGGGCCGGCGTCGCATAGCTCACGTTGAACGTGCGGTAGTAGCACGTCCGGTAGCCCATGAACGAGTGGATGATGTCGAAGAAGGCCTGGTCGCCCGGCCGCAGCAACCGGTCGGAGAACGTGTGCGGGTGCGGGTTGCAGCGGTCGCCCGAGATCGCGTTGATCGCCTCGACGTGCTCCGAGCCTAGGTCGAAGAGCACGTTCATCGCGGCCGCGACGACCTCGCTCTCGCGCACGCCGGGGCGCAGCATGCGGTGGATCTCCTCGTACGCGGCGTCGACGATGCCGGCCGCCTGGTCGAGCAGCGCGAGCTCGTCGGCGCTCTTGATCTTGCGCGCCTCGAGCATCACGGGCTGCGAGTCGGTGATCTCGAGGCCCTTGCGCTGCAGCGCGAGCAGCGTCGTCATGTCGGGCACGTCCATCCCGACGGGCTCCGTGTCGAGCCCGCGCTCGTGCAGCTCCGTCCAGATCATGTCGGCGAGCGCGTCGGGCACGCCCGTCGCGTCGGCCATCGCGCCGCGCATCGGCGGCACCCACGCGCGCCAGCTCGACTCGGGCAGCCACGGGCAGTAGAGCTGGTGGTGGCGCGCGGCCGACCCGAAGTCCCACAGGATCGGGTCGTCCTCGCGGAACAGGAGCGCGAAGCGGATGTTCTTGTCGCGCTCCCACGTGCCGATCGCCGTGCTCGTGACGTAGCGGAGGTTGTTCGGGTCGAAGAGGAGGAGGCAGCCGAGGTCGGACGCCGCCAGCGTCGCCTTCGCGCGCGCGAGCCGGTGCGCGCGCAACCGGTCGAAGTTGACCCGCTGCTCCCAGTCGACCGCCATCGTGGCGCCGCGAGAGGCGATGTTCTCGTTCACTTCGCTCACCTGTCCTTCACGGGGATGCGAGCGCCTGAGCGCTCCTGCAGTTCGAGGATGACCGAGATGAAGTCGTCGTCCGCGTGGCCGTGCTCGCACGCCGCCTCGAGCACGTCGCGCACCTCGGCCGTGATCGGCAGCTCGACGCCGGCCTGCCGCGCGAGGTCGAGGATCAGGTCGACGTCCTTGCGCATCATCGCGGTCGTGAACGTGGCCGAGTAGTCGTCGTTGCGAAGCGCGTCGGACTTGTACGCGACGAACGGCGAGCCGACGACCGACGCGCCGACCACGTCGAGCAGCGTCGCGCGATCGAGCCCTGCGGACTCGCCGAGCACGACCGCCTCGGCGAGCAGCTCCGCGGTGCCGCCGATGAGGATCTGCAGCACGAGCTTCAGCGCGCGGGCGCGCTCGTCCTCGCCCACGTAGCGCACGGTGGGCGCGATCGACTCGAGCAGCGGCGTGCATCGCTCGGCCGCGTCCGCCGGACCGGACACGAAGATCGCGGCCTTGCCGGCGCGCACTGCGCCGGGGTTGCCGCTGAACGGCGCGCGCAGGTACGCCACGTCGTGCGCGGCCGCCTCGTCGGCGACACGCGCGGATGCGGCGACGGAGATCGTGCTCATCTCGACGAGGGCGGTGCCGGGGCGCGCGCCTTCGAGCACAGCGGCCGCGACCGCCTCGACCGCGGCGTCGTCCGAAAGCAGCGTGAGGCAGACATCGGCGGCCTGCAGCGCGTCGCCCGCCGACTCGAGCCGCGTCGCACCGCGCGCGACGAGCTGCTCGTCGCGGCCGGACGTCCGGTTGTACACCGCCAGCGTGTGGCCCGCGTCGAGCAGGCGCTCCGCCACGGCGATGCCCATGTTGCCGAGGCCGACGAGGGCTACTTGAGCAGCCATCCGCCGTCCACGTCCAGGTTGACGCCGTTCACGCCGCCGTTCTCGAGCAGGAAGATCGAGGCGTCGACGACGTCGTCCATGGTCACGAGTCTGCCGAGCGGCGTCCGCTCGCGCGTCCGTTCCAGCGCGGCGTCCTTGCCCTCCCAGTACGGGCTGTCGCCGACGATGCCCGGATGGATGCCGTTCACGCGGATCGGCGCGAGCTCGACCGCGAGCGTGTGCACGAGGCCGGTGACTCCACCGTTCACGGTCGTCACCGTGGTCGAGCCGGGGTACGGGCGGCGGAGCGCGAGGCCGCCGAAGAGGAGGATCGACGCGTCGTCCGTAAGCCTCGGCAGCAAGGTGTGCACGACCTCCGTGTAGCCGACGAGCTTCAACGTAACGAGTCGCATGGCGCGCGTGAGGTCGTAGTCGGCGACCGAATTCTCGTCGCGCTCGACCGCGCCGAGCACGAGCCGCGACACCGAGCCGACGTCCGCGAGGCACACCGCGAGCCCGTCGGGGCTCGAGAGGTCGAGCGAGCACGCGGAGACGTTCCCCGCGTCGATCCCGGCGGCGATCTCGCGCGTGCGCTCGCGGTCGCGGCCGGAGATGACGACGTCGCGGCCACGGGCGGCATAGGTCTCGGCGAGGCGGAGGCCGATGCCCGATGTGCCCCCGACGATGACGACGGCGCCGTCGCTCACGCGGCGCACGATAGAGCCGCCGTGCAGTGTGAGTCAACAGCGGTCGTGGCGGTCGGAGCCCATCAATGCTCGGAAACGCGGGAAGGCGTTCAGCGTCGGTGACGCTCCTTGACTTGGCTCGTTCAGCAGTCCTACACTCGCGCCGACTGTGCGCACGAGCGCCCGTACCGGTGCAGACGCGGCGAAGCGGTGCCGGAAAGCGCGGTTCCGCCGTGGTCGCGGGGTGTTCGCGAGCGACCGAATCCCCTTCAAGGAGGGTTAGTCCAGGTGAAACTCATCACTCCCGGCTCCCGACGCGCGCAACCTGCCGCGCTCGCCGCGGCGCTCCTCGCGGCCTGCGCGACCCTCGTCGCGCTCGTCGGCTCGGCCGGCGCGGCCGCGAAGCCGGTCCGCGTCGCGTACCTCTCGTTCGCCGTCGCGAACAGCTACGACGCCCCGATGCTCGCCGAGGCCAAGAAGGTGGCGAAGGCGCAGGGCGGCAAGGTGACCGTGTTCGACGCGGCGAACGACCCGAAGAAGCAGCTGGCGCAGCTCCAGACCGCGGCCACGTCGAAGCAGTACGACGCGATCGTCGTGCAGCCGATCTTCGGCCCGCAGCTGATCCCGACGATCAGGTCGGCGATCAAGTCCGGGATCAAGGTCGTCAACATGGACCAGATCCTCGGTACGAACCCCAGCACCGCGGAGCCGCCCGTCAAGGGCCTCGCTGGCAACGTCGTTTTCGTGCAGACGAAGATCGGGACTAAGCAGGGCGGCCTCGTTGTGGCGGCATGCGCCGCGCTGAAGGCCAACCCGTGCAAGGTCGGCTACCTCTACTCCGTGAAGGTGTCCTCGCTCGACACCGCGATCCGGAACGGCTTCAATGCAGCGACGAAGGGGCACAACATCCAGGTCGTCGCCGAGGGCGAGACGTTCTACAACCCGGCGAACGCGCTCAAGGCGGCGCAGACGATGCTGCAGGCGCAGCCCGACATGAACGTGATCGTCGGCGCCGACCAGGGCGCGACCGGGGCGCAGCAGGCGCTGAACGGCCAGAAGGTGACGCTGATCGGCTACGGCGGTGGCGCCGTCGGCCTCAACGCCGTCAAGTCGGGCGCCTGGTTCGGAACCGTGATGCAGCGGCCTGCGACCGAGGGCAAGCTCTCGATGCAGTGCGCGATCAGGGCCGTCCGCACCGGCAAGAAGTGCGGCGGCATCGACGTCCTCAACGGCCTGCCCAACGGCGGGGTGGTGACGAAAGCGAACGCCTCGAAGTTCAAGGCCGAGTGGCCCGGCTAGAACCCCGGGCAGAACAGCGTCCATTCCTCGAGCTCCTGGACGTCGCCAAGCACTTCGGCGGCGTCCAGGCGCTTCGCGGGATCTCGCTCAGCGTCGCCAAGGGGTCGGTGCACGCGCTCGTCGGCGAGAACGGCGCGGGCAAGTCGACGCTCGGCCGCATCGTCGCCGGCGCGCTCGCGCCGGATGCCGGCGGCCTCGTCCTCGACGGCGAGCCGGTCGCGTTCCGCTCGCCGCGCGAGGCGCTCGAGCACAAGGTGGCGGCGATCGCGCAGGAGCCGTTCGTCGTCCCACAGCTCACGGTCGCCGAGAACGTCTTCCTCGGCCGCGAGCCGCGCACGGCCGGCGTGCTGCGCGGACGGCGGCTGCGCGATGCGTACCGCAGGCTCGCCGAAGAGGCCGGCTTCGAGCTGCCGGGCTCGCTCTCCGCCGGCGGCCTGCGCACCGCCGAGCAGCAGAAGGTCGAGATCCTGCGTGCGCTCTCGCGCGACGCGCAGCTGATCGTGATGGACGAGCCGTCGGCCGCGCTCAGCGAGACCGAGACGCTGCAGCTGCACGAGATCGTCCGCGGGCTCGCGGATGCGGGCAAGACGATCCTCCTCATCTCGCACCTGCTGCACGAAGTGCTCGAGCTCGCCGACACGGTGACGGTGCTCCGCGACGGCGCGATCGTGCGCACGTCGCGTGCGGCCGACGAGACCGAGCCGTCGCTCGTCGAGGCGATGCTCGGCCGTCCCCTCACCTCCACGTTCCCCCCGAAGCGGTCGCCCCCGGCCGACGCGCCCGTCGTGCTGTCGGTGCGCGAGCTCGTCGCGCCGGGCGTCGACCGCGTCAGCCTCGACCTCCGCGCCGGCGAGATCCTCGGCGTCGCCGGGCTCGTCGGCGCCGGCCGCACCGAGCTCGCCCGTGCGATCTTCGGCGCGTCGAAGCCCGGGGGCGGCAGCGTCTCGCTCGCAGGCGGCGAGCGCCTCGGCCGCAGCCCGCGCCGCAGCCTCGCGGCGGGGCTCGCGCTCATCCCCGAGTCGCGCCAGGACGACGGCCTGGTCGCCATGCGCTCGGTGACGGAGAACGCGACCCTCTCGCGCCTCCGGACGCTCGCGGCCGGCCCGGTCGTCCGGCGCACGCTCGAGCGTCGCACCGCGCGGGCCGCGCTCGAGGACTGCGACGTCCGCGGCGCGCCGTACTCCGCCCCGGTCCGCACGCTCTCGGGCGGCAACCAGCAGAAGCTCCTGTTCGCGCGCACGCTGCTCTGCGGGCCACGGGTGCTCGTCGCGGACGAGCCGACGCGCGGCGTCGACGTCGGCGCGAAGCGCGCCATCTACGACCTGCTCGCGAAGCTCGCCGACGACGGCCTCGGCGTCCTGCTCGTCTCGTCGGAGCTCGAGGAGCTGCTCGGCCTCGCGCACCGCGTGCTCGTCATGCGCCGCGGGCGCATCGTCGCCGAGCTCGAGGGCGACGCGATGCAGGAGGGCGCGATCCTCGCGGCGGCGTTCGCCGACGACGCGGAGGCGGCGACGACGTGAACACCGCGGTCGAGCGGCTCGTCGCGGCGGGACGCACGCGCGCGCCCGCAGCGCGGCGGATCCGCAGCGTCGGGATCCTGATCCCGTTCGCGATCCTGTTCGCGATCCTCGCACTCACGAGCTCGTCGTTCGCGACGAGGGTCAACCTCCTGAACATCCTCGACCAGCAGTCGGCGACGCTGATCATCGCCGCGGCCGGGACGCTCGTGCTCGTCGCGGGCGGCATCGACCTCTCCGTCGGCGCGACCTACTCGCTCGCCGGCGTCGTGTCCGCGCACTTCGCACTGCAGACGAACCCGGTCGTCGCGATCGCGCTCGGCATCGGCGCGGGGCTGCTCGTCGGGCTCGCGAACGGCGTGATCACGACGACGTTCCGGATCAACGCGCTCATCACGACGCTCGCGATGTCGTTCGTCGTCGGCGGCCTCGCGAGCCTGATCGCGAAGGGCAACCTGCTCGTCCTGTTCGACAAGCCCGGCTTCGGCAGGCTCGCGCGCACGGAGATCGCCGGCGTCAAGAGCTCGATCTGGCTCATGGTCGCCGCGGTCGTCGTGATCGGGTTCGTGCTGTCCGCGACGGTCGCCGGGCGCTACATGTTCGCGGCCGGCGGCAACGCGCAGGCGGCGCGGCTCGCGGGTGTGCGCGTGGACGCGATCCGCGTGCTCACGTTCGCCGTCAGCGGCACCGCGGCCGGGCTCGCAGGCGTGATCGACACCTCGCGCGTCCTCAGCGCCCAGGCGTCGACCGGCGACACGGCGCTCGCATTCACGGTCCTCGCCGGGATCGTCGTCGGAGGGACGAGCATCATGGGCGGCGAGGGCGCCGTGTGGAGGACGGTCGTGGGCGTCCTCTTCATCGCGCTCATCGGCAACGGCTACATCCTCCTCGGGCTCGACCCGCTCTACGAGCAGATCACGATGGGCGCGATCCTGCTCGCGGCCGTCGGGCTCGATGCGCTCACGCGACGAGGCACATAATCGACACGATGGCGGCATTGGGGCTGCCGGAAAGGAATGCGCGCACATGCTGATCGCAACGAAGGACAGGCTCCTCCCGACCACCGTCACCGGCTCGTGGCCTCGCCCGTCGTGGTTCAACGGCAACCTCCTCGAGCGCCCCTTCTCCTCGGGGATGGCGGACGTCGCCTACCGCGAGCAGTTCGTGGACGCCGTCGGCTCGGTGCTCAACGACCAGGAGTTCGCCGGGCTCGACATCCTCACGAACGGCGACTACCACCTCGACAACGACCTCGCCGGCCGCTCGTGGTTTTCGTACCCGTCCGAGCGCTTCGACGGCATCTCGGAGTACGACACGGAGACGACGTTCGGCTGGTCGTACCCGATCGGCTCGTGGCTCAACGAGATCGTCGGCGGCTGGAAGTACCACGCGGTCACGGACAAGGTCGGGCCGCGCGTCCCGCTCGAGTTCGCGAAGATCTGGCGCGTCGCGCAGGCGCGCACGGAGAAGCCGGTGAAGTTCGGCACGATCGCCGCCGACCTCGCCGCGACCGTCCTCACGATCAGGACCGACGCCTACGCGCAGGACAAGCAGGACCTCATGTGGGACATCGCGACGATCCTCAACGCCGAGCTGCGCGAGCTGCAGGCCGCGGGCTGCAAGGTGATCCAGATCGAGGAGCCCGCGATCCACTCGTCCGCCGCGTACGGCGCGCCGGCCGAGGTGCTCGACTTCCTCGTCGAGCTCTTCAATCACACGGTCGAGGGCCTCGACGACTGCGAGCTGTGGATCCACACGTGCTGGGGCAACCCGGGTGCGCAGCACTGCTTCGACCCGAACATCTCCTACGAGCCCTCGGTCGACATCTACCTCAACCGCCTGAAGGGCGACGTGTGGACGATCGAGTCGAAGGAGAACGACCACAGCCTCCTGCCGGCGTTCGCTCCGTACAAGGGCAACCTGCCGAAGAAGGTCGCCGTCGGGATGATCAGCCACCGCCGCCTGCAGGTGGAGACGCCCGAGGACGTCGCGGCCGACATCCGCACGGCGCTCGAGTACATCGACGCGGACAAGCTCGTGCTCTCGTCCGACTGCGGCTTCGGCCGCCAGGGCGTGCCGCGGCCGATCGCGATGTACAAGGCGGCGGCGCTCGCGCAGGGCGCGAACATCGTGCGCGGCGAGCTCGGCGGCGAGCAGTCGCCGGTCCGCGCAGCCGACCCGGCCCTGCAGGTCGACGTGCCGGCGAAGCAGCCCGAGCCCGTCGGCGCCTGACCCTTCCCGATCGGGGCGCGCGGGCGACCGCGCGTCCCGGTCAGGTCGGCTTGACCGCGCCGAACAGCCCGCGCACGTCGAGCTCGGACCCGTCGAGCCACTTGTGCGGTCCGGCGGCGAAGAAGAGCGTGTCCTTCGGACCGGCCATGCCGCCGTTCCCGAACGCGATGCCCCACAGGCCGTTCACCGACAGCGGCTTGCCGTCCTCGTCGCGGACGAAGCCGTCGAAGCGCCACCCGCCCGAGCGGCGCGAGAAGACCGCGATGCGGCCGGTTCCGAAGTTGCCGACGTGGAGCCGACCGTCCGGCGACATCGCGACGCCCCACGGCTGGTCGAGCGGGCCCATGTGCGCGACCCGCGAGACGAGGCGGCCTTCGAGGTCGAACTCGTCGACGTACCCGCCGTGCGGCGCGTCGTTCCCGTTCACCGGCGCGGGCGAGGCGTACGTGACGAAGATGCGGTCCCCGACCGTCTGGATGCCGAACGGCTGGTACCACGGCGAGATCCTCGGATCGTGGAACGTGCCCTTCGTGCGGACCGGCCGCCAGCGGCTGTCGTAGACGAGCACCCTGTCGTTGTGGAAGTCGGTCACGTAGAGCCGGTCGCGCGCGAGCGCGAGCCCCCGGAGCACGGCGCCCATCGCGGCGTCGTCGACGGCGACGACCGCCTCGGACGACCAGCCCTCGGGCACGACGGGCGACCAGCCGCGGATCGTGCCGTCCTCGCACGCGTAGATGAAGCGCGCCGGACCGCTCGTGCTCCCGTTGCGCACGACGAAGCCCTTCCCGTGGTTGTAGACGATCCCCGTGGGGCCGCCCTTCACGCGCACGGTCAGCGCCTGCTTGCGGCCGCGGTCGTCGTAGAGCGTGCTCGTCTCGGTCGCCTCGTTCGCCGTCCACCACGGGCCGGTCGGGCTCGCCGCGAGACCCCACGCGTTCACGAGCACGTGGTCGTGCGTGCGCGCGTTCAGGCCGCGGTCGGAGACGAGGTGGTGCGCGACGTACGCGTCGGCGCTGCGCGAGAGGTAGGCGACGAGCGCACCCGCGACCGCGGCGCCGACGACCGCAGCGAGCACGAGCCGTCTCATGCGGCGACCCCGAGGTACGACGTGACCGCTGCGTACGACCGCGCGACCGCTTCGAGCGCGTCGCCGTCGTGCTCGTCCTGCTCGACGACGAGCCACTCGACGTCGGCCGCCGGCACGACGCGCTCGTACCCGACGCCGCCGTCGCCGACCGGGCAGTACTCGCGCGACCCTCGCGCGCGCAGGTCTTTCACGTGCACGAGCGGCGTGCGGCCCCGGAACCGCTCGAGCAGCTCGACCGGGTCCGCACCGGCCCACCACACCCAACCGAGGTCGAGCTCGAGCCAGATCGGCAGCTCCGCGAGCAGGTCGAGCACGGTCGTCCCGTCCTCGAGCGGCTCGAGCTCGTGCCAGTGGTTGTGGTAGCCGTAGCGCAGCCCGAGCGCGTTGGCGCGCCCTGCCGCGTCGGCGACCCGCGTGACCGTCGCGCGCGCCTCCTCCGGCGAGTCCGACGGGTCGGACCACGCAAGCGCGACGCGGTCGCAGCCGAGCGTGCGCGCCTCGGCGGCGATCGCCTCCAGGTCGGCGTCGAGCCCGACGTGGCGGCCGATCGCTACGAGGCCGGCCTCGTCGAGCAGCGCGCGCGCATCCTCGGGCGCGTGCCCGTAGAGGTCGTGGAGCTCGACGCCGCGGAAGCCGATCTCCGCGACGCGCGCAAGCGTGCCGCCCAGGTCGTCCGCGCACGCCTCGCGCACGGTGTAGAGCTGGAGCCCGATCTGCCCGGCCACGTACCGAGAACGTACCGCGTGGCCGCGGCGGCGTCAGTACTCCTCGGACTGCGGCAAGTCGTCCGTGATCTCGAACCAGGGCGCCTTCGAGCCGACGAAGATGTGCCCGGTCGGCCGGATCGACGGCTCGTCGACGAGCGACCCGAGCGCGACGTGCACGCGCGCGCCCTCGCCCACGACCGAGTAGAGCAGCGAGCCGCAGATCCCGCAGCGTGTGTGGTTCGCGTCCGGCTCGCCCCACACGAGCAGCGTGTCCGCGCCCTCGACCACCTCGAGCTTGTCGCGCTCGATCCCGGCGAACGGCTTGAACGCCGACCCGGTCGAGGCGCGGCAGTTCGAGCAGTGGCAGTTGGCGGCATACAGGAACGCGTTCTCGACGCGGTACCGCGTCGCGCCGCACTCGCACTTGCCCGCGAGCATCCTCGTGTCGGCCACGTCCGCAACTTACCGGCCGCGTCGCCGTCGACGGGATCGGCGTCGCGCACGCCGACCGCGAGCCGAACTTCGACACGTTCTTCCGTGCCGACTCCAGCTCGCGAACGGCGTGCGCGAGGTCCTGCAGCGGATGGACGGCGACGTGTGGGTCGAGCCGCGCCCCGAGCGCGACTCGCTGTTCGTCGTCCAGCTGCCGACCCAGCCGGCGACGCGGCCCGAAGCCGACCCGTCCGCCTAGGTCGCGAGCGCCTTGGCCTTGATCGCGTCGAACTCCGACTGGTTGATCGCGCCCTGGTCGAGCAGCTTCTTCGCGCGCTCGATCTCCCCGGCCGCGCCACTGCTGCCGGCAGCATCGCGTACGTAGCTGTCGAACTCCTGCCGCTGGGCCTGCGCCTGCGCCACGTTGCGCTCGCGCATGCCGTCGCTCTGGGAGATCAGGTACACGAACACGCCGAGGAACGGGAGGATGATCATGAAGATGATCCACGCCGTCTTCCCGAAGCCGGAGAGGTCGTGGCGGCGGAAGATGTCCGCGAAGCACATGAACAGCAGCCAGAACCACAGGATCCAGAGGAAGAAGATGAACATCGACCACATGACGTCCAAGAACGGATAGTCCGCTGCAACCATCGGGCCTCCTTGTCGGTGACGTTCCGGAACTACGGGGGGATGCTTGACCGTACACCGCCCGCCGGACGCGCGCGAACGCCGCTAGAGCTCGGCGAGCCGGCGCAGGAGCGCGACGGCGTCGACGAGGAGCGCCTGCTCCTCGCGCGTCAGTTGCTCCGAGATCGCGAGCGAGAGCCAGTCCTCGCGACGGCGGCGCTCGACGCTCAGGAGCTCGCGGCCCTGCGGCGTGAGCTCGACGAGGACCTGGCGCCGGTCGACCTCGTCCGGGCGTCGCTCCACCAGGCCGCCGTGCTCGAGGTCCGCGAGCGTCTGTGCCATCGACTGCGGGCGCACGCGCTCGCCGGCGGCCAGGCCGCTCGCCGTCAGCGGGCCGGCGCGGTCGAGCCGGCTGAGCACCGCGAGGTGCGCGATCGGGAGCGTGTCGTCGCTGCGCAGTCGGCGGATGAGCTGGCCGAGCACGAT
This sequence comes from Actinomycetota bacterium, assembly GCA_046731555.1. Classification (GTDB taxonomy): domain Bacteria; phylum Actinomycetota; class Thermoleophilia; order Gaiellales; family Gaiellaceae; genus PALSA-600. The sequence goes on along the minus strand of JBKPLI010000107.1, from coordinate 15,771 downwards.
CCGGAGGTCGCTCGCGGCGGTCGCCAGTTCGACGTCGGCCGGCATCGCGCCCATCCTACACGCGCTTCGACAGGGAAACTGTTCAGTCTTCCTGTAGAGCTAGCGTGTCACGCGACGTAGGCCGCGAGTCGCTCGGCGAGCTCGCGCGGACGGGCGAGGGCGATGTAGTGGCCGCCGTCCATCTCGTCCGCCTCCAGGCCCAGACGCTCGCGCGCGTGACGGCGCGCCCACGCGCGCGGGAACATGCGGTCGTCGCGGCAGAGCAGGTACCTCGTCGGCATGTCGGGCCACGCTTCGAGCGGCCACGGCTCGCGGAGCGCACGCGCGCGCTCTTGGCGCTCGTGCGACTGCGCCTCCGCCGCGAGCTCCGGCGCGACGTCGTGGTAGAAGACGTCCTCCTCGCCGCTCGATTCGTACCCGCTGTTCGCCCACCAGTCGTCGAACAGCTCGCCGGGCGCAGGGATCATCGCCGCGACGAGCACGAGCAGGTCGACGGGAATCCGCGCGGCCACGAGCGGCACGGTGAAGCCGCCGAGGGAGTGCCCGACCACGACGACGTCGCTGCGGCCGCCGATCCCATCGACGACACGGTCGGCGTAGTCCCACCAGCCGGCATCGGCATCGTCGGTCGGGAGGTCGACGGCCGACGTCTCGTGCCCGCGGCGCCGCAGCTCGGGCTCGACGAGGTGCCAGTCCCATGCGCTCGAGCCGCCGCCGTGGATGAGCGCGAAGGTCGCCACGACCGGATCAGGCGGCGCGCGACACGTCGTCCGCGAGCGCCTCGGCGACGAGCTCGTACGAGCGCAGGCGGTCGGCGTGGTCGTGGACCATCGTCGTCAGCATCAGCTCGTCGGCGCCGGTGCGCGCCTGCAGCTCGCGCAGGCCGTCACGCACGGTCGACGGCGAGCCGACGATGTGCGCTGCGGTCCACGAGTCGACGAACGCGCGCTCTGCCGGGTCGTACGCGTAGGCCGCGGCCTCGTCGGGCGACGGCAGCGTCGACGGACGGCCGCTGCGGAGGCGCAGGAACGCGAGCGCCGCCGGCTCGTGCAGCCACTGCGCACGTGCGTCGTCCTCGGCGCACACGACCGCGACGCCGATCATCGCGTACGGCTCCTCGAGCGCCGGCGACGGGCGAAAGCTGCGCCGGTAGATCGCGAGCGCCGGCTCGGTGTTCTGCGGCATGAAGTGGTGTGCGAACGAGAAGCGCAGGCCGAGCTCCCCTGCGAGCCGTGCGCTGAAGTCGCTCGAGCCGAGCAGCCAGATCGCGGGCTCGTTCCCGCGGCCGGGCACCGCGTTGATGCGCGGGTACGTGCCGGCGAAGAACGCGCGCAGCTCGGCGAGCTGCGTCGGCAGGTCCTCCGCCGACGGGTCGAGGTGACGGCGCAGCGCGTACGCCGTCACCTGGTCCGTGCCGGGCGCGCGCCCGATGCCGAGGTCGATGCGGCCGGGATGCAGCGCCTCGAGCATCCCGAACTGCTCCGCGATCACGAGCGGCGCGTGGTTCGGGAGCATCACGCCGCCGGAGCCGACGCGCAGCGTCGTCGTCGCGTCCGCGAGGTGCGCGATGAGCACGGCCGGCGCCGAGCTCGCGATCCCCGGCATGTTGTGGTGCTCCGCGACCCAATGCCGCAGGTAGCCGAGACGCTCGACGTGACGGGCAAGGTCGACCGAGTTCCGCAGCGCCTGCCCCACCGACGACCCGCTCGCGACGGGCGCGAGGTCGAGCACGGACAGCGGCGACCCGGCAATCGTGACCATGGCGGCCAGTATGTCTACGCTTCCCTCTGTGGCGTACGACGAAGAGCTCGCCGCCCGGATCCGCGACCTCGTGGCCGGCGAGCAGAGCGTGACGGAGAAGAAGATGTTCGGCGGCCTCGCGTTCCTCGTCGGCGGCAACATGGCCGTCGCCGCGAGCGGGCAGGGCGGCCTCCTCGTGCGCGTCGACCCGGACGCGTCGGACGAGCTCGTGCGGACGGAAGGCGCGGAGACGATGGTCATGCGCGGGCGCGAGATGCGCGGCTGGCTCCGCGTCGAGTCGGACGCGGTGGAGACGAAGCGCGCGCTCGAGCCGTGGGTGAAACGCGGCGTCTCGTACGCGCGCTCGCTGCCGGCGAAGTAGCGCCCGGAACCCTCCCGGCGAGCGTCAGTCGACGAGCTGCGCGTCCTTGCCCGGGTTGAGCGCGTTCCAGGTCGCGAGGTAGCCCTGGAGCTCGCGGCACTCGTGCGTCGGCGTCGGAGATCCCGGAACCGTCGCCTCGAGGACGCGAGGCTCGTCCGTCCGCGTCGCCTCGACGCGCACGGCGCGCAGGAAGTGGCGCAGCGCGTCGACGTGCGCAGGCGTGCTTACGCAGATCAGCGGCACGGTCATTGGTTCGACGGCCACGGTCGCTTGACCGATCCCTCGATGTCGGTTGACACCGCCGATTGACCGCCGTCCGCACCCGCGGGAAGATGGAAACATCGCCGCGACCGAGGGTCCCACGAGTCCGATGCGGCGCGTCCTCTACTACGTCGGCGCGGCGGTCGTCGGCGCGGCCGTCCTCGCGCTCGGACTGCTGCTCCTCGACGGCGGCTCGGCGCCCGGCGGCGAGGCCGCACAGGCGATCCGCGGCGTGCCGCCGCCCGACTACGCATACCTCGACAATGCGCGCGTCGTCCTCTACCTCGGCCAGCTGCAGGGCGGGCTCGCGAAGAGCCAGCAGTTGACCGAGCAGCTGACGAGCGGCCGCAACGCCGCGGTCAGCGCCGGCGGCGTCTCGCTCGGCGGCTCGGCCGGCACGTCGTCCTCGCTCGAGCGGGTGGTGACGCCGACCGCGACCGCCCGCTTCTACGAGCTGCTCCGCCTGCTCGGCAAGTACGACTACCTGACGACGGTCGACGCGGCCGTGCCGCCGAAGCACCTCGTCCGCTCGTTCGAGCCGATTCCCGAGGGGTCGTTCGTGGTGCTCCGGCGCTGCAGGCTGCAGCTTCCCGGCTACGTTCAGCTCGGGAAACTCGCGTTCGCTTCCAGCGGCTACGTGTCCGCGTCCAACGCGTACCAGGGAGCAGGGCAGAGAACTGCGCTCGCCCAGGACGCGTTCGCGGCCGCGTGGAACCATGCGCAGCGCGGCTCGATGACGCTCGGCTCCGCAGCATCGATGGGTTCGCCGGCCACCGAACGGCAGATCGCTCGTGCGATCGACGGTCTTGCCAAGGTGGTCGCGCGCAACCCGCGCGTGCCGGTGTCGACGTGCGACGGCACCGCCGACCTGCGCCCGCGCGGCGTCGACCTCCTCTTCCCGATCCGCCTCGCGGCACTGTCGTCCGAGCCGACGCTGCTCGCCGGGCCGGTGACCGTGGTGGGGAAGCTCGTGCGCAAGGTGAAGGCCGGTCACGAGTACGTCGACGAACCGTCGCTCGCGACGTTCTCCTCGGCCCTGGCGAAGGTCGACGAGTCCGCCGGCGCGGACTCGGAGGTGACACTGGGGTTGGAGCTCGCCGCCGACGCGACCGTCCTCGCGCCCGGCGCGGTCATCCTGCCGATCGCGATCTACAAGTAGCGGCTGGACGCGCAGTAGCGCTTACTGCTTGCGGGCCCGGCTGGGCGCGACGCGCGGCGGCTCGTCCGGCTGCTTGGGGTAGACCGGCGGCCAGGGCGCGTCCTTCAGGCCGGCCGCGCGGTCGCGCTCGTGCAGTGCGAGCAGCGGCTCGAGCGACTGCGGCCGCTCGTCGATCCCCTCCCACGGGTCGCCGTTCGCGGCGAGCCGTTCCGGCACGCTCGCGATCGTCAGCTCGTCGGGGTGCAGCGTCTCGACCTCGTCCCACGTCAGCGGCGCGGACACCTGCGCGCCGGGACGCGCGCGCACGGACCACGCGCCGAAGACCGTCTTGTGCGGCGCGTTCTGGTTGAAGTCGAGGAAGACGCGCTCCCCGCGCTCCTCCTTCCACCAGGCCGCCGTGATCAGGTCCGGCCGCCGGCGCTCGAGCTCGCGCGCGGCCGCGACCGCGGCCGATCGCACCTCGTACGAGTCCCAGCGCGGCTCGAGCCGCACGTACACGTGCAGGCCGCGGTTGCCGGTCGTCTTCGGATAGCCGGTGATCCCGAGCTCGTCGAGGAGCCCGCGCAGCTCGGCCGCCGCCGCGCGCACCCCGTCGAAGCCGACGCCGGGCTGCGGGTCGAGGTCGAGGCGCAGCTCGTCCGCCACCTCCGGCCGGTCGTGCCGGTTCGGCCAGACGTGGAAACCGAGGCACGCGAGGTTCACCGCCCAGACGACGTGCGCGAGGTCGGCGAGCACGAGCGCGCGCGAGGTCGTCCCGTTCGGCGTGCTGACGATCGTCGTCTGCAGCCACTCGGGCGCGGAGTCGGGCACGCGCTTCTGGAAGAACGAGCTGCCCTCGGCGCCGTGCGGGAACCGCTGCATGAGCGTCGGCCGCCCGCCGGCCGCGCGCATGAGCGGCTCCGCGACCGCGAGGTAGTAGCGCACGAGGTCGAGCTTCGTCTCGCCGCGCTCCGAGAAGAACACCTTGTCGGGGCTCGTGAGCGGGACCTCGCGTCCCGCGACCTCCAGTGCGTGCTCGGTGCTCACTGCGTCTTCGGCCGGTACGCAAGGTAGACGACGCCGTTGTCGTACGCCTCGGACGCGGCGAGCGAGAACGCCGCCGGGGCGGCGCCGTCCGGGAAGAGCCGCGGCCCGGTGCCGCGCGTGAGCGGGAAGAGGAACAGGTGCAGCGCGTCGACGAGCCCGTCCGCGAGCAGCGCGCGCACGAGCGTCCCGCTGCCGCTGACGTAGAGGTCGCCGACCTCCTCCTTCAGCTTCCGGATCGTGTCGGGGTCGTACGGGCCGACGAGCTCCGAGTTCCGCCACGTCGCGTTCTCGAGCGTCCCCGAGACGACGTACTTCGTCGTGTCGTTGAAGAACGGCGCGCCCGGATCGTCCTCCGCCGTGCGCGTCGACCACGCCGGCTCGAACATCTCGTACGTCGTCCGCCCGAGCAGGATCCCGCGCGAGTGCTCGACGACCGCGCCGATCGCCTCACCCATCTTCGGATCGAACCCGTACTCGAACGTCCACGTGGGCGCGTCGATCACGCCGTCGAGGCTGATGAACTCGTGCACGTGGATCTCTCCCATCGTCCTCACCTCCCGGTCCTTGTCGCGGGTATAGACCTTGCCGCAGCGGCAAAGTCATCGCCCGCACGACGACGGGCCCCGCGTGGCGGGGCCCGTCGCTCGGTCGCCCGACCAGTCCTGCGCTAGGGCGTGTCGCTACACGTGAAGTGCCCCGGTGTGTCCGGGTGGACCGGGCTCGTGTTGTTCTTCACCTCGTTCGTGAAGACGATCGCGGTCTCGCGGAACCCAGACGAGCCCGCGGTCGCCGTGTCGAACGCGCCGTCGCCCTGCGACAGGTTCTGCAGGAAGCCGATCACGCCCGGCGCGATCGCACGCGTGGCGATCCAGTCGCCGTACGTCGAGGCACAGACGTAGTAGACGTTGTACGCGCCCGACCAGTCGAGCAGCCGGTCGCCGACCGTCGGACCGTTGCCGGCCTCGTCGGCCTGCATCGCGTCCTGGTCCCAGCCGCCGTAGACGTAGTCGCGGCCCTCGAAGTCCGGGATCCCCGGCCCCGCGAGCTGGAACCACGTGGGCGGGTCGTTCTGCGCGAGGCCGGGCGCCGTCGCCGTCGTCCGCGGGCGGACGTCGAGGAAGTCGGCGCCGTAGCCGCCCCACAGGTGGTCGTGGCCGGCGCCGCCCCAGAGCGCGTCGACCTTCGCCTGGTTGTTCGCGAGCGGCGTCGCGTCCGTGTTGTCGCCGCCCCAGATGCGGTCCTCGCCGTCGTTGCCGTTCGCGAGGTCGTCGCCCGCACCCGTGTGGATCCAGTCGCTGCCGTCGCCGCCCTGGACGGTGTCGCTCCCCTTGCCGGCTCCCGCGCCGGTGAAGGCGAACAGCCTCACCTCGCGCTTGAGCACGCCGCGGAGGTTGATCGTGTCGTCGAGGAACGGCTGCTGCGGCTTGATCAGCTGGTTGAGCGGCGCCGGGTCGGCGAGCCCGTCGGCGGCCGTGCCGAGCAGGTTGTCGTCGATGCGGCCCATGTCGCTCACGACCGCGTCCTCGCCGGCCCCGCCCTCGATCCAGTCGTCGCCGAGCTGGCCGTAGAGGTCGTCGTGGCCGTCCCCGCCGAGCGCGACGTCGCCGCCGAACGCGCCGGCCGACTCGGGCGTGTCGGTGGAGATGACGTTCCGCCGGACGACGTCGTACGGCCCGTACGTGCCGCCGTCGGCGGTCGTGACCGGCGTCGAGACGCCGAGCATCGCGACCGAGTTGATGTGGATCCAGGCGCCGCCGGCACCGAGGTAGCGGTCGACGAACCCGTTGTCGCCGAGCACGGTGTCGTCGTCCTCGTTGCCGGAGACGGCGTCGTTCCCGTCGATCAGGTTCACCGGCGCCACCGCCGGGGCACTGCGCTCGGCGGGCGTGCGGAGCGCGTCGATGCGGCCGGTGCTCGAGGAGCTGCCGCCGATCACGTCGTCCTCGGCCTCGCCGCCGGAGACGAGGTCGGAGCCCTGGTTGCCCTCGAGGTAGTCGGCGCCCGACTGGCCGTACAGCTGGTCGCCGTTCGGCGTCGCCGCGCGGCAGTTCGGGTCGCTGAGGTCGGCGAGCGGGTTGAACGGGTCGTTCGCGTCGCCGTTGTCGGCTCCGTCGAAGCAGTTCGCCGTGCCCGCCGCGCCGGACTCGGTACCCCACGCGTTGTCGGCCGCGCCGTTGCCCTGGCCGAACGCCTCGTCGGGGCCGCCTTCGCCGAAGACGGTGTCGGCGCCGTTCGCGTCTGGCGGTGCGGTGAAGCCGCCGGCGCCGCCGACCGTCTGCACGTCGAACAGCAGGACGTCGCGGATGGTCGTGCCGCGGTCGGCGTCCGTCCGCCACAGCCCGGCGGGCGTGGTCGGCCGGAGGATCCGCGCGTTGTCGCCCGCGATCGCGTCGCCGCTCCCGACGCCCGCATCGCCTGCGTCGCCGTGGATCGCGTCGTTTGCGTCGCGGAGGTCCTCGCCCACGCGGTCGGCGTCGATGACGCCGTCGTTCGCGGAGCCGCCGCCGGCGACGTCGTCCTCGCCGAGGTCGCCCCACAGCGTGTCGCCGGCCGCGTTGCCCTCGACGTAGTCGTCGCCACCGTCGCCGTGCACGGTGTCGGCGCTGCCCTGACCGAAGAGCTGGTCGTAGCCGTCGCCGCCCGAGATGGCGTCGCCGCCCGAGCTGCTCGCCGGCGGCGCCGCGGCCGTCGCGACGTCGACGTTGAGCAGCGTCACGTTGCGGCCGACGACCTGGAGCGTCTCGCCGAGCCGCCGGTCCGTCCGGATCCACTGGCCGCCGGCGGTCTTCTGCCGCTCGATGATCGCGTTGTCGCCGCCGACCACGTCCTCGGCGCCGTCACCGAAGATCGTGTCGGGCCCGTCGTAGATCGCCGGGTCGTTCGTTCCGCCGGTGATGTCGTCCTGGCCGGCGTCGCCGTGGATCGTGTCGCCCGGCAGTGCCGAGCCGGCGCCGGCCGGGCTGCCGCCGGCGTTCGAGTTGCCCTGGATCGTGTCGTCGCCGTTGCCGCCGGAGATCGTGTCGTCGCCACCCTGGCCGAAGATCACGTCCGGCTGGTCGTCGCCGAAGATCACGTCGCCGCCGGCGACGACTGCCTCGTTCGGCGAGTTCTGGTCGTACCGCGTCACCGTCCGGCGCACGAGGCCGTCTGCCCCGCCGCCGAAGTTGTCGCGGACCCAGTCGGTGTTCGCCGCGTTCGCCGAGCGGGCGATGGAGGCGTTGTCGCCGGAGATCACGTCGCCCGCCGGCGCACCCCCTCCGGTCCCGCCGGTCCCGGACCCGCCTCCGGACCCGGCGGGGCCGCAGTCGTTCGACCGCTCGTCACCCTGGATGCAGTCCCTCCCGTCGGGATGGCCGCCGCCGTCCTGCGACGTGCCGCCGATGAGGTCGTCCTGCCCCTGGTCGCCGAACAGCGAGTCGTTCGCGGGATTGCCTTCCTCGTAGTCGTCGCCGGCGTTGCCGTGGATCGTGTCGCCGGCGCCGCCGCCGTACAGCTCGTCGTCGGACTGGTCGCCCGACATCGTGTCGCCGCCGTACACCGACGCGTCGCTCGAGTCGAGCTCGTAGATCGTGACCGAGCGCACCTTCGCGCCGGTGACCTTCGGCGCGACGGCCGGCCGCTCGATCTTGCCGTTGTCGCCGACGAGCACGTCGAAGTCCTGCGTCAGGCTCGGCGTGACGCCGTCGCCGCCGTTCATGACGTCGCCGGTGTCGGCCTGGCCCGCGTTGCCCGAGCCGCCGAGCATGTCGTCCTGCCCGACGTCGCCCGTCATCGTGTCCACGTCGGCGTTGCCCTCCATGTAGTCGTCGGCCGCGTCGCCGTGCATCGTGTCCGGCCCGGCGTCGCCGAACATCTGGTCGGCGGCGTCGTCGCCGTTCATGACGTCGTGGTCGCCGTTGCCGTGCATGACGTCGGCGTCGATGCCGCCGCGCATCACGTCGTCGCCGGCGTCGCCGAACATCGTGTCCACGCCGGAGTCGCCGAACATGAAGTCGCCGTCCTCGTTGCCGTGCATCGTGTCGGCCTCGGTGCCGCCGCGCATCGTGTCGACGCCCGGGTTGCCGTTCATGACGTCGTCGCCCGCGTCGCCGAACATCACGTCGTCCTCGGTGCCGCCGTTCATCGTGTCGACGCCGACGTTGCCGTGCAGCTCGTCGCCGCCGGCGTTGCCGTCGATCTGATCCGCGCCGAACTCGCCGTAGACCACGTCGCCCTCGGCTCCGCCGGCGAGCACGTCGTTGCCGACGAAGGTGCCGCTCGGCGCGATCGTGCCGTCGGCGTTGCCCGACGTGCGAGTGATGAGGCCCTCGTCGCCGAGGATGTAGTCGCGGTTCGGACCGCCGTCGACGTGGTCGCCCGTGCCGGGACCGGCCGAGTCGTCCTTGCCGGCGACGATGTCGTCGTTGCCGGCGTCGCCGTTGATCGTGTCGCTGCCGTCTTCGCCGAACACGACGTCGTTCTCGGTGCCACCGGAGATGACGTCTCCGGCCTTCCCGCCGACGATCACGTCGTCGCCGGCGTTGCCGTTCTCGTGGTCGACGCCGTTGCCGCCCGAGAGGTGGTCCTTCTCGGAGCCGCCGTTCAGCGTGTCGTCGCCGAAGCCGCCGTCGAGCGTGTCGTCGCCGGCGTCGCCGCTGATCACGTCGCTGACGGACGCGACCGAGACGACGCCCTTGTCGGGATCCTGCTCCGGCCCGCCGTCGAGCGAGTCGTTGTCGCCGTTGCCGTTGATCGTGTCGTGGCCCTCTCCGCCGGTGACGACGTCGCCGCCGGAGCCGCCGTTGACCGTGTCGTCGCCCTCGGCGCCGCCGAGCGTGTCCGCGCCGCCGTTGCCGTCGAGCGCGTCGCCGCCCTTCCCGCCGCCGAGGTTGTCGCCGCCGTCGGCGTGCGCCTCGTCGCCCGAGCTGTTCTCGGCGGAGACGCAGTGCAGGTTGCTGCCGTCGCGGTGGCCGTCGCCGACGAGCTTGTCGACGGCGTCGCCGCCCTGGATCTTGTCGACGTCGCCGCCGCCGCAGATCTCGACCGGCACGGTGACGGGGAACGACTCGGAGTCGATGCCACCGGCCGGCTTGTCGGACGTGGCGGCCGTGTTCGTGCTGGACACGCCCTTGTCCATCAGGATCGAGTCCTTGCCCTCGCCGCCGTCGGCGAAGATCCGCTCGATCGGCGGGTGGCCCTCCTCCGGGTACTCCTGCGTGATGCCGAAGGCGGTCACGGAGAAGCGGTGCCCCGGTCCGGGTCCGTTGTCGAGCTGGCGCACGACGACCTTCTCGTCTGTCTCGAGGTCGCCTCCGGGTCCGCCGTCGGCCACGTTTCGGCCGGGCGTGTTCGGGCCGATCTTCAGGATCAGCGTCTTCGAGCCGTCGTCCTCGACCGCGAGGTGCGGGGGCGGCGGGTGCTCGCAGATCGGGTCGGTGATCGCCTTCATGTCGAGCAGGCGCACCTCGACCAGCGTGATCGTGAAGGACGCGTCGAACGGGCTGATCCCGACGGTGACGAAGAACTTCACGAACGCGTCGAGCGCGCCGTCCACGTCGAAGATGCAGATCGGGTTGTTGAGCATCTTCGCGATCTCGTCGATGTAGAGCTTGCCGTCGACGTTCGCGGGGTCGGTCGGTCTGCCGCCGTCGTGGAGGTTCAGGTCCACGGTCGCCTTCAGGCCGACGATCACGCCCGCGGACGCGATCACGATGTCGACCTCGGCTCCCGCGTGGATCTCCGCGGTGAGGCGGATCTCGGGCACGTCGTCGCCGGCCGCGTTGACGTCGTCGAAGAAGACGCCGTCGAAGAGCAGGCCGGTGACGTTGAAGAAGCTGTCGTTCGCGACGTCGTCATCCGTCAGCGCCTTCACCGCGAGGCGGATGCCGCGCGTCGAGTAGCCGATCGCGAAGTGGCCCTCGACGCCGAACGAGCCGCCGACGATGATCGAGACCGGCACCGGCCCGGCCGGGAACGGCCCGATCGTGATGTCGAGGCCGGCGCTCGCGCGCAGCGTCCCCGCGTCGAACTCGATCAGCGTGACGTCCTTGCCGACGAGGAGGCCGAACAGCTGCTTCGGCTGCTCGAACGCCGGGAAGTGCAGGCCGGCGCCGTCGTCCTCAGCCGGATCCTGCGCCATTGCCGTCGTGAACGCGCCGCCGTTCGAGATCGAGCAGGACGGCGTGCACTGGCTCGGCGTCGTGAAGACGTTCGTCGGGTTCGACTCGTCGCCGTGGTCGATCAGCTTGTCGGCGTTGTCGCCCGTCGAGGCCGGCCCCTGCACCGCGTCCTCGTCGAGCCCGAAGTCGCCGAGGCCGACGAGCGAGCCGCTCGTCGGCAGGTTGTTGACGACGTTGATCAGCTTGATGATCTGCCTGATCACCGTGAGGTCCGCGCCCGTCGCGTGCTCGAGGAAGTCGAGCATCGTGATCGGCCCGGCGCCCGCCAGCTCGGACAGGTCGGAGATGCCGGGGATCGGAGCGCTGATCGTGTCGATCACAGGCTGCAGCGGCTTCGTCCACCGCTGCACCTCGCGCACGATCGGCCCGAGGAACTCCTGGAAGAACTGCCCGAGGTCGAGCTGGATGTTCTGGAACCCGATCTCGAGCGGCTGCGCGCCGCTCTCCGGGTCGAGGCCGCCGTTCAGGCTGACGCCGGCGCCGAACTGCCACGAGAGCTGGAAGTCGGCGAGCAGCTTCGGCAGCGCACCTTCGGCGCCGCCGAGCGAGATGCCCTCCGGCATCTGGATCGACGTGATCAGGTGCAGGTCGAGGTCGACCCCGCCGGACACGGAGACCGCGACATCGGCCGCCTTCGACGGGTCGCTCGAGGCGAGGTCGTCGAGGCCGAGCTTCTTGTGGTTGCCGTCGGCGGCGTCGGTGTCGCCGCCCTTGATGTCGCCGGCGAGCTGCAGGAACAGGTCGTCGTGCGTCGCCTGGTCCTGGTTGTTCGAGATGTCGAGACGCAGGAACGCGATGTCGCCGTGCGCCGAGTCCGGCATGTCGACCGCCGCGGTGAGCGTCAACTCCTCCGCGCGGCCCGGCGCCGGGTCGTCGGTCTGGATGTAGAAGCCGTACTTCTTCGAGAGCCCGAAGTTGACGTCGAGGCGGTAGCCGACCGTCGCCCGCAGGTTCTCGTCCGCGTTCGACGACTTGTCGACCGTCAGGCGCAGGCCCGGGAAGCCGATGTCGAAATCGAGGTCGCGGTTGACGACGTCGCCGCCGACCGCGAAACGGATCTGCGCGTCGCTGATCGACGCGAGCCCGTCCGTGCCGGAGACGCACGTGTGCTCGTCGGTGCCGCACAGGAGGCGCACCTCGACGTCCGTCGCGTCGGCCTCGGCGTTGCCGCCGCCGTACTTGAGGAGGTGGAACGCCGTCGTGGTGTCGGTGCCGATGTGCGAGACGAGGAAGCTCTTGATCTCGTCCTGGATGGCGCCGAAGCTGCCCTGGCTCTCGATCTGGGTCGCCAGCGCGTCCATCGGGTCGACGATCTTCTCGTTGAAGTTGTGGACGATCGCGGCGCCGCCGTCGAGCGCGTGCCCGACGACCGGGAGCTCCTGACCGCCGTACGTGCTGGCGTCGAGCGTCGACTCGAGGTTGTGCGAGACGATCTTGATCCCGTGGACCAGCGTGGTCCAGTCGAGGTTCGCGCCGAGGATGTTGCTGACGATGTCCGGGTCGACGTTCGCGTTCCACGTCGACGGGTCGAGGATCTTGTCGGCGGTGAACGTGATGCTCCCGAGCGTTGCGGCGTTCGGGTCGACGCCGGCGAACACCGGGATCGACGCGCACGCGTCGAAGCTGCCGCTGATCCCGGGGCACGTGACCTGCGTCGCCGGGCGGAAGTCGTCCAGCGAGGTCGGCACCGTGTCCCCGAGCCAGTCGGTCAGGTTCGAGACGTCCGTCGGGTCGATCGTCAGGCGGTGGTCGCCGCCGGTGTCGTGCGAGAGGTGGAACTTCGCCCCGAGGCGAGCCGTGACGGGCATGCCGGCGGCGGGACAGCCGTCGTTGAAGGCGCCGTCCCCGTCGTCGTCGTCCGTGTTCGAGCACTGGCCGGCGAGCGCGTCCTCCGGCTGATCGACCGGCGCGCAGCCGTCGTTGAGCGCGCCGTCGTGGTCGTCGTCGACGGTGTCGGCGCCGCACGCCGTCTCCGGCGCCGAGCCCTTGCCGAGCGAGAACGTGAGCGGGCCGATCGACGCGCTCAGCGTCGTCTGCACGTCCGCGGCCACGTCGAGGTTGATCGCGGTGTCGGCCGGGTTCGTCGAGACGAACAGCTCCGGCGCGCCCCCGATCGACGGCGGGCCGCCCGGGTTCGGCGCCACGTCCGGGAGCTGGACGCCGAACGTGAGCTTGGCGATCGCCTTCGCCGTCAGCTGCACCTCGCCCTGGTTCTCGACGCCGACGAGGCCGCCGACGTCGGGCAGGTCGAAGTTGAGCGGCTGGCGCAGCTCGTGCGTGATCGAGCAGGCGGGATCCGCCGGCGCGCTCGCCGGCTGCCCGCAGATGCCGAACGCGAGGTGGAAGATCACAGCCGTCGGCGAGTTGTGCTGCGCCTCGATGTCGAGGATCTGGTCCTTGACGGCGTCCGGGATGCCGAACGCCTCGGCGATCTTGTCCTCGACGAGCGCCTCGAACTGCTGGAGGAAGCCCGCCGGGTCGGTCGCGAGGTCGTCGACCTGGTCGCGCAGCGTGTCGAACTGCGTGACGAGGTCGGCGAAGCTCTTGTTGATCACCGGCAGCTTCTCCTGCAGCGCCGGGTTCGTGTTCGCGAGGTCGGCGAGCTGGTGCGTGAACGGCCCGAGGACCTCGAGGATCTTCGTGAACATCGCCGCGGGGTTGTCCGGGTCGAAGTCGAAGTCGAGAAGCTCGTCGTTGAACGACGCGTCCGCGTCGAGGATGAGCGTCGACGGGTCGAGCACGTTGTTCCAGCGCACGTGCGCCGTGCCGCTGACGACGTTCGTGCCGGCGTCGTTGATCGTCGCGGCCGCACGCAGGTCGAACGGCGGCACCGCCGCGTTCACGACGTCGGCGGCGCTCGACGCGTTGAGGATGCTGAGCGGGTCGGTCGCGGACTGCTGCGACCCGAGCGCGTCGAAGACCTCCTTCAGCGTCAGCCGGTCGTCCGGGCCGCCGTTCAGGTCGAGCTTGACCATCGGCTTGCTCACGTCGGCGGGCGCGAGCAGCTGCACCGCCGAGTCGACGCCGCCGAGCTGGCTCTTCGCCTGGATGCCGAGGAAGCCGATGCGGCCGACGAGGTTGAGGTTCGCGCTGATGGGCGCGTTCGCCTCGAACTCCGTGCCGCTCGTGTCGACAAAGAACCGCTGTGAGATCGACTGCCCGCCGGCCGGGTTCAGGTCGACCCCGACGCCGACGTCGATCTTGTAGTCCGGGCTGACCGTCGCCTGCAGCGACGAGCCGTTCTCGACGAGGTCGGTGAGCCCGATGTTCTTCAGCAGGTCGGCCACGTCGACGCGCGCCGAGATCGGCGTGATCGGGTCGTGCGACGCGTTGCGCTGGACCTTGATCGCGAAGGTCAGCCGCTTCGTGCCGGGGTCGTAGCGGAGCCCGAAGTCGCCCGCGGACATGCCGAGCGCCGTCTCGAGCTTCGTCGAGACCTCCTGGATCGTGTCGACGTTCGCGAGCGCGCTCGGGTCGAGCACGAGCGAGAGCGGGTCGTCGGTCGACGAAAGGTTGTTGTCCTGGAAGAACTTGACGAGCCGCTCGTTGAACTTCGCGGCGTCGCCGAGGTGCTCGACGATCGGGTTGGCGTGGTCGTTCGGGTCGTGGTGCAGGAACGGGAAGCTGAACCCGGCGGGACCGGTCGACTCGAGCGCCGACATCATCACGGCGACCGAGCCGATGCCCGACAGGAAGTCCTGCGGCTGGATGTTCTTGAAGTCGCCGAGCGCGCCGAGCGACACGTTCGGCGTGTTCACACCGTTCGTGAGGTCGTTGTCGGTGACGCTGATCGTGGCGGCCGGGAGCGAGCCGCCGAGCGGCGTCTGGATGTCCGACGTCAGCGTGAGCGCCGCGTTCGCGTGCGTGCTGCCGAACGAGACGTCGAACTGGTTGACGGCGGCCGTCGAGGACCATTCGTCCGCCGTGATGCGGCCGTTGCCGTCGGGATCGAGGATCGCGGCGCCGACGCTTGCGCCGACGTCGACGGTCCCGCCGACGGCGACGTCGGTGAAGCCGAGGTTCACGTGGAACGGGCTCGAGGTGAAGTTCGCCGTCGCGGTGATCGTCGTGTCGACCTTCGGGTTCGAGGCGCCGTTGAGGTAGACGCGGGTCGCGGCCGGCTGGGCCGGGTCGTAGTTGACCGTGAGGGAGGCGGTGGTGTGCAGCGACAGGGCGACCGAGCCGCCGTCGACGTCGACGGCGGACGTGTCGAGCTTGATCGGGGTCGACGCGCCGGGGCGCGTCAGGTCGAGCGAGAGGCCGAGCGAGTAGATGCCGCCCGCCTGCGAGAGCGCGGGTGCGCCGACGTCGACGTGGACGCCGGCGAACGTGCCGTCGCGCGCGGGGTCGTTGAGGTACGACTGCAGCTCGGTCAGCGAGGAGAAGACCTGCCCGTTGAGCTGGTTCTTCAGCGACTGGACGAACGCGTTCGCGAACGCAAGCCCGTTTGCGCCGGTCGGCGCCAAGTCCGTGAAGGGCACGTTCTGCCCGAGCTCGTCGAGACCGCCGAGACCGCCGAGGCTCTGTGCGAGCGACTGCAGCCCGGAGCTGACATCCGACGCCGACGTGGCGTCGCCGAGCGGCGGATCGGCCGCCTGCGAGGAGCTCAACCCCGCCACGAGCAGCACGAACAGCGCGGGTACGAGGGCGAGCGCGAGCCGCGCCCTCCGACCGACGGGACCTCTCCCTCTCATTGCCTGCCTCCCCGGTGAACCTTCGTTTTCGAGTCGGCCGCAGGACCTCGTCAGGCTTAAACACCTGAGGCCGCCGAAACTTGCGCGAATGTTCTGTCCGGGCTCGAGCGCCCGGCGAGGAGGCCGCTACTTGCCCTTCTGGTGCGGCTCGTCGCTCCGGCCGTGCGGCTCGTCGCTCCGGCCGTGCGGCTCCTCGCTCTTGGCGTGCGGCTCGTCCTCGGCCTTCGCCTGACCCGGCGGGACCGCAGGCGGCGACCCCGGCTCGGGGTTGCCGTTCCCGTGCTCGCCACGCGAGGCGCCCGGGCTCGCGGGCGGCTGCGCGGCCGGCGCGGCGACGTCGCACCTGCCGAC
>JBKPLI010000106.1:0-18693 GCA_046731555.1 Actinomycetota bacterium | reverse complement strand
GGAGGTGGTCGTCGCGGACGACGGCTCTCGCGACCGGACCGCGGAGGTCGCCGAGCAGGCCGGCGCCGTCGTGCTGCGGCTCCCGCGCCGCGGCAAGGGGCAGGCGCTCTCGGCGGCGGAGCGCGCCGCGCCGCCCGGCGCGCTGCTCCTCGTCGACGCCGACGTGCGCGGCGACCTGCGGCCCCTGCTCGGCGGCGACCTTCGGGTCGCGCGGTTCGCGACGCGGGTCGGCGGCGGGTTTGGGATCGCGAAGCGCGTCGCGGCGGCGTTGATCCGCGCGCGAACGGGCCGCGACGTGTCCGAGCCGCTCTCGGGCCAGCGGGCGCTCTCGCCGAACGCGCGCGCGGCGGTCTTCCCGCTCGCGCCGGGCTTCGGCGCGGAGACGCGGATGACGATCGACGCGCTGCGTGCCGGCCTCGCCGTCGAGGAGGTGGAACTCGAGCTCGAGCACCGCGCGACCGGGCGTGACCTGCGCGGCTTCGCGCACCGGGGCCGCCAGCTCGCCGACCTCGTGCTCGCGTGCGGGCCGCTGCGGTTGAACTACCGCGGCGAGCGCCTGCCGCTCGTCGGCGCTGCGTTCGGCGTGCACGAGCCGGTGGTCGCTGCGATCGGCCTCGCGGACGACCTGTGGTCCGGCCCGGAGCGCGGCTTCCGCGCGCACCTGAGCGGCCGGCGCACGACCGGTGTGCTGAAGCTCGTCGGGATCCCGCTCTACGGCCTCGTGCGGACGCGCAGCGTCTCGGGCGCGCTCCTCGTGGGGCTCGCGGCGAACGCGCTCAACCAGCTCGACACGCGGCCGGGTCGCGCGCTGAAGGCGTATCTCGCCCTTGCGGTGCCGTTGCGCGCCCCGGTCCGGCTCGCCGTCCTGATCGCACCCTACGATCTTCGCGAGATGGCGATGCTCGGTGACGCGGGGTCGAATGCGCTGGGGGCGCTGCTAGGCTTGAGGTCCGTGAGTCGTCTCACGGGCAGGGGCCGTTTCGCAGCGATCGGAGCGCTCGCGGCCCTGACCCTCCTCGGAGAGCGCACCTCCCTCGGCCGGATCATCGAGCGCGCGCCGGGGCTTCGCGACGTCGACGACTGGGGGCGGGTCTGATGGCGACGAAGTTCGTGTTCGTGACGGGTGGGGTCGTGTCGTCGCTCGGCAAGGGCATCACGGCGGCGTCGCTCGGCCGGCTGCTGAAGGCGCGCGGCCTGAAGGTGCAGGTGCAGAAGTTCGACCCGTACATCAACGTCGACCCGGGGACGATGAGCCCGTTCCAGCACGGCGAGGTGTTCGTGACGGAGGACGGCGCGGAGACCGACCTCGACATCGGCCACTACGAGCGGTTCATCGACGAGAACCTCGCGCGGACGGCGAACCACACCGCGGGCGCGGTGTGGGACCGCGTGCTGCGCAAGGAGCGCAAGGGCGAGTACCTCGGCTCGACGGTGCAGGTCATCCCGCACATCACGAACGAGATCAAGGCGCGGATCCGCTCCGTCGCGAGCGCGACCGACACCGACGTCGTCATCTCCGAGATCGGCGGCACGGTCGGCGACATCGAGTCGCTGCCGTTCCTCGAGGCGATCCGCCAGTTCCGCCGCGAGGCCGGGCCGGAGAACGTCCTGTACCTGCACGTGACGCTCGTGCCGTTCATCCCGAACGCGGGCGAGCTGAAGACGAAGCCGACGCAGCATTCGGTGAACGAGCTACGGCGCATCGGTATCCACCCCGACGTGCTCGTCTGTCGCTCGACCGAGCCGCTCACGGCCGACATCCGTGACAAGATCGCGCTCTTCGCGGACGTCGATACCGACGCGGTCGTCTCGGCGATCGACGTCCCCGACGTCTACCTCGTTCCGCGCGCGCTGCAGGAGCAGGGTCTCGACCGCCTCGTCTGCGAGAAGCTCGGACTCGAGCAGGGCGACCTCGACCTCGGCGCATGGGACGAGCTCATCGACCGCCTCGGCGAGCGCAAGGAGACCGTCGAGATCGCGCTCGTCGGCAAGTATGTGAAGCTGCACGACGCATACCTCTCCGTGCACGAGGCGCTGAAGCACGCGGGCATCCACAACGGCTGTCGCGTGCACGTGCGCTGGGTCGACGCGGAGCACATGACGCTCGAGGAGGCGCGCGCGGAGCTCGAGGGCGTCGACGGCGTGCTCGTCCCCGGCGGCTTCGGCTCGCGCGGGTGGGAGGGCAAGATCCTCGCCTGCCGCGTCGCCCGGGAGGACGGCATCCCGTACCTCGGCATCTGCCTGGGGATGCACGTCGCCGTGTCGGAGTTCGCGCGGCACGTGTGCGGCCTGGACGGCGCGAACTCGACGGAGATGGATCCGGAGACGCCGTACCCGGTCATCGACCTGCTGCCGGAGCAGAAGGAGGTCGAGGATCTCGGCGGCACGATGCGCCTCGGTGCGCAGGCGGTCGAGCTCGCCGACGGCACGCGGACGCGCGAGGTGTACGACGACGAGGAGATGATCTCCGAGCGGCATCGTCACCGGTACGAGGTGAACAACGCGTTCCGACAGCAGCTCGTCGCTTCCGGCCTCGTCGTGAGCGGCACGTTCCAGGAGGGTCGGCTCGTCGAGATCGTCGAGCTTCCGGACCACCCGTGGTTCGTCGCGTCGCAGTTCCACCCCGAGTTCAAGTCGCGCCCGACGCGCCCGGCGCCGCTCTTCCGCGAGTTCGTCGCCGCCGCGGTCGTTCGCGCGCGCGAGCGGGGCCGGGCTCGCGTCACCGTCTAGCGGACGGGGCTCCACCGGCACCTGGGTACCCCTGTGCCGGCACAGGCCCAAGCACCTGGGTAACCCGGCACAACTGTGGGGCCGTCCGCGCGACCCGTCCCGAACGGCCTAGTCGACGACGCCGACCGCGACGAACACGCTCATCCCGGCCACCGTCGTCGTCGAGGCGCGGTACCGGAACTCGACGGTCGCGCCGTCCTTGCGGCGGAGGAGGCTCGTCCCCCGGCGCGTGCCCTCGCGCACCATCTCGTCGAATTCACCGGCGGACTCGGCGTAGTCGGCGACCTCCGTGACCCGCAGCCCGAGCAGTTCCTCGCGCGTGTAGCCGAGGAGCTCGCACGCCGCGCGGTTGACGGCGATGTAGCGCCCCGTCTCGTCGGCCACGAAGACAACGACGTCCGCCCCGTCGATCGCCTCGCCGAGGAGGCTCGCCTGGATCAGCGGATCCGAGGCCGCCATGACCTCCAACGTGGCGCATCGGAGCGGCCGGTTCAAGGCCGGTGCGTAGGATCCGCTCCGGCGTGGCCTCCGAGACCCTTGATCTCTTCCTCGAGCTGGCAGCGATCTCGAGCCCTCCCGGCGAGGAGCGGGAGGTGGCCGACATCGTTGTGCGCTATCTCCGCGACTGCGGGCTCGAGCCGGACGAGGACGATGCGGGCGCCGAGGTCGGCTCGAACGCGGGCAACGTCTATGCCCGCCTAGAGCCCACGCGCGCGGGCGAGCCGCTGTTTCTGTGCGCCCACCTCGACACCGTGCCGGCGACCGAGGCGATCGAGCCCGTGGTCGAGGACGGCGTCGTGCGCAACGCCAACGCGACGATCCTCGGCTCCGACAACAAGGCCGCCGTCGCGGCGATGCTCGAGGCGACCCGCCGCGTTCTCGCCGAGGGCCGGCAGCACGCCGGGATCGAGCTTCTCTTCACGCCGAAGGAGGAGGTCGGCCTGCTCGGCGCAGCCGCGTTCGACCACACGCGGCTCCAGGCGCAGGCCGGCTTCGTCTACGACCAGGCGGCGCCGATCGGCGAGATCATCCTCGGCGCGCCGTCGGCGCTCGCGCTCGAGGTCACGTTCCACGGGCGCGCCGCGCACTCCGGCATGTTCCCGGAGGAAGGCCGCTCGGCCATCGCCGCCGCCGCGCGCGCGATTGCGGAGATGCGCCTCGGCCGCATCGACGAGGAGTCCAGCACGAACGTCGGCGTCATCAACGGCGGCACGGCCGGGAACATCGTGCCCGAGTGGTGCACCTTCCTCGCCGAGGCGCGCTCGCACGACGACCGCAAGGTCGCCGATCTCGTGCAGGAGCTACAGGACGCCGTGACGTTCGCGGCCGGCGTCGCCGAGTGTGAGGTCGAGACGAAGACCCGCAAGCAGTACCGCGGCTACCGCTTCAAGCGGCAGGATCTCCCCGTGCGCCTCGCGGCCGACGCGCTCGAGCGCAGCGGGTTCGGCGTCTCGTACGGCCTGTCGGGCGGCGCGGCCGACGCGAACGTCTTCAACGAGCGCGGCCTGCAGTGCGTCAACCTCGCGAACGGCATGGCCGCGATCCACACGCCGGACGAGCACATCGCCGTCGCCGACCTCGACGCCATGGTCGAGGTCACGCTGGCGCTCTTCGATGCCGCTCTCGATTAGGCGGGGCCGGGTCACCGCGGTCGTCGAGGCGCTCGACGGGCTCGTCCGCTGCGAGGTCGACGGTGCCCCGTGCGTCGCGTACCCGGCGCTAACCGGCGCGGTCGAGGTGGGCGACGACGTGCTCGTGAACGTGCAGGCGCGCGAGCTCGGCCTCGGGTCCGGTGGGTTCGACGTGCTCCACGCGAACCTCACGCGCGGGCTCGACCTGCCGCCCGAGGAAGGCGCGCACGTGATGAAGCTGCCGTACACGCCGCTGCAATTCGCGCGCCGCCACGCCGAGGAGGACGGCGCGCTCGACGCGCAGCTCGACGGGATGCCCGTCCTGTGCTGCTCGCTCCACTCGCAGGTGGCCGCGGCATGCGCGGCGCTAGAGGGTCGCCGCGTCGCGTACGTGCAGCTGCCGGGCGGCGCGCTGCCCGTCGCGCTCTCGGACGCCCTGCGCGCGTTGAAGGAGCGGGGCCTCCTCCAGACGACGATCGCCGTCGACGCGTGCTTCGGCGGCGACGCCGACTGCGTGAACGTCTACTCGGCGCTCGCGTGGGCGAACGGCGCCGGCGCCGAGGTCGTCGTCTGCGCGATCGGCCCCGGCATCGTCGGGACGGACACGCACCTCGGCCACGGTGGAACGGCCGCGGCGCTCGCGCTGACCGCGGCCGACGCGCTCGGCGGCCGGCCGGTGCTCGCGCCGCGCCTGTCCGAGCGCGACCAGCGCGAGCGTCATCGAGGCCTCTCGCACCACACCGAGGCCATCCTCGAGCTCGCGACCGGCACCTACGCGCTCGCGTGGCCGGCGGGCTGCCCAATCGAGCCGCCGGCGAGCGCAGAGCACGTCGACGTCGCCGGCTGGCGGGAGGCCTGCGATGGCCTCCCGCTCTCGCACATGGGTCGCGGCCCGGACGACGACCCGTGGTTCTTCGCAGCCGCCTTCGCGGCCGGACGCGTCGCGGCGGGTCTCGCTACCCGCCGCTGATCGCCGCGATCACGTCGAGCCGCGACCGCTCGTCGAGCGGCGTCTCGAGCTCCGCGCGGCGCTTGTCCACGTACACGTTGATGTGCTTCCGGAGCACGGGGCCCGGCTCGCAGAGGCGATCCCTGAGGCCGGGCCATTGCTCGTCGAGCTTGCCGATCGCGTCGTCGACCGTCGCCGCGTCCAGGTCGAGCTGGCGCGGCAGGCCCTGGAAGAGGGGCGGCAGCGTGGTGGGGAGATGGATCTCGGCCATCGTTACGCCACCGTGGCGACCTCGACCGACGAGATGGCCGGCAGGTAGCTCGCGATCTCCGTCCAGCTGTCGCCTTCGTCGAGGCTCGCGAACACCTGGCCGGTGCTCGTGCCGAAGTAGAGGCCCGGCACGTCGTCCGAGTCGATCGCCATCCCTTCGCGCAGCACGCCGACGTACGCGTCCTCCGCCGGCAGGCCCTGGTCGAGCCGCTGCCACGAGCTGCCGGCGTCGCGCGTGCGCCAGACCGCCGCCTTGCCGTCGATCATCGTGCGGCCGTGGCCGGGGTCCAGCGGGACGACGTAGAACGTGTCCTTGTCGTGCGGGTGCACGGCCGCGGCGAAGCCGAACTCGGTCGGCAGGCCCTCGCTGATCTCCGTCCACGTGTGGCCGCCGTCGTCGCTGCGGTGCATGCCGACGTGGTTCTGCTGGAAGAACCGGTTGCCGTCGGTCGGCGAGCGCACGAGCTTGTGCACGCAGTACCCGACCTGCGGATCCTCGAGCGGCCAGTCGGCGCGCAGGCCCGTGTTTCGCGGCGCCCACGTCGCGCCGTCGTCGGTCGTCTCGAAGATGCCGATGCCCTGCACGATCGCCCAGAAGTGGGACGGGTCGGCCGTGTCCGGCAGGATCGCCGAGAGGCCGAGGTGGCCGGGCGGCTGGTTCTTCGGGTCGTTCCAGGCGTCGCTCCCGGGCTGGCCCTCGAGCGTGCTCTTCAACGACCACGTCTGGCCGCCGTCGGTGCTCTCGAAGAGCCCGATCGCCTCGCCGCCGGCCAGGATCCGCCCGTCGGAGACGGCGAGGTTCGAGACCTTCGACAGCTTCACGCCGTCGTCCGACTCGCCGTGCGTGAGGCCCTCGCTCGAGTGCTCCCACGTCTCGCCTTCGTCGCTGCTGCGCCAGACGGCGCTGCCGTGCCACTCGCTCGCGGCGGCGGCGTAGATCGTCCCCGACCCGGGGTCGCGGACGGCGTGGTAGATCGGCCAGTTCTCGCAGAACGGCCCCCGTACGTTCCAGTCGCGGCGGTCCTCGCTCTCCAGCAGGAACAGCCCTTTGCGCGTCGCGACCATCAGGACGGTCTGCGGCATCGGTCACCTCCGATTGTCGTCACGGGTGAAGTTTCGCGGGCGCACGGGGCGCCGCACAAGCTACGACTCTCCGGGCCGCGGAAAATCATCGGTCCTCATCACCGGAGGACGCGATACCAGAGGTGGGCCACCTTCGGCGAGCTCTCGACCCGCGTCAGCTCGAGCTTCACGTCGCCCACCCCGTCGAACAGCCGGACGCCGTCGCCGAGCAGGAGCGGCACGACGTGGAGCTCCAGCTCGTCGAGGAGCCCGGCGCGCAGGTACTGCTGCACGACGTCTGCGCCGCCCGCGATCGCGACGCCGCGATCGCCGGCCGCGGCCCGCGCCTGCTCGAGCGCCGCCTCGATGCCGTCGGTGACGAAGACGTACGAGGTCCCGTTCGCCTTCGTCACGGTGTCGCGCGGGTGGTGCGTGAGGACGAAGACCGGCACCTCGAACGGCGGGTCGTCGCCCCACCATGCGTCGGCATTCGGGTCGTCCTCCCACGGGCCGGCGCCGCCGCTGAACATCTTCCGGCCCATGATGATCGCGCCCGCCTTGCCGATCGTCTCGCGCGCGACCTCGTCGTCCACGTTGCGCTCGCCGCCCTCGAGCCCGTGCCGCTCGCGCCAGCTCGCGAGGCCGACGATCCAATCGTGAAGCTGCTCGCCGCCGCGGCCGAGAGGCTCCTCGAGCGTCTGGTCCGGGCCGGCGACGAACCCGTCGAGCGACATCGTGATCTCGAGCGTGAGTCCCGGCATCTCCCAGCGTCGAGCCTACCGTTAGCCTGCCTCGCGTGGAGGAGCGCCGCCTCGGTCCGGTCGTCGGCCTCGGCACGTGGAACACGTTCGACTCGGACGCGGACGCAGCGCGGCCGGTCGTCGCGACCGCGCTCGACGCCGGCACGCACGTCTTCGACTCCTCGCCGATGTACCACGGCGCAGAGCGTTCGCTCGGCGCGGCCCTCGATGGACGGCGCGACGATGCGACCGTCGCGACGAAGATCTGGGCCGAGTCGCTCGACGAGGGCCGGCGCCAGTTCGCGGACCAGCTCGACTGGTTCCGCGGTCGCGTCGAGATCGAGCAGGTGCACAACCTCGTCCTGTGGCGCGAGCACCTCGAGTGGATCGAGCGCGAGCGCGACGCCGGCCGCGTCGGCAAGATCGGCGTCACGCACTACTCGCCGTCGGCGTTCGGCGGGCTCGCGGAGGCGCTGCGCACGCGGCGGTTCGACGTCGTGCAGCTGCCGTACAACCCCTGGGAGCGCGAATGCGAGCGCGAGCTGCTGCCGCTGGCAGCCGAGCTCGGCGTGGCCGTGATCGCGATGCGGCCGGTCGGCGGCTCGGGACAGGACGGCCGTCGCCGCCGCCGTTTGACGGACGGGGAGCGCGCGGCGCTCGGCGTCGAGACGTGGACGCAGGCGCTCCTGAAGTGGGTGCTCGCCGACGAACGCGTCGATCTCGTCATCCCGGCGACGCGCAACCCGGGGCACGCGCGCGAGAACGCGGCCGCCGGCAACGGGCCGACGTTCACGGCCGAGCAGCGCGCGCTCGTCGAGAGGCTCGCGCTCGGATGACCGAGAAGGTCTACTCCGGCAAGCTGATCGACGTGGAGCTCCGCGACGGCCGCGAGGTCGTGGTGCACGGGCCGGCGGTCGCGATCGTCTCCGTCGACCGTGAGGACCGCGTGATGCTCGTGCGCCAGGAGCGTGCCGGCGCGGGCGGCAAGCTGCTCGAGCTCCCGGCGGGGAACGTCGACGAAGACGAGAAGCCGATCGAGGCCGCGCAGCGCGAGCTGCGCGAGGAGACCGGCCTGCACGGCGGTGTCTGGACCGAGGTCGCGGGCGTCTACACGACGCCCGGCTTCTGCGACGAGCGCATCCACATCTTCATCGCGCGCGGCGTCGAGGAGGGCGAGGCGAAGCCCGAGGCGAGCGAGGAGATCGAGCACGTTCCCGTCCCGCTCGCCGAGATCCCGGCGCTCCTCGCGGAGATCGCGGACGCGAAGACGCTCGCGGGGCTGCTGCTGCTCCTGCGCCTGCGCTGAGCGCGCGCCTCGGCGCGGGCCGGTATCCTGCCGCCGCCTTGCGGATCGGCGTTGCCAAGGAGATCAAGCCGGACGAGTACCGCGTCGCGCTGACGCCCGCGGGGGCACTCGAGCTCACGAACGCCGGCCACGACGTGGTCGTCGAGACGGGCGCCGGCGACGGCAGCTCGTTCCCGGACGACGCGTACACGCGCGTCCGCGCGCGCATCGGCACGGTCGACGAGGTGTGGGAGTCGACCGACATGGTGCTGAAGGTGAAGGAGCCGATCGCGAGCGAGTACGGCCGGCTGCGCGAGGGGTTGATCCTCTTCACGTACCTCCACATCGCGGCGGACGAGCCGCTGACACGCGCGCTCGTCGACTCGGGCATCGCCGGCGTCGCGTACGAGACGGTCGAGACCTCGAACCGCGCGCTCCCGCTGCTGGCGCCAATGTCGGAGGTCGCCGGCCGGCTGTCGGCGCAGGCGGGCGCGTACTTCCTCGAGCGCCCGCTCGGCGGACGCGGTCTGCTGCTCGGCGGCATCCCTGGGGTCGCGCCGGGGCGCGTCGTGATCGTCGGCGGCGGGATCGTCGGCTACAACGCGGCCGTCATCGCGCTCGGCCTCGGCGCGCAGGTGACGATCCTCGAGCGCTCGATCGACCGCATGCGCCATCTCGACGAGGTGCTGTCCGGCCGGGTGTCGCTGCTCATGTCGTCGCGGCTGCAGATCGAGGAGTCGGTCGCGCATGCCGACCTCGTGATCGGCGCGGTGCTGATCCCGGGCGCGCTCGCACCGAAGCTCGTGACGCGCGACATGATCGCCGGCATGCGGCAGGGCGCCGTGGTCGTCGACGTCGCGATCGACCAGGGCGGCTGTTTCGAGACGTCGCGGCCGACGACGCACTCCGAGCCGGTCTACGTCGTCGACGGCGTCACGCACTACTGCGTCGCGAACATGCCGGGTGCCGTCCCGATCACGTCGACGAAGGCGCTCACGAACGCGACGCTCCCGTACGTCGAGCAGATCGCCGAGCACGGCCTGCGCGAGGCGGTCACCCGCGATCCCGCGCTCGCGAAGGGCGTCAACGTCCTCGACGGCAAGGTCACGTACGAAGCCGTCGCCGAGGCGCACGGGCTCGACTACACCCCGCTCGAGGCTGTGCTGCCGCTGTCAGCCGTCTGACGGCCGCCGACGTGTTGAGCTGCCGTTAGCGAACCTCGTCCGGGACGAGGTTGCTCAACAATGCGGCCGGGTCGTCGAGCGTCTGAGACGGCCTCTCGGCGGCTCAGCTGTCCGACGAGGCGGCGGCCTGAGCGCGGGCCTTCTTGTCCTCGGGATTGGGGCTGATCTTCACGACGAGCCAGGTCGTCGCGGCCGCGAGGGCGATCACGCCGACGATGAAGATGGCCATCCCGATGAGGCCGAGCACGGTCTCCACGGGAACTAGGATAGCCGCGTGCCGCGCGCGTGCGTCATCGTGCTGGACGCCGTCGGAGCGGGGGAGCTGCCGGACGCCGCGGAGTTCGGGGACGAAGGCTCGAACACGCTCGCCAACGTCGCGCACGCCGTGGGCGGGCTCGACCTGCCGACTCTGGAGGCGCTGGGGTTCGGGAACATCCAGCCGATGGAGGGCTGCCCGCCGCACCCGGGGGCGCCGGCGGTGGCCGGGCGGCTGTTCGAGCGGTCGCGCGGCAAGGACACGACGACCGGCCACTGGGAGCTGATGGGTGTCGTGACGCCGACGGCGATGCCGACCTACCCGCACGGCTTCCCGGACGACGTGATCGACCCGTTCATGAACCGCACCGGCCGCGGTGTGCTCGGCAACAGGCCGGCGAGCGGGACGGAGATCATCCAGGAGCTCGGCGAGGAGCACCAGCGCACCGGCAAGTGGATCGTCTACACGAGCGCCGACTCCGTGTTCCAGATCGCCGCGCACGAGGAGACGATCCCGCTCGAGGAGCTGTACGAGGCGTGCCGCGTCGCGCGCGAGATCCTCACCGGCAAGCACGCGGTCGGTCGCGTGATCGCGCGGCCGTTCGTCGGCTCGCCCGGCGAGTACACGCGCACGCCGAACCGGCACGACTTCTCACTCGAGCCGCGCCGCCCGAACTACCTGTCGCTCGTGCGCGACGCGGGCAAGAAGGTGTACGGCGTCGGGAAGATCTCGGACATCTTCGCGGGGCGCGACATCGACGAGTCGTTCCCCACGAAGTCGAACGTCGACGGCATCCAGCGCACGGAGGAGCTGCTCCGCGGAATCGACGACGGGTTCGTGTTCGTGAACCTCGTCGAGACCGACATGCTCTGGGGCCACCGCAACGACCCGGAGAACTTCCACCGCTGCCTGCAGGACTTCGACCGCCGGCTGCCGGGCATCCTCGACGCGCTGCGCGACGGCGACCTGCTCATCCTCACGTCCGACCACGGCTGCGACCCCACGACGCCGTCGACCGACCACTCGCGCGAGCACGCACTGCTGCTTGCGTACGTCGAAGGGCGCAACGCAGCTGGGCGCAGGCACGACGGCGAGTTCGCGGACGTCGGCGCGACCGTGAACGCGTGGCTCGGCGGCAAGTCGCCGTCGCGCGGGATCCCGGGAACCTCGATCGTCGACGGAGCGTGACACTGCGCGAGCGCGTGACCGACGAGCCCGAGCTGCCGTTGCCGGCATGCACGTTCCACACGAGGTTCGTCGCGGAGAAGGCATCGTGACGCGGCTCGACGATCCAGGCGTCGTCGCCGCGGAGTACGCGAGCGACGAGCGGCTGCGCCGGCGGGCGAGCGCATTCCAGGCGGGCGACGTCCAGCGGCTCGCGGTCGAGGTGGTCGCCGAGGCGCGGCCCGTGCGTGTGCTCGAGGTCGGCTGCGGGTGGGGCGAGCTCGCCGCCCGCGTGGCCGCGGAGACGGGCGCCGAGGTGGTCGCCGTCGACGTCTCGCCGCGCATGGTCGAGCTCGCGCGAGCGCGGGGTGTCGACGCGCGCCTGGGCGACGTGCAGGAGCTCGCGTTCGCGGACGGCGCGTTCGACTGCGCGATCGCCGCGTGGATGCTGTACCACGTCCCGGACCTCGACCGCGGCCTCGCCGAGCTCGCGCGCGTGCTGCGTCCCGGCGGCCGGCTCGTCGCGATCACGAACTCCGCGTTCCATCTGCAGGAGCTGCGCGACCTCGTGGGCAGCGGGCCGTCGCCGTCGACGTTCACGCGCGAGAACGGGCGCGAGCTGCTCGAGCGGCACTTCGCGGACGTGACACGCGAGGACGTCGACGGCGTCGTCGAGTACGCGACCCGCGAGGACGTCGTCGGGTATGTCGAGGCGTCGATCGCGATGTCGCCCTTCGTCGCGAACGTGCCCGCCGAGCTGCCGGAGCCGTTCGTCGCACGCCGTGCCGTGTCGGTCTTCGTGTGCGAGCGTGCGCCCTGATGCCGCTCGACGATCCGCAGCGCGTCGACGAGCAGTACGCGTCCGAGGGCAACCTGCTCGCGCGGCGGGCGCTGTACGAGGAGACGACCGGACCCGACCCGCGCGAGCTGTTGTGGCAGGCGATCGTCGAGGCGTCGCCGCATCGGGTGCTGGAGGTCGGCGGCGGCCCCGGCGAGGTGTCCGAGCGCATGGCGCGCGAGCTCGGCGCGGACGTCCGCTACGTCGACAGCTCGCCGCGCATGGTCGAGCTCGCGCGGGCGCGCGGGATCGACGCGCAGATCGGCGACGTGCAGGCGCTGCCGTTCGAGGACGAATCGTTCGACACGGTTGTCGCCGCGTGGATGCTGTACCACGTGCCGGACCTCGACCGCGGCCTCGCCGAGCTGGCACGAATCCTCAGGCCCGGCGGTCGTCTCGTCGCCGCGACCAACTCCCTCGAGCACCTGCGCGAGCTCCGCGAGCTGATCGCGTACCGCGGCTTCGAGATGGGCTTCAGCAGCGAGACCGGCGCGGCGCTTCTCCAGCGTCACTTTGCGCAGATCGAGCGGCGTGACGCGGTCGGCGTCGTGACGGTGCGGGACCGCGCGAAGCTCGTCGCGTATCGCGACTCGGTCGGGGCTGAGACGTCGCCGGTGCCGGAGCACGTCGCGTTGCCCTTCCTCGTGCGCCGCGCCTCGACCGTCTTCGTCGCGACGCGATGATCCGGCCCGCAGAGCTCATCCAGCGCAAACGCGACGGCGAGGAGTTGGGCGACGCCGAGATCGGGGAGCTCGTCCTCGGCTACGCGCGCGGCGAGGTGCCGGACTACCAGATGGCGGCGTTCGCGATGGCCGTGTTCTTCCGCGGCCTGTCGCCGCGCGAGACGTTCGCGCTCACCGACGCGATGATCCGGAGCGGCAAGACCCTCGATCTCGGCGCCGCGCTCGGCCGGAAGGTGGTCGACAAGCACTCGACCGGCGGCGTCGGCGACAAGACCTCGCTCGCCGTCGGCCCGATCGTCGCAGCGTGCGGCGTCCCGTTCGGGAAGATGAGCGGCCGGGGCCTCGGCCACACCGGCGGGACGCTCGACAAGCTCGAGTCGATCCCCGGGTACCGCGTCGAGCTCTCCACCGACGAGTTCGTCGAGCAGGTGCGCGACGTCGGGCTCGCGATCATCGGGCAGACCGCCGACCTCGTTCCCGCCGACAAGCTCCTGTACGGCCTGCGCGACGTGACGGCGACCGTGGACCAGCCGTCGCTGATCGCGGCGTCGATCATGTCGAAGAAGCTCGCAGCGGGCGCACAGGCGATCGTGCTCGACGTGAAGGTCGGCGACGGCGCCTTCATGAAGACGCTCGACGAGGCGCGTCAACTCGCCGAGACGATGATCGCCCTCGGCCGGGAGGCGGGCCGCGAGGTCGTGTGCCTGCTGACCGACATGGACGAGCCGCTCGGCGCAGCCGTGGGCAACGCGCTCGAGGTGCGCGAGGCGCTCGACACGGTGCGCGGGCGCGGACCGGCCGACTTCACGGAGCTCGTCCTCGACGCGTGCGCGCGGCTGCTCGCCCTCTCGGACCTCGGCGTGGATGCGGCCGAGGGCCGGCGGCGCGCGGAGGCGGCCATCGCGGACGGGTCGGCCGAGACCGCGTGGCGGCGCTGGATCGTGGCGCAGGGCGGCGACGCCGACGAGGACGCCCTCGAGCGCGCGCCGCTCGTGCGCGAGGTCGCGTCGCCACGCGCGGGTACGGTCGCGCGGCTCGGCGCGATCGACGTCGGCGTGGCGGCACTCCACCTCGGCGCGGGCCGGCGGACGAAGGACGACGAGATCGACCACGCCGTCGGCGTCGTCTGCGTCCGGAAGCGCGGTGACAGCGTCGAGGCGGGGGAGACGCTGGCCGAGGTCCACGCGCGGGACGAGGCGTCCGCCGAGGCGGCCGTGGACGAGATCCTTCGCGCCTACGAGCTCGGCGACGAGCCGCCGCGCGAGCATCCGGTCCTGCTCGAGGTCGTCGGCTAGCCAGGCCCGCGCGGCGTGTGCGACCGCGCCGTCGGTACGGTGCGCCGATGCCGGAGCTCCCCGAGGTCGAGACCGTTCGCCGGCAGCTCGCGCCCGCGCTCGAAGGGAGGCGCTTCGAGTCGGTCGAGATCGCCGACGGCCGCCTGACGCGGCCGCTCGACCCGGTCGACGTCGCGCGCGAGCTCGAGGGCGAGCGGGTGCGCGAGGTCGGCCGTCGCGGCAAGTATCTGGTTGTTCGGTTCGAGTCGGGGCGCGCTCTCCTGGTTCACCTCCGCATGACGGGGTCGCTGCGTCACGCGCCCGCCGGGAGCCTTCCGGAAGATCCCTACAGGCGCGCCGTTGTCAAGCTAGACGACGGGTCGGATGTCGCCTATCGCGACGTGCGCCGGTTCGGGACATGGCTGCTGCTCGAGCCGCCGGAGGTCGATGCGTACGTCGATGCGCGCGTGGGGCGCGAGCCGCTCGACGCCGACTACCGCGCCCGCCATCTCGCGGAGCGCCTCCGGCACCGGCGCGCGCCGGTCAAGGCCGCGATCCTCGACCAGCGCACGGTCGCCGGCGTGGGGAACATCTACGCCGACGAGGCGCTCTGGCGCGCACGCATCCATCCGCTGACGCCGGCACGCGCTCTCGGGCCGGACGAGCTGCGTGCACTCCATCGCGGCATCAGGCGCGCCCTCGAGCACGGGATCGCACGGAGGGGCTCCACGCTGCGCGACTACGCGCTGCCCGACGGCTCGTCCGGCGGAATGCAACGCGAATTCAAGGTGTACGGCCGGGCCGGCGAGCCCTGCGACCGCTGCGGGACCCCGATCGAGAAGATTCGTGCCGCCGGTCGCGGGACCTGGTACTGCCCACGCTGCCAGGTGCGGCGAGGATGATTCGCGTACGCGGCATCACCTTCGTCGGCACGGCGACCGATCGGCGATCCGAGACGTGCGAGTTCCTCGAGCGGACCCTCGGCCTCCGGCGCGTCGACATCGGCAGCGTCGCCGCGGACGCCTTCGAGCTCGAGGACGGCACCGTCTTCGCCGTCGCCGGCCCGCGCGAGCTGGGGGAGACGAGCCGAACGATCGGCCTGCTCGTGGACGACGTCGACGAGGCGCTCGCGGAGCTCGCGCGTGGGGGCGTCGAGCCGGAGGGGCCGGTGACGCGCAATGACCGGATGCGGTACGTGCACGTCCGCTTCCCGGACGGGAAGCTCTACGAGCTCGTCGACGAGCGCGTCTGACGGCCCCGTCGGACGGCCGGAAGCCTAGGCGGCGACCAGCGCGTCGAGCCGGCCGTCGCGGTCGAGGCGCCAGAGCTCGGTGTAGCCGCCGATCGGGCGGTCGTCGATCAGGATCTGCGGGACGGTCCAGCCGCCCGTGAGGTCGAGCAGCTTCGCGCGGAACGCGGGATCGTCGTCCAGGTGGATCTCCTCGTACGCGAGGCCCTTCGAGTCGAGCAGCGCCTTCGCGCGGACGCAGTAGCCGCACCACCGCGTCGTGTACATCCGAATCCTGGGCACCAGGGTTGTAACGCGGAAACCCGCTCCCGGGATTCCCCGGTGCCCGCTCTAGACTGGGCCTCGGTGGCCGGCCGCACGTACAAGACGGAGGCGATCGTGCTGCGGTCGCTGCGCTTCTCGGAGGCCGATCGCATCCTCCACCTCTACACAGCCGACCGCGGCCGCGTCGGCGCGATCGCGAAGGGCGCGCGCAAGACGAAGTCGCGCTTCGGCGCGCGGCTCGAGCCGCTGTCGCACGTCGAGCTGCTGCTCCACGAGGGCTCGGGCGAGCTGCACACGGTCACGGGGGTCGAGCTCATCCGGTCGCACCGCGCGACGCGCGAGGATCCCTACCGCCTCGCGATCGGGCTGATCGGCGCGGAGGCGATGCTGCGGCTGTTCGGCGAGCCTGAGGCGAACCAGCGCGCGTTCGGCGCACTCGCGCGCTTCCTCGACCTCGTCGACGAGGCACCGGTGCCGGAGGGACGCGCGCGGCCCGCGCTCGACCCGCTCGTGCTCTCGTTCCAGCTCAAGCTGCTGTGGCTGTCGGGCTACCTGCCCCACGTGACGAGCTGCGTCGAGTGCGGGGACGGCGGCCTCGTCGGGTTTTCGCCGCGTGCGGGCGGGGCGGTCTGCCGCGTGCACGCCGACGGCGCGCTCCGGCTGTCGGGCGAGGCGCTGGCGGGGATCGAGCGGCTGCTCTCCACGCCGCTCGCCGACGCGCCTGCGGCCGGTCTCGACGACCGGGCGCGCCGCGACGCGCTCACGGTCGTCACGTCCTCGTACGAGGAACACGGCGGCTTCCGCCTCCGAACGCTCAGCGCCTGAGGAGCCACGGCGTGCGGCGCGACCTCGGCGACGGCTACGAGCTCGATGACGATCCCGCGCGCATCGACCTCGACCGCGTGCACGCGTACCTCGCGAACGAGGCGTACTGGGCGCTCGGCCGGCCGCGCGACGTCCAGGAGCGGCTCGTGCGCGAGGCGGCCCGCGTCGTCGGTCTCTACCTCGACGGCGAGCAGGTCGGCTTCTGCCGCGCCGCGACCGACGGCGTCTCGTTCGTCTACCTCGCCGACGTGTACGTGCTCGCCGAGCACCGCGGCCGCGGGCTCGGCGCGGAGCTCGTGCGCGAGATGGTCGAGAACGGCCCGTTCGCCGACCGGCGTTGGCTGCTGCACACCGAGGACGCGCACACGCTGTACCGCAAGTTCGGTTTCGACGTGCCGGGCTACAAGGTGATGGAGCGCCCGCCGCCCGAGCGGTAGCTCACTGCACGCAGAAGCCGTTGCCCTCCGGGTCGCGCATCACCGTCCACGTCTCCGTGAAGCCGCCGATCGTGTGCGACTTCGTCTCGACCTGCGTCGCGCCCAGGCCGACGAGCCGGGCGACCTCAGCCTCGCGGTCGTCGGCGTTGATGTCGAGATGGATCGGGATGTCCGCCGGTGCGCTCTTCGGGCGCCGCTGGAAGAGGAGCCGCGGCCCGACGCCGTCCGGCGGGGCGAGCATCGCCCACGCGGTCGGATCGAGGATGCCGGCGTCGATCTCGCGCTGGATCGGCTCCATCACCTCGGATGGGAGCTCGACCGGCCGGTAGCCGAGCGCCGCGGCCCAGAACTCCGCGAGCTGAACGGGCTCGGCGCAGGCGAACGTGATGTTCGTCAGGCGCGCCACGGCCCGACTCTACGGTGTGGACGAGACGTCACACAATCGGCGCGGACCCGTCACACACGCGTCACGGTTCGCCTGGCACTGTGGTCCGAAGTCCCCCGGGTGGCTGGCGGGGTGGTGGGTGGGCGTCGCGCGCGCGTGCGACAACCTAGAGCAGCTCGTCGCGCTACGGCGAGAGCCGCTCGACGAGCCACGCGAGCGAGAGCGGGTAGCGCCAGTTGATGTTGCCGTGGCGGCCGTCGAAGAGCTCGAAGCGCACGACCTCGTCCGGCACACCGATCTCCTCGAGGGCGCGCCTGAACGCCGTCGCACCCAGGTCGAGGAAGTACTCGTCGCTCTTGCCGCTGTCGATCCAGATCGCGCGCATCTCGCGGAGCGCCTCGGCGACGCGCGGCTCGCGGGCCATGCGCACCGGGTCCCATTTGAGCCACCGCTCGAAGACCTCGGGGTACGTCTGGCCGGTCTCGACGTCGAACACGGGCTCGACCGTGCCGTCGTCGCGTGGCGAGTACGCGGCGGCCATCGCGTACGTGTTGACGAGCACGGGATCGTCCTTGTCGGCGAGCACCGGCCGACCGGAGCGGAAGTTCTCCCAGAACCGGTCCCACGAGCCGTCGTACTTGTCGCGCAGCGCGCGCGCCGCCGGCGCGAACTCGAGCGCGTAGCAGACCTCGAACAGCGCGTCGCCGGCGTGCGTCGCGAGCCCGCCGAACAGGTCCGGCCGCAGCATCGGCGTGACCATCGCGCCGTAGCCGCCCGAGGACTTGCCCTGGATGCCGCGGTGCGCCGGCGCGTCGAAGGTGCGGTAGCGCTCGTCGATCCACGGCACGATCTCGTCGCAGAGGTACGTGTGGTAGCGGCCGATCGCCGGTGAGTCGATGAACTGCGAGCCGCCGACCGCCGTGAACGCGTCGACGAGCACGACCACCGCCTCCGGCGCGAGCTCCGTCACGGCGTCGGGGAACGAGGTCTCCCACGGCCGTACGTTGAACCACGCGGGCGCCATCCCCGTCATGCCCTGGATCACGTAAACGGACGGGTAGCGGCGCTCGGGCTCCGAGTCGTAGGACGGCGGCGTCCAGACGAAGAGGGGCCGGACGTGCGGGTCGCCGAGCGGGTTCCCACGGAGCGCGGCGCTCTCGAACGCGTGCTCCTCCCAGCGGTCCGTACGATCTGGCGACATGGCCGGCCGAACCTACCAGGACATGATCCTCGCGCTGGAGCGCTACTGGGCGGAGCAGCACTGCGTGCTGCTGACGCCGTACCACACGGAGGTCGCGGCGGGGACGATGAATCCGGCGACCTTCCTCCGCAGCCTCGGCCCGAAGCCGTGGCGGACCGCCTACGTCGAGCCGGTCATCCGCCCGCTCGACGGCCGCTACGGGGAGAACCCGATGCGGTTCCAGCACTACTTCCAGTACCAGGTGATCCTCAAGCCGACGCCCGACG
>JBKPLI010000105.1:0-6169 GCA_046731555.1 Actinomycetota bacterium | reverse complement strand
TCGATCGCGGGAGCGAACGACGGCGCGACGTCGACGAACTCCCCGATCCGCGGCTGAGCGCCCTGCTCGCGGGCGTGCTCGGCGCGACCGTCTTCGGGTCGTTGTGGGCGATCCTCCACCACGGGCAGACGGGAGCAGCGATCGCCGTCACGATCGGCCTCGCCGTGTCGCTCCTGCCGATTCTGCTTCGTGTGCTGCCTCCCTTGGCCAAGGACGTTCGAACCCAGGAACGCGACTCCGACTACCTCGTCGCGATCGTCGGACTGCTCGTGTACACCGCCGCGGTCGCCGGCTTCATCGTCCTCCTCGCCACCTAGCCGCCCCGAGCCCGGCGGCCGTCGAGGCGTAGCATCACGCCATGACCGCCGCGCTCGGCGAACCCGCACGCGCGTCGCTGCTCGCGCGGCCTCATCACGACGGGTCGGAGCTCTACGTCGACCGCCTCGGCGACTTTGCGGAGCTGCGCCTCCGCACCCGCGAGGGCGACGCGGACGCCGTGCTGCTTCGCTACGTCGAGGACGGCGAGCCGCGGACCGTCAAGGCGTCGGTGGACGCGCACGTGGCCGGCGACGTGTGGTGGCGCGCCGAGGTTCCTTTGCACAATCCCGTCGTCTCCTATCGGTGGCTGATGACCGGCGGGCGTCTCGGCTACCGCTGGCTCAACGGCGCCGGATCGCATCGGCAGGAGGTCTCGCCCGCGGATGACTTCAAGCTCAGTGCCGACCCCGGCGGGCCCGACTGGCACCTCTCGTCGGTCGTGTACGAGGTGTTCCTCGACCGCTTCGCATCGAGCGGAGCGGCACGCGAGGAACCGTCTTGGGCCGTCCGGCGCGACTGGGATCGGCTCCCGGACTCGCACACGCGCAATCCACACCGCGAGCTCTTCTACGGCGATCTCCGCGGTGTCGAGCAGCGACTCGACCACGTCGAGTCGCTGGGCGCGAATGTCATCTGGTTGACGCCGTTCTTCCCCGGCGAGAGCAACCATCGCTACGACCCGACCTCGTTCGATCGCGTCGACCCACTGCTCGGCGGCGACGCCGCGCTCGAGTCGCTTGGCCGCGCCGCACACGATCGGGGCCTGCGGCTGATCGGCGACCTCTCGCTCGACCACAGCGGCAGTCGGCACGAGTGGTTCCTCAAGGCACAGGCGAACCCGTCGTCGGTCGAGCGGTCGTTCTTCCTGTTCGACCGGTCCGAGACACACGGCTACGCGAGCTGGTTCGGGTACAAGGAGATGGCGAGGTTCGACTGGCGCTCGTCCGAGCTCCGGTCGCGGATGAGCGCAAGCGTCCGTCGATGGCTCGACGTCGCCCTCGACGGCTGGCGGATCGGCGCGGCGCCGATGGTCGGCCGCCACCGCGAGGTCGACCTCAACGCGGAGATGGCGCGGTGGATGCGCGAGCAGGTCGGCGACGCCCTGCTTCTCGCCGAGTACTGGCACGACTTCCGCCCCGATCTCGACGGCCGCGGGTGGCACGGCGTCATGAACTACGCCGGCTTCCTCCGGCCGGTGTGGTGGTGGCTCCGCGGCGAGGCGATCGGTCCCGACGTCTTCGACATCTTCGCGTCGGCGCCGGCACCGTCCTATTCCGGCGACGACGCGGTCGCCGTCATGTGCTCGTCGCGTGCCGGCGCTCCGTGGGAGTCGTCACTCCACTCGTGGCTCATGCTCGACACCCACGACACGCCGCGCTTCGGACGAGTTGCCGACTCGCGCGAGCGGGAGGTCGTCGGTGTCGGGTTGCAGATGACGTCGCCCGGCGTGCCGATGGTCTTCGCCGGCGCCGAGATCGGCCTCGACGGCGCGTCGGGCTACGACACCCGGCGTACGATGCCGTGGGACCACACCGAGCGCTGGGACGAGCACCTCCTCGGCGAGTACCGGCGGCTGATCGCGTTGCGCCGCTCGAGCGACGCGCTCGCCCGCGGCGGCATCCGCTTCGTCCACGTCGGCGACGACGCGATCGCGTACCTCCGCGAGACGAGGGCGGAGCGCGTCCTCTGCCTCGCGGCGCGCGCGCCGCATGACCCGATCTCGGTTCCGTTCACCCACGTCGACACCCTCTACGGAGAAGACGTGCGCGACGGCGTCCTCCCGAGCGACGGCCCGGCGTTTCACATGTGGCGGATCGACAGCTAGGGCGGCGGCGACGGAGACTCGAGCGGAAGCTCGATCGAGATCCTGGTCCCACCACCCCCCGGCGTGTCGAGTGCGGCTCGCCCGCCGAGCGCATCGACGCGGTCAAAGAGTCCCATCAACCCGGAGCCTTCGCTCGGCACGGCACCGCCGACGCCGTCGTCCACGATCGTCGCGTGCAGGTTGACGATTCGCCCGCGTCCGTCGAGGCCGACGCCGAAAGGTCCCCCGGCGTGGTCGGTCGAGATCGTGACCGAGATCGACGACGCGTGTGCGTGCTTGATCGCATTCGTGACCGCCTCCGACACGACGTAGTACACGGCGGTCTCGAGCGGCGGCGGCGGCCGCTCGGGGAGGTCGATGTCGAGCTCGACGGGGATCGGCGACCTACGAGCGACCGCCCGGAGCGCCGGGCGAAGACCGCGCCGCGAGAGCAGCGGCGGATGGAGGCCGCGCGAGAGCTCGCGCAAGTCCTCGAGCACCGACTCGAGATCCCGCCCGGCGCGCTCGAGCCCTTCGTGTGCGACGTCGTGCTCAACCGGGATGGTTGGTCGGATGCGCTGAAGGTCGAGACCGAGCGCGATCAGCCGCTGCTGCGTCCCATCGTGCAGGTTGCGCTCGATGCGCCGGCGCGCCTCGTCGCCCGCAGAGACGATGCGCGCGCGCGAGGCGATCAAGTCGGACCGCGTCGTCGCGTTGGCGACGGCTGTCGCGATCAGGTCGGTGAAACGCGCGAGGCGGATCTCGGTGCCAACCGGAAGCGGCTCCTCGCGGTCGGTGGCCGCGACCAGCGCGCCCCAGAGCTGACCGTCGACGACGACCGGCGCGCCGACCGACGACCTGACGCCGCGTGCACGCACGAGCTTTGCGAGCTCGCTCGTCGCTCCCTCCCAGCTGTCGATGCGTGCCGCAACGTGCGTTCGCGCGATCTCGCCGGCGATCGTGTCAGGCGTGATCGGGAATCGGGTGCCGACCGGAACGTGTGTATCGCGCAGGCTCCAGCCGGCCATCGTCACGTTGACACCGTCCGGCGTGTAGTGGGAGAGGTTGACGCTGGTCGCCTCGCCCAAGCGCCCGGTCTCCTCGCAGACGGCGTCGAACACCTCGGTCGGGCTGCTGCCCTCGGCGACGAGCGTCGCCACTCGCCGGAGCGCGGCCTGCTCGTTTGCGAGCCTCGACAGCTCGGCGCGCGCCTCTGTGTTCGCGATCGCCGTCGCCACCACCTCGGTGAACTCGCCGAGCCGCGACTCGGTGTCCGCCGGCAGCGGCTCGCTCCGGCTCGTCGCGGCGATCAGCGTGCCCCAGAGCCGCCCGCCGACGACGATCGGACAAGCCACGGTCGAGCGAACACCCAGGCTCTCCGCGATGCCGGCGAGCGGACCGGTACTCGTCGCCCAATCGTCGACACGAGCGGGTTGCCCCGTCCGCAGCACCAGTGCGACGACGTTCTCGCCCTCCAGCGGCAGACGGGTGCCCAACGGCGGTGGGTCCCACGGCGTACGCGATTGCGCGACGAGTGTCGCGGTAAGGTCGGGATCGAAGCGAAGCAGCGCGACGGCCGCGAGCCGTAGGACACGCGCAGCCTCCTCGGTGACCGCACCGAACACTTCATCAGGAGACGACTCGCGCGCCACAAGCGTCACGACCCGCCGAAGCGCGGCCTGCCTGTCTGCCAGCCCGCGCAGGTCGTCGTGCGCCTGGAGGTTGGAGACGGCGGTCGCAACGAGGTCCGTGAAGAGGCCGAGCTTGACCTCGGCGCCGTCCGGGATGCGGTCGGGTAGCGACGACATCGCGACGATCACGCCCCACGTCGCGCCGTCGACGACGATCGGGGCTCCGATCGCCGACCTGAACCCCGCACGCCGGCTTGCTTCCGCGATGCTCCCTGAGAGGCCGTCGTAGGACTCGAGGCGGGCCGGGCTGCCCGTCGCGCGCACCATGTCCATGATCGTTCCCTCTTCGAGCGGCCAGCTGCTTCCAGTCGGGAATCGGTGATAGCCCGCGGTCGCGACGATCGTGCCCCTACCGTCGGCGGTGTACCGCACGACCTCGACGCCCGGCAGGTCGAGCACGCGTGCGACCTCACCGGCGACGGCGCCGAAGATGTCTGTCGGCCTTGCCGCCTGTGCCACCAGCGTCGCGACGCGTCGCAGCGCCGCCTGTTCGCTGAGCAGGAACTCGAGCCGCTCGCGTGACTCGGCGTTCGAGATCGCCGTCGCCACGAGCTCGGCGAAGTCGGCCAGTCGCGTGTCGCTGTCCGGCGGGAGGATGTCGCCGCCACGCGCGCCGACGACCATCACGCCCCACACGGTGCCGTCCACCGAGATCGGGGCACCGACGACCGAGGTGATCGACGAGTCGCGGACGCCGGCCGCGATCGAGCCGTGGAGCCCCGCGTAGTCGTCGATGCGAGCCGACCGTCCTGTCGCGAGAACCGACGCCGCCACGCTCGGCCCGTCAAGCGGCCAGCGAGTGCCGCGTAGGAGGGTGAGTTCGTTCAGGGAGGCGAGCACGGTGAGGGTGCTGTTTGCCTCGTCGTAGCGGCCGAGCATGACGGTTGTCACGTCGAGCACGGCCGCAGCCTCGTCGACGACGGCGGCAAACAACTCCTCGGCCGTTGCTCCAGCGGCGACTAGCGTCGCAACGCGCCGCAGTGCGGCCTGCTCCTCGGCCAGCAGACGGTCGGCTCGCGCCCGAGTGTCGGCGCGGGATGCCACGTCACTCCGCATTACAGCGTCCGCAGACCGCGCGTGTCCAGCACGAAAGACGCGACGCGTGCGGCGTAAGCTGTACCGCGAGATGGCCGGGAGCCGCGTCGTCGTCGCGGAGGACGATGTTCTCCTGCGCGAGGGAATCGCCAGCCTTCTGACCGACGCAGGATTCGAGGTCGTCGGCCAGGCCGGGGATCCCGACGCGCTCTCGAGCGTCGTGCGCGAGCAACTCCCGGACCTGGCGATCATCGATATCCGCATGCCGCCGACGCAGACCTGGGAGGGTCTCGACGCCGCGCGGGCCATTCGCGCCGAGCGGCCTGAGATCGGGATCCTGCTCCTGTCGGCGCACGTCGAGATCGAGACCGCGATCGACCTCCTGCAGAGCGGCGAGCGGTTCGGCTACTTGTTGAAGAGCAGGGTCATGAAGTCCGCCGACCTCGTCGACGCGCTCGAGCGGATCGCGGAAGGCGGCTCGGTCGTCGACACCGCCGTCGTGCAGGAGCTGGTCGCAGAAAGGCAAAAGGACGACCCGCTCGCAGACCTGACTCCGCGCGAGCGCGAGGTGCTCGAGTTGATGGCGGAGGGCCATTCGAATCTCGGTATCGCGGGGCGCCTCTTCGTCACCGAAGGCGCCGTCGAGAAGCATGTCCGGAGCATCCTGTCGAAGCTCCGCCTGCCGGCGACTCAGGACGCCCATCGGCGCGTACTCGCCGTCCTTATCTTCCTCGCCGCGCGTTAGGCAAGCAGCCCGGCGATCGCGCGGGCGCCGAGTGCGCTCTTCGGGAGGAACTTCAGCGAGCGCCCATCCGAAATCAGGTCGCCGAGCTCCTCGCGCCGGTACGCCGAGATGAGGATCAGCTGAAGCGAGGGCGAACGCTCCTTGAGCACGTACGCGAGCTCGATGCCGTCGTCCGCCCCGAGCTCGATGTCGACGAGAACGAGATCCGGCTCCAGGGTGGCCGCCAGCTCGAGCGCTTCGTCCCGCGTCCTGGCACGGCCGACGACATCGATTCCCTGCGACTCGAGGAGCCGCGCCGCCGACGCGAGGAACTCCTCGCTGTCGTCCACAAGCAGGCACTGCATGTTCACGGTTACACGGTGGCTCAGCCGACCGGCGAGCGCAATGCAGCTAGCGGTACTTGTGATTCGCCCGCCAGCGGGTCTGCGACTCGCCTGTTGACGGCAGTGACGCGGCGCGGGGCACCTGGCATCGTGGCTCTGCGTACGAAGCACGCGCTGAATCGGACGAGGAGGATGATGTGTCCACTTTCGGCCAGGTTCTCGAAGCACCGCAGGCAAGGCAGGCCCCACGGCC
>JBKPLI010000104.1:0-25406 GCA_046731555.1 Actinomycetota bacterium | reverse complement strand
CCGTCCACACCGCGCCGTTGCGAACGAACGCGATCGCGCGGCCGCCCGGCGCCCACGCGGGGTCGGCGCCGTTGCGGACGAGACGCGAGCGGTGCGTGCCGTTCGCGTCGGCGACCCAGACGTCCGGACCGCGCGTGTACGCGACGCGCGTGCCGTCCGGGTTCCAGGCGGGCGCGTAGCCGAGCGGCAGTGCGGCCGCGGCGACGAGTGCGGCGAACGCGCTCACGTGAGCTGCGCGGCCGCCTCCTGCAGCGTGAGCACGGGTCCCACGCAGGTGTCCTTGCCCTCGAGTAGCTCGAGCCACTCGGCGAGCGGCCGCGACGCGAAGAGCTCGGCGAGCTCCGGCAGGTCCGCGTCGAGCTGCCGGTCGACGAGGTCAGGCCGCTCGACGAGCTCGCAGAGGCGCCGCCAGAACTTCGGCTCGAGCGCCGCGACCGTGAGCCAGCGGTCGTCGGCCGTCGCGTAGATCCGGTAGCACGCGACGCCGCCGGTGAGGAGCCGCGGCACCGGGTCGCCGCCGACGCGGTGCGCGACGAGCTCGTGCGACGCGTGCGTCATCGACACGACGAGCCGCGCGCCGCGTCCGGTGCGCTCGCGCTCGAGCAGCGCGGCGAGCACCTCGATCACCGCGCGCTGCGCACCGCCCGCGAGGTCCGCGATCTGCAGGGGCGGGACGCACGGCGCCGTGTCGTCGAGCACGCCTGCGTAGCCGAGGTAGTTCAGGTCGTGGCCGGCGTGCAGCGCGCGCTCGTCGTTCGTGCCGAAGCCGGTGATCGAGCAGACGATCGTCCGCTCGGCGACCTCGACGCCGAGCCGCTCCCATACGCCAGGTCGAAACCCTTCGAGCACCACGTCCGCCTCTCGCAGCACGTCGGGCGGCGGCTCGGAGCGCGCGTCCCACGCGAGGATCTCCTTGCCCTCGTTCAGCGCGCGGTAGTGCTCGGGCGCGAACGTCGCGGTGGGGTCGCCGTCGGGCGGCTCGATCTTCACCACGCGCGCGCCCATGCGCAGGAGCTCGCGAGCCGCGAAGGGGCCTGGGAGGTACCGAGTCAGATCGGCGACGACCACCTGGGCGAGGGGCAGCACGTCGACACATCCTGTCATTACGCTGGGACGAGAGTGGAGGAGCGGCGCGCGGATACGCCGACCACGGGTCCCGCGCTGTCCGGCTCGGGCCTGGTTCCGCTGCGCCGCGGGCTCGTGTGGTCGCTCGGCCTCGGCGCGTTCGGGCTCGCGTTCGCGATCACGACGACGACCTACCTGCAGGTCCTCCTCGGGCGGTTCACCGACTCGGGGACGCTGATCGGCCTCGTGCTCGGCGCCGAGGGCCTGTTCGCGCTCGCGCTGTCGCCGGTGATCGGCCCGTGGTCGGACACGTTCCACACCCCGCTCGGCCGCCGGCGCCCGTTCATGATCGTCGCGCTCGGCCCGATGGCGTTCTGCCTCGCACTCGTGGCGTTCATGCCGAACTTCTGGACGATGGCGCTCGTCCTCTTCGCCTTCTTCTTCGCGTACTACGTCTTCGAGCCGCCGTACCGCGGGCTGTACCCGGACCTGCTCGACCCGCAGACGTACGGCCGCGCGCAGG
Source organism: Actinomycetota bacterium (assembly GCA_046731555.1). Taxonomy (GTDB): domain Bacteria; phylum Actinomycetota; class Thermoleophilia; order Gaiellales; family Gaiellaceae; genus PALSA-600. The sequence goes on along the minus strand of JBKPLI010000104.1, from coordinate 23,818 downwards.
GCGTGCAGCACATCATGCGCGGGATCGCGCTCGGCCTCGGCCTGATCGGCGGCGGCCTGCTGCTCGATGTGTGGCACCCGCTGCCGTTCCTCGTCGCGTCGCTCGTGACGGCGGCGGCGTGCGGTGCGTGCATCTGGCTCGTGCGCGAGGACGGCGGCTACGGCGCGGTCTACGAGGGGACGCGTGCATACCTGAACCGCAGTTGGCGCGTGCTGCGCGAGTTCACGGACGTGCGCGCGTTCCTCGCCGCGAACGCTGCGTGGGAGGGAGCGTTCGCGGCGGCGCGCGTGTCGGTCGTGAACTACGTCGTGAAGTTCCTCCACCAGCCGCCGCGCGTCTCGGCGCTCGTGCTCGCGGCGGTCGCGGGCGGGTACGTCGTCGCGGCGGTGGGTGCAGGCCGGATCGGGGACCGACTCGGACTCGCACCCGTGATCTTCGTGTGCTCGTTCGTGTACGCGGGCGGCTTCCTCGTCGGCGGGCTCGCGACCGAGTGGCACTACTGGTACCTCGCGCTCGTGTTCGTCGTGGCGATCGCGGGCGGCACGGTCATGACGCTCGCGTGGGGACTCCTCTTCAAGGTCATGCCGGTCGAGCACCGCGGCGCCGCCTCGGGCCTCGCGACGACGACAAAGGGCATCGGCCTGATCGTCGGCCCGGTGCTCGCGGGCGCCGTGATCGACCTGACGAGCTACCGCGCGCTGTGGCCGGTGTGCGCGCTGTTCGTAATCGCGTCGATCCCGGTCGTGTACCGCCTCATCCGCGTCGAAGCCGCGCTCACCGGTCCCGGCACACCGGCTCGTCCCGTCTGAGCAGGCCGAATCCCCACACGAACCCGCTGCGGACGTAGATCGCGGTGTTCGCGTCGCGGTGGTGGATCATCATCGCCTCGTAGCCCGGGCACGTCGTCCGGAGCAGCGGGCCGTAGAGCTCGGTCACGCGCGCCTCGGAATCGCCGACGATGAGCCGCTTCGTCGTCCTCCAACCAGTCGGCTGCCACAGTGTGAACACGGCGACGACACGATTCCGCTTCAGCGCGACGCCCGCGCCCTTCGGGTCGAAGCGGCGGTACGTGAAGTAGAGCGTCGGCGTGCGGCAGCCGCGGCACGTGCCGAAGTCGTGGCCCCAGCGTGCGACGACCTGCGCGCGCGTGTCGCCGAGGTGGACCCCGCCGAGGCTCTGGCCCGGTGCGAGTACCCCGACCGGCGGGAGCGCGAGCGCGGCAGCGAGGGCGAGAACCGCGGTCACGCCGCGATACTAGAAGCCGTGGCGAAGGTCGTGAACCTGGCGCAGGTAGAGCTCGAAGGGGAGTGGGAGCGTCCCGGATTCGCGGGGCGCCTGACGCGGGTGGGCGACCGGCTCGGGTCGTCGCAGATCGGCGGCTCGGTCTACGAGCTCGGTGACGGCGAGACGGCCTGGCCGTACCACTACCACCACGGTGTCGAGGAGTGGCTGATCGTCGTGGAGGGAACGCCCGCGGTGCGCACGCCGGAGGGCGAGCGCTCGTTGCGTGCGGGCGACGTCGTCTGCTTCCCGCCCGGGCCTGTCGGTGCGCACTCGATGCGCGGTCCGGGCCGCGTGCTCGTCCTCTCGGCGAATCGCTCACCGTCGATCGCCGTCTACCCGGACAGCGACAAGCTCGGGACGCGTCCTGCGGACGACGGTGACCGTCTCGACTTCCGCCGCGGCGACGCGGTCGACTACTGGGAGGGCGAAGGGTGAGCGACGTCGCCAACCTCTTCGACGTCGAGCTGCGGACGGACGACGACGACCCTGCTGGGTACCACGTGTCGTACCTGCGTGTGGGGCCGCTGATCGGCGCGTCGGCGCTCGGCCTCTCGGTGTACGAGCTGCCGCCCGGGCAGAGCATCTGCCCGTACCACTTCGAGTATCCGTTCGAGGAGTGGCTGGTCGTGCTCCAGGGTCAGGCGACGCTGCGTCATCCCGGCGGCGAGACGGTGCTCGGGCCGTGGGATGCCGTGTCGTTCCCGCCCGGCCCCGAGGGTGCGCACAAGGTGTCGAACAACGGCGACGCGGTCGTGCGCGTCGCGATGCTGTCCGGCAAGTCGGACATCAACATCGCGGTCTACCCGGATTCGGACAAGGTCGGCGTCTGGTCGGGCGACGACGAGGTCAAGCACCTCTTCCGGCGCGAATCCGCGGTCGACTACTTCGACGGCGAGCTCTAGTAGCTCAAGTCCGGATCGTCGATCGCGCGGCCCGAGCGGCGGCCGAGCGTGTGCGTGATCAGGTGCACCTTCCGGAACCCGAGGATGCCGTAGACCGTGTCGATCGAGCGGCGGATCAGCTCGGCGATCGAGACGCTGCTGCGGTCGGCTTCGCCTTTGAGGAAGGCGTACTGCTCGTCCGTGAGCGTGATCTGGATGCGATGAGCCATGAGGTAGAGGTAATGGGAGGTAACTGCCTCCGCAAGTCGTCCGTCGCAACAAGAGCGTGACGACTCCTCCACACCAGGCCGAAGCGGCGTGCGTCGACCTAGCGAGCAGCGTGCACGGGCGACAGCGCCGGCGCCCAGGAGCAGAGCGGCGACACGTCGCCGCCGCGACCGTTCAGCGACCGGTACCCGAGCGCGTGCTCGGCCTGCATCATCTTGTGGATCTGCGTGGTGCCCTCGTAGATGATCGGCGCGCGCGCGTTGCGGAAGTACCGCTCGATGCCGTACTCGGCCGAATAGCCGTATGACCCGAAGATCTGGATCGCCATGTGTGCCGCCTCGAACGCGGACTCCGTCGCGTGCCATTTCGCGAGCGACGTCTCGCGCGTGTTGCGCCGCCCCTCGTTCTTCATCCACGCGGCCTGCATGACGAGCAGCTTCGACGTCTCGTACCCGAGCACCATCTTCGCGAGCATGTCCTGCACGAACTGGTACTTGCCGATCGGCTGCCCGAACGTCTCGCGCTCGCGCGCGTACTCGACCGACCGCTCGAGGCACGCGCGCACGACACCGCATGCGCCGGCGGCGACCGTGAACCGCCCCTGGTCGAGGCCGTACATCGCGATCTCGAAACCCTGGCCCTCGTCGCCGACGAGGCTCTCGGCGGGCACCTCGACGTTCTCGAAGAAGAGCTCGCCGGTGGAGCCGGCCCAGATGCCGAGCTTGTTCTCCGTGTCGCGCGCGGTGAACCCGCGCATGCCCTTCTCGAGCACGAACGCGCTGATGCCCTTGTGGCCGGCACTCGGATCGGTCTTCGCGAACACGAGCGCGTGGTCGGCGACCGACGCGTACGAGATCCAGTTCTTCTGGCCGTTCAGGACGAACGTGTCGCCTTCGCGGCGTGCGGTCGTCCGCATCGAGGCGACATCCGACCCGGCCGCGGGCTCGGTCAGCCCGAAGCAGGCGAGCTTCTCGCCGCGCGCCTGCGGTGCGAGCCACCGCTGCTTCTGCTCCTCGGAGCCGTACTTGAGGAGCGCGAGCGAGTTGAGCCCGACGTGGACCGAGATCAGCGTCCGGAACGCGGCCTCGCCGCGCTCGATCTCCTCGCACGCGAGTGCCTCCGAGACGAAGTCGAGCCCGGCGCCGCCGTACTCCTCCGGGATCACGATGCCGAGGATGCCGAGCTCGGCCATGCCCTCGATCAGCTCCATGTCGAGCTTGTGCTCGATGTCGTTCTGGATCGCGACCGGCAGCACGCGCTCGTCGACGAACGCGCGCACCGTGTCCTGGATGAGACGCTGTTCGTCGGTGAGCTCGAAGTCCATGGCGGCCTAGCCTACCGCCGTGCATCTCCTCGCGGCCGTCCAGGTGCTGCTCGCGCTGCTCATGCTGACGCCGGAGCAGAAGGCGCGTCTCGTCGTCGTCACGACCGAAAGCCCGCGCGTGTTCTCGGGCCCAGCGGGCATCCGCTTCGCCGACCAGGAGGGCGGCGACGTGAAGGCGTTCGCATCGTTGCCGCCGGACCGCGCGCCGGCCGCGTACACGAGCGAGCGCGATGCGCTCGCCGCCGGGCGCGCGACGCGGGCCGCGCTCAGGGGCAACCGCGTCGACGTCGACTTCGCGCCGGTGCTCGACGCGCCAGACGGGCCGCTCGGCCCGCGGCAGTTCCGACGCGGCGCGCTCGGCGTTGCTTTCGCGCGCGGGCTCGGCGACGCCGCCTGCGTGAAGCACTTCCCGGGCCTCGGCACCGCGACGTACTCGACCGATGCCCGCCCGCACGTCGACGCGCACGTGCGGCCGCGCGACCTCGCGCCCTTCCGTGCGGCGATCCGCGCGGACGTGCCGTGCGTGATGGTCGGCCATGCGTTCTACGGCACGCGCTACCGCGCCTCGCTCGAGCCGTCGACCTACCGCCGCCTGCGCGGCCTCGGCTTCGACGGCGTCGCGATCACGGACTCGCTCTCGATCGTCCACGACGCGCCTGTCGAGCGCTGGGCACCGCAGGCCGCGCGCGCCGGCGCGGACATGCTGCTCTTCACGAGCCCCGCGCACGCGGAGCGGGCGGTCAGCGCGCTCGTGCCGCTTGCGCGTCGAGGCGAGCTCGACGAGCACGTGGCGCGCGTCCTGCGACTACGAGTCCGTCTCGGGAAGCCGCCGCTGTGAACGCCTCCGCGAGCACGACGAGCGCGAACAGCGCGCCGGCGTAGCTGCCGAGGGCGAGGGCGTTCGAGCCGGCCGCGAGCGCGACCGTCCCGGCGGCCGCGAACCAGCCGAGGAGCGCGATCCCGATGCCCATGCGCCGCAAGGTCACGAGCAGACCATCGGGCACGCGCGGAGCGCCCCGCATCCCTCGGACGAGTTGCCGAGGTCTAGGTCTCGAGCGCGGCGAGCCCGTCGATCGACTCGGCGTTGCGCTCGCGCACGTAGGCGCGCACGCCGTCCGCGCCCTTGCGGTCGAGCCACAGCTCGCGCTGAGGGCGCTCGCCGACGTACTCCATGAGCGGGACGCCGTAGCCGCACGAGTCCGCGATCCGGTCGACCTCGACCCGGATCACGCCGCGCACGCCGTCCTCGCCCGGGTCCGTCGCCGGCACGAACACGCCGCGCCCGTGGAGCCGCACGATCCGCGGCGGGCCCTCGAACGCGCAAAGCATCACGCAGATCCGGCCGTTGTCGCGCACGTGCGCGACTGTCTCGGCACCGCTGCCGACGTGGTCGTCGTACTCGACCGTCCGCTCGTCGACGATCCGGAGGGAGCCGATCGGGCCCTTCGGCGAGACGTTCACGTGGCCTCCCTCGCTCGGTGCCGTCGCGACGAAGAACAGGCGCTGCTCGCCGATCCAGGCGGCGAGCTTGACGTCGATCTGATCGAAGGTCTTGCCCATCGTGAACGCGCTCGAGCCTACCGCCCGCTCGCGGCCGTGGTCTCCGTCAGAGGCCGCTGTCGACGGTGGTGAAGAACCAGTAGGCGCTCGTGTACCAGAGTCCGACGAGGACCGCGAAGAGCAATCCGCCGGCGGTGGGCAGAACCCACCGCGGGAAGCGGTGCAGGCGCACGACGGTGACCTTCGCGACGTACGCGCCGAAGAATGCGCTGCCCAGCAGCGAGTGCACGAGAACGCGGGTCGTGTACGTCTGATAGCCGAGCTTGAACACGCAGTGGTAGGCGACGGGCAGCGTCGCGACGAACGTCAGCCGGCCGATCCAGCGATGCGTCGCGGGTACCCACGCCGGCCGCGCCCACGGCAGCTTGCGGAAGATCCACGCGGCGAGGAAGAGCTGCACGCACGCGCCGAGAGCGGCGAGCGTCGCCAGCCACGACTTGAGGTGGATCGGGTCGCTGAAGACGAGGCGGAAGTAGCCCGTCGTCGCGCCGGGCTCGGTGCGGCCGGCGACGAGGCCGACGGTCAGCGCCACGAGCGTGCCGGCGACGACCGGCACCGCGATCCAGCGTGCCGGGCGCGTGCCGGGCGCCTGCGCGGCGAGCGCGTCCACACCATTCATCGAAGCACGGCCCGTACGAGGTGGTCAACCGCCGAGCAGCGGCGCGAGCAGCGTCGACTCGTCGACGGCGACCGCGCTCCGGATGGCGACCGAGCCGACCGCCTTCGGCGTCCACGGCTTCAGCGGCAGCACCTCGCGCAGCGGCCCGCGCAGGTCGAGCGTGACGAGGATCGCGTTGCCGACGTCGCGCAACGTCCAGCGGGCGTGCTCGAGCAGCGCGCCGCCCGCGGCCTCGCGGCCGTCGGCCCACCAGAACCGGTTCATGCCGATCTGCCGCAGCACGCGGTCCCTCGGCACGACGCGCAGCGCGAGGTTGAGCACGCGAATCGCGGGCGGCAGGTGCTCGATCTGCAACGTCGTGACGCGCGCCGCCTCGACGAAGCCCGCGCCGGCGACGACCTCGCCGCCGTCGACCGCGACCAGGTAGCGGCGCATGCGTCCGCCGAACACCTCGACCGACGCCCACTCCTCGAGCGACCCGCCTGACTCGGGCACGCGCAGGTTCCAGCCCGCCTCGAAGCGCGCAAGCCCGGCGGCCGCCGCGTCCCAGTCGCCGCCCGCGGCGTCGCGGAACGCGAGCGGAGAGCGTGGCGCACGCCCGCGCATGCCGAACGGCGGCGTCGCGAGCTGCCCGATGAAATGCGTCGCCCACCTGCGAGCGTTCGCGAACGAGCCCTCGTTGCCGGACTGGATGTTGGCGAGCACGACCGCGTCGCCGGCCTGCTCGAGGCGCCAGTCGGTGAGCGCCCGCGCAATGCCGCGCCGGCGGTGGTCGCGGTGCACCGCCAGCGAGTTGAGCAGCGCGAAGGGGCTCACCTCGCCTTCGAGCTCGCACTCGCCGAACGAGATCTGCGCCGCGCCGAGCAGCGTGCCGCCCTCCTCGGCCAGGACCCAGCGGAGGCCCGGCTCGAGCGCCGCGGCCGCCACGACCGGGTTGCCGTGGTAGCGCGGGAAGTACCGGATCGCGCCCGTGTCGGCGCTCGCCGCGGCGAGCGCTGCGAGCGCGTCGCCGTCCGACTCGCGGGCCTCGCGGAGCTCCATTCCCGCGACCCTACCCGCCTCCGGAAACCCCGGCTATCATCGTTGACTGACGAGTCAATCAACCGCGGAGGAGCGCGAGGTGGCAACGGTCGAGAAGACGATGGAGGGCGTGTCGTTCGCGCTCACGGACGAGCAGCGCGAGCTGCGTGCGCTCGCGCGGGAGTTCGCCGAGAAGGAGATCCGGCCGAAGGCGGCCGAGTACGACGAGCGGTCGCAGCATCCGGTCGACGTGATCGAGAAGGCGCACGCGCTCGGCCTGATGAACGTCCACGTCCCGGAGGAGCACGGCGGCCCCGGCCTGCCCGCGTTCGACGGGATGCTGATCGGCGAGGAGCTGAACTGGGGCTGCTCGGGCATCGCCACGTCGATCTGCGCGAACGGCCTCGGCGCCGGCCCGGTGATCATCGCCGGCAGCGACGAGCAGAAGGCGCGCTGGCTGCCGCCGCTGCTCGAGTCGCCGATTCTCTGCTCCTTCGGCCTTTCGGAGCCGGGCGCCGGCTCGGACGTCGCGCGCATGAAGACGACGGCCGTCCGCCGCGGCGACGAGTACGTCCTCAACGGCTCGAAGACGTTCATCACGAACGCCGGCCACGCGACGTGGACGGTCGTGTTCGCGAAGACCGACCCGTCGAAGGGCCACAAGGGCATCTCCGCATTCGTCGTCCCGATGGACACGCCGGGCGTCACGATCGAGAAGCACCTCGACAAGATGGGCCAGCGCTCGACCGACACGTCGGCGTTCGCGCTGCAGGACGCGGTGATCCCGGCCGAGAACCGCCTCGGCGAGGAGGGGCAGGGCTTCAAGATCGCGATGCAGACGCTCGACTTCACGCGTCCGGGCACGGCCGCCGGCGCGGTCGGCGTGGCGCAGGCCGCCTACGAGCTCGCGGTCGAGTACGCGAAGGAGCGCGTCACGTTCGACGTGCCGATCGCGATGCACCAGGGCGTCAACTTCCTCATCGCCGACATGGCGACGGAGATCGAGGCCGCGCGCCTCCTCACGTGGCAGGCGGCGTGGATGCTCGACCGCGGCGCGCGCGCGACGCTGCACTCGTCGTTCGCGAAGCGCTTCGCGGCCGACACGGCGATGAAGGTCACCACCGACGCAGTCCAGGTCTTCGGCGGCTACGGCTACATCAAGGAGTACCCGGTCGAGAAGCTCATGCGCGACGCGAAGCTGTTCCAGATCTACGAGGGCACCTCGCAGATACAGCGGCTCGTGATCGCGAAGGAGATCTTCCTCCCGCGTGACTGAGTAGCTAGGGGCCTAGGGCTGGCCTTGAATTCGGGATACCGTCGGTATCAGAATACCGACGGTATCCGGATGAGCACGACGCGCGTCAGCCGCACCGAGAGCCGGGCCCGCACACGGAGCGGAATCCTCGAGGCGGCGCACCGCGTCTTCCTGCGCCGCGGGTTCCATGCCGCGACGCTCGACGAGATCGCCGACGAGGCCGGCTTCACGAAGGGCGCCGTGTACTCGAACTTCAAGAGCAAGGACGACCTCTTCCTCGGCGTGCTCGAGGAGCGGTTCGAGCGTCGCGCCGCGGATTACGAGGCGCTCGTGGTGCACCAGGACACGGCCGAGGAGACGATGCGCGCGGTCGCGCGCTACCTCCTGGCCTCGTACCGGGCCGAGCCGGACTGGTGGCCGCTCGTCTCCGCGTTCACCACGCACGCGTCGCGCGACCCCGTGTTGCGCGAGCGGCTCCGCGCGACGCGCGAGCGCTTCCTCGATGCGCTCGCCGCCACGATCGAGCGCGTGGGCGAGCGGCACGACGTGACGTTCCTGATCGCCCCGCGGGAGGCCGCACGCGGCACCGGCGCGCTGATGCGGGGCATGGCCCTCGAGTGGCAGGTCGACCCGGACTCGCTGCGGGCCGACGTGTTCGAGGAGATGATGGCCGGCTACCTGCGCGGCCTCGTGCGGAGCGACGGATGACGAGCCTCGACGCGATCCGCGCGCACGCGGGCGAGCTGCTCGCGATCGACCGCTGGCCGCGCGAGCGGCTGCTCGAGCTCCAGCGCGAACGGCTCCGCGCGACGATCGCGCACGCGGTCGAGCACTCGCCGTACTACCGCGAGGCGCTCGGGCGCGATGCTGTCGGCGCTGCGCTCGACGAATTGCCGACGCTGTCGAAGCCACAGCTGATGGAGCAGTTCGACCGCGTCGTCACCGACCGGCGCCTGCGCGTCGACGACTTGCGCACGTTCCTCGCCGGGGCCGAGCCGGGCGACTCGTTCCTCGGCGAGTACCGCGTCTTCGCGACCTCCGGCGCGACCGGGATGCCGGGTCTGTTCGTGTACACGCACGGCGAGTTCGCGCACTGGATCGCGGTCGGGCTCGCGCGCCTGGCGCGCCTCGGGATCACGCCGGCGACGCGCCTGATCGCGATCGGCGCACCGGGCGACGTACACATCACACGCCAGCTCTTCGCCGCCTTCCTGGCCGGGCGCGAGGGCGTGCCGCGGCTGAGCGCGATCACGCCGATCGACGAGATGGTCGACGCGCTGAACGCCTACCGGCCGGAGGCGATCATCACGTACGCGAGCATCGTCGGCGCGCTCGCGGAGGAGCAGCTCGAGGGCCGCCTCGCGATCGAGCCGCGGGTCACGATCGCGACGTCGGAGGTGCTGACCGACGAGACGATGCGGCGCGCGGAGGAGGCGTGGGGCGCGCCGCCGTGCAACACCTACGCGGCGACGGAGGCGCCCGGGATCGCGATGGCCTCGCCGGAGCGCGTCGGCATGCACGTCTGCGAGGAGTCCGTGATCGTCGAAGTGGTCGACGACGACGACCGCCGCGTCGCGCCGGGCAAGCCGGGGAGCAAGGTGCTGCTCACGAGCCTCACGAACCGCGCGCAGCCGCTCATCCGCTACGAGCTCTCGGACGCGGTCGCGCTCGCCGACGGCCCGGACCCGAGCGGGCGGCCGTTCACCCGCATCGCGCGCGTCGACGGTCGGACGAGCGAGATCCTGCGCTTCCCCGCCGCCGGCGGCGGCGAGGTCGCCGTGCACCCGTACCGGCTCCGCGCGCCGTTCTCGGCGCTCCTCGACGTGCGGCAGTACCAGCTGGTGCACGAGCGGGGCGGGCTGACCGTGCGCATCGTCGCGCGGCCCGGCGCGCCGCGCGACCTCGCGACGCGCGTGCGCGAGGCGCTCGTCCGCGAGCTGACGGACGCCGGCGTCGCGGAGCCCGCCGTGCGCGTCGAGACGGTCGCGGCGATCGAGCGCGAACGCGGCCACGCGGCGAAGCTCACGCTGGTCACCGCGGCCTGACGCGTAGGATCGCGCCGTGGCACTCGAGATCGACCTCTCCGGGCGGGTCGCGTTCGTCACCGGCGGCTCGCGCGGGCTCGGCCGCGCCGACGCCCTGACGCTCGCGCGCGCGGGCGCCGACGTCGTGATCGCCGACCTGCTCGTCGAGTCCGAGCTCTCCGAGGAGACGGACGCCTACGGCCCGCTCGCGCAGGTCGCGCGGTCGCAGGGGATGGTGCACACCGAGTCGACGGCCGAGGAGATCCGCGGCATGGGCCGGCGCGGGCTCGCGGTGAGGTGCGACGTCACCGACCCCGGCCAGGTGGCCGGGGCCGTCGCGCGCGCGGTCCAGGAGCTCGGCTCGGTCGACATCCTCGTGAACAACGCGGGCACGCTCGACCACGTCGGGCAGTTCCACGACCAGCAGCCTGCGCTGTGGGAGCGCGACCTTCGCGTGAACCTCACCGGCGCGTTCAACTGTGCGCAGGCGGTGTGGCCGCACATGCGGGAGCGCAAGTGGGGGCGGATCGTGAACATGTCCTCGGTCGCCGGCACGCTCGGCGGGTTCGGGCAGGCGTCGTACTCGACGACGAAGTCGGGGCTGCTCGGCCTGACGAAGACGCTCGCGATGGAGGGCGGCCGGCACGGGATCACGGCCAACGCGATCGTGCCCGGGATCATCGGCACGGAGGCCTTCCACATGGCGAACTCGGCGATGAACGAGCGGATCGCGAACCGCACCGTGTTCAAGCGCCCGGGCGACCCCCAGGACATCGCGAACGCGATCGCCTTCCTCTGCAGCGACCTCGCCGGGTACATCACGGGCGTCGAGCTCAACGTCTCGGGCGGCGTCGAGCTGTTCGTGTTCTAGCCTCGAAAAATCACCCTCCGCGGAGCGGCGACCCCGAAAACCCGCGGCTACGATGCGGCCTTGGCCGCCCACGGCTCAGCGTCTGCTGCTCGCCTTCGCCGCCGGCGGCAAGCGGCGGTGCGGACCATGCAGCTGCGGCTGCTCGCGGCCGCGATCGGGTTCGCCGTCCTCGTCCTCCTGCTCGGCTTCGTCTTCGCCGGCTCGCCCTCGCGGCTCGCCGAGGGGACGGAGATCGCGGGCGTCGACGTCGGCGGCCTGACCCGGACCGACGCGCAGCGGCTCCTCGAGCAGCGCTCGGCGCGCCTCGCGAACGTCCCCGTCACCTTCACGGCCGGCGCGAAGAGCTGGCGCATCCGGCCGAAGGCGCTCGGCGTCGACGTCGACTGGCGCGCCGCCGTCGACGCCGCGGCCCGGGAGGGCGACGGGTTCGGCCCGGTTCGCGGGTACAAGCGGCTCGAGCTGCGGTTCTTCTCCGGCGACTTCGAGCCGCCGATCCGCGCCTACGACGCCGCGCTCTCGTACGAGGTCGGGCGGATCGCCGCCAAGCTGAACACGCCGCACCGCGAGGCACGGCTCGTCCGCAGGGGCCTGACCGTCTCGCTCGCCCCGAGCCGGACGGGGCGGATCCTCGACCGGCAGGCGGCCGAGCAGGTGATCGTCCGCGCCCTCGGCAGCTTCGAGCGTGCGCCCGTCGCGCTGCCCGTGCGCACCGACCCGCCGCGCGTGACCGCCGCCGACCTCCGTCCGGCGCAGGTGCTCGCGACGCGCGCGATCTCCGCGCCCGTGACGCTGACGCTCGGCCCGACACGCTGGCGGCTGCCGCGCTGGCGGATCGCGACGATGCTCCAGCTCCCGCAGAACGGCTCCTCGCGGCTCGAGCTCGCGGGCCCGAAGGCCGACGCGTACTTCGGCAACCTCGCGCGCAGGGTCGACCGGGCGCCGCGCAACGCCGACTTCGCGGTCTACGCGGACGGCGTGCGGCTCGTGCCGTCACGGCCGGGCGTGTCGCTCGACGTGCCGCGCACCGCGGCCTCGATCCTGGCCGCGCTCAAGCGGCCGAACGACCGCACCGTCGCGCTCGTCGCGAGGCACAGCGCGCCGAGCCTCACCACGGCCGAGGCGAAGAAGATGGGGATCGTCGGGCTCGTCGGCAGCTACGAGACGATCTACGGCGGCGAGGCGAACCGCATCCACAACGTGCAGCTCGTCGCGCACCTCGTCGACCACAAGCTGATCGCGCCCGGCACGACGTTCTCGTTCAACGACACGACGGGCGAGCGCTCCGCGGCGAAGGGCTTCCGCGAGGCGCCCGTGATCATCAACGGCGAGCTCCAGACCGGGCTCGGCGGCGGGGTGTGCCAGGTCTCGACCACCGTGTTCAACGCCGCGTACGAGGCCGGGCTGCCGATCACGTCGCGCACGAACCACGCGCTCTACATCTCGCACTACCCGCTCGGCCGCGACGCGACGGTGAACTACCCCGACATCGACCTCAAGTTCGTGAACGACACGGGCCACTGGCTGCTGCTGCGCACGTTCGTCGGCTCGTCGTCGCTCTACGCCGCGCTGTACGGCACGCCCGTGCACCGCCGCGTCGAGACGGAGACGGCGCCGCTGAAGGAGGTCGCGCTGCCGCAGACCGAGCGGACGCCCGACCCGACGCTGACGAAGGGCGAGACGGTCGTCGAGGACGACGGCGAGCCCGCGCGCACGACGTCCGTGCGCCGCCGCGTGTACTCGCCGAGCGGGAAGCTGCTCTCCGACGCGACGTGGTACTCGAGCTACCGCTCCGAGCCGCGCGTGCTGCTCGTCGGCACGAAGCCGAAGCCCAAGCCGAAGCCGCCGGTGACGACAACGACGACCACGACGACCACCACCGAGACGACGACGACCGAGACGACGGAGACGACCACGACGCCGACTACGACGGCGCCGGAGCCTCCGCACTGACGATCGCCTCGAGCAGCCACGTCGGGATGCGCGTCGGACGCAGCGTCTTCGCGTCGACGGTCGCGTGCGCGGTCCAGCCGTCCGCGATCACGACGCCGCCGCGCTCGACGGCGTACTCGTAGCGGAAGCGCGCGCCCTTTACGTCGCGGCAGCGCGCGTACACGCGCAGCCGGTCGTCGAACACCGCCGGCTGGATGTAGCGCGCATGCGACTCGAGCACGAGCGCCTCGATCCCCTCGTCGCGCAGCCGCTGGTACCCGTGCGCGTACTCCTCGAGGTACTCGACGCGCGCGACCTCGAACCAGACGAAGTAGCTCGAGTTGTGCGCGATCCCCTGCGCGTCCGTCTCCGCGAAACGCACGCGAATGCTGCTGGCAAAGTTGTACCCGTGCACGAGGCAGAGACTCTCGCAGAACTCATCCGCGCGAATCAGCCGTGCGTGGTGCTCACGGGCGCGGGCGTCTCGACCGAGTCGGGCATTCCCGACTTCCGCTCGCCGACCGGGATCTGGGCGCGGTACGACCCGATGGAGTACGCGACGATCTCGGCGTTCCGGCGCGACCCGGTGAAGGTGTGGGACTTCTACTCGAAGCGGCTCGGCGTGCTCGTTGACGCGGAGCCGAATGCCGCGCACGTCGCGCTCGCAAGGCTCGAGGAGCGGGGCTTCGTCGAGGCCATCGTGACGCAGAACATCGACCGGCTGCACGAGCGCGCCGGCTCGCGCGACGTGATCGAGGTGCACGGCTCGATTCGCACCTCGAGCTGCCTCCACTGTGGGAACCGCGTGCCGCTCGACGAGGTCGAGCGTCGCCTGCCCGTCCCGGGATGCGACGTGTGCGGCGCGGTGCTCAAGCCGGACGTCGTCATGTTCGGCGAGCTGCTGCCGGAGGACGCGATGGCGCGCGCCGCCGCGCTCGCGCAGGGGGCGGCGCTGATGCTCGTCGTCGGCTCGTCGCTCGAGGTTTGGCCGGTCGCGGGCCTGCCCCAGGAGACGCTCGACGCGGGCGGGAGGCTGGCGATCGTCAACCGCGACGCGACGCCGTACGACCGCTCGGCCACGCTCCTCGTCCGCGACAGCGCGGCGGGCGTGCTGGACGTGGTGAGCTCGATCCTGGGGTGAACGCCGACGAGGCCGGCGCTGCCGGCCGGGCGCCTGGGGCGCTGCGGCGCTAGGCCGCTGCGCGGCGGACGGGGGTCTCGTCGAGGATGCGGTGGCAGTCGGCGCATACCTTCTGCTCCACCTCGTACGGGACGCCCGACCGCAGCGCGAGCACGTGGACCTGCTGCGTCACGTGCTCGTGAGTGGTCGCTGTCGGCTGCTTGGTCTCCATCGCAGGCAAGGTGCCAGTCGGTCGTTCGGAAGGTGCTTCGAAACGGTGAATTCTCTGTGACTCATTGGACGCCTTCCACGAGCGAAAGTTGCGCGTGGTCGACGAGGCCCGAGACTCCCACACCGACAAGACGGAGCGGCCCCGGCCGGTCGAGGAGCGCCCGGTCGAGGAGGGCGCACGCGAGCTCCCCGATGCGGTCGCCGTCGTCGATGCCGACCGGGAGCGACGTCGACCTCGTGCGGATCGAGAAGTCCGGGTAGCGGAGCTTCGTCGTGACGGTCCGCGCCGTCTGGCCGCGGGTGCGGAGGTACTCCGCGAGGTCGGCGGCCATGCGGCGCAGCTCCTCGTGCAGGCGCTCGGGGTCGCCGATGTCGCGGGCGAACGTCTCCTCCTGCGAGATCGAGATGCGCTCGACCGAGACCTCGAGCCGGCGGGGGTCGATGCCGCGCGCGCGATCGCGGAGCTGCCGGCCGACCTTGCCGCGGACGAGCGGGTCGCCTTCCTCGAGCGCCGCCAGGTCGCCGATCGTCTCCACGCCGGCCGCGACAAGGCGCTCCTCCGCCTTCGGGCCCACGCCAGGCAGCAGGCGGATCGGGAACGGCGCGAGGAACGCCGCCTCGCGACCCGGGCGCACGACCGTGAGCCCGCCCGGCTTGCGCCGGTCGGACGCGATCTTCGCGACGACCTTCGACGTCGCGACGCCGAGCGAGCACGAGAGCTGCGTGCGCGCCCGGACGACGGCCTGCACCGCCTCCGCGAGCGCGCGCGCGTCGTCGAACGCGGGCGCGACCGCGCCGAGGTCGAGGTAGCCCTCATCGATCCCGGCCTGCTCGATCGTCGGCACGATCTCGCGCACGATCGACCACACCTCGCGCGAGTACTCCTTGTAGAGCGACATGCGCGGCCGCACGAACGTCGCGTGCGGGCAGCGGCGCAGCGCCTCGGCGCACGCCATCGCCGAGCCGATGCCGTACCTGCGCGCGACGTAGTTCGCGGTCGAGACGACGCCGCGCCCGTGCGGGTCGCCGCCGACGATCAGCGGCACGCTGCGGAGCGAGGGGTTCTCGAGCTCCTCGACCGCGGCGAAGAACGCGTCGAGATCGAGATGCGCGACGATCACGCCGTGAGCCTAGAGCGGGCGGCCGTCGTCACGCGGATCGCGGAGATCGTCGCCGCGGTCGAGCTCCCGCGCCCCGTGCGGGTGGCGATCGACGGCGTCGACGCGGCCGGGAAGACGACGCTCGCGGACGAGCTCGCGCCGCTCGTCGGCCGGCCCGTCGTGCGCGCGTCCGTCGACGGCTTCCACCGGCCGCGCGTCGAGCGCGGCGAGACCGCCGAGGCGTACTACGCCGACGCGTTCGACTACGAGGCGCTGCGCCGCGTCCTACTCGAGCCGCTCGGCCCGGGCGGCTCGCGTCGGTACCGCGCGGCCGTCTTCGAGCTCGAGCGGGATGCGCCGGCCGCGGCCGAGTGGCGGGTCGCGCCGCCGGACGCGGTGCTCCGCTGCGACGGCGTGTTCCTGCATCGGCCCGAGCTCGACGGCCGCTGGGACCTGACGGTCTTCGTCGCGGTGGAGCTCGCCGTCGCCGTGGAGCGCGCGATCGCCCGCGACGGGGAGGCGATGCGCGCGGGCGATACCGGAGTCGCTACGCGCCCGCGCAGCGGCGCTACCTCGCCGAGGAGCGGCCCGAGGAGCGCGCGGACGTCGTCCTCGACAACACCGACCCCGCTCGGCCGCGCTTGCTTCGGGCCTGAGCCGGGAAGATCGTGCGCATGCGGCGCTCCCTCCTGCTCGTGGTCTGTCTGCTCGCGGCCGGCTGCGGGTCCACGCGTGAGGCGGTCACGACGACCGCGCAGCAGGACTCCGTGCGGGGCACGACGGTGATGCGCTGCCGCGCCGGCACGCTCGTCCGGGCCGGGTCGGCGAAGGTCGCCTACGCGGCCGTCGTGCGCGAACGCGCCGTCGCGTACCGCTCGCCCGGCGGAGAGGAGCTCGCGCGCTTCGGCAGGCTCAACGTGAACCGCTTTCCGACCGTGTTCGGCGTGCGCGGCCGCGTGCTCGACGCCGACTGCGCGATCGCGTGGTACCGCGTGCAGCTGCCGATGAAGCCGAACGGCATCGTCGGCTTCGTCCGCGCCGCGGACGTCGACGTCGCGCCAGTCGTAACGCGCATCGTCGTGGACGTGTCGGACCGGCAGCTCACGCTCTACCGCTCGGGGCACCCCGAGCTCACGGCGACCGTCGCGGTCGGCTCGCCGGCGACGCCGACGCCGACCGGCCGCTACTACGTGAACCAGCGGCTCGTGCCCGAGGACGTCGACGGCCCGTTCGGTTCGGGCGCGGTCGGGATCTCGGCGTTCTCGAACGTGCTGACCGGCTGGACGCAGGGCGGGCCGATCGCGATCCACGGGACGAACGCGCCGTGGTCGATCGGCCGCGCGGTCTCGAACGGCTGCATCCGGCTCCCGAACGCGACGCTGCGGCGCGTGTTCCGCGAGGCGGTGGCGGGCACGCCCGTGATCATCAACGCCTGACGGGAGGCGTAGGCTGGGCGGCGGCGAAGAGGTCGAGGTTCCACGAACACGGTTTAGCCGCGTGCGCTGACCGGGGAAGGACGCGCTATGGCACGGAAGAACGTTCTCTCGCAATTCGCCTCGCTCGGCGAGGAGGCGCTCGGGAAGCTCGCCCAGAACCCGGGGGCGACGAAGCTGCTGCAGAACGCGATGGAGAAGGTCGACGACCTCGGCAAGCGCGTCCGCGGGCTCGAGGGGATGGAGAACCGCCTGGCGGGCATCGAGAAGCGACTCGACCGGATCGAGCGCGGGTCGCGGTCGCACGGCGGGAAGACCGCCGGCTCGGCGAAGAAGAAGTCGGCGTCGCTGAAGACGAAGTCGGCCGCCGTGAAGACGGCCGGCTCGGACGCCTCACCCCCCGGCGGGCACCCGCACCCGTAGCGCGCCGGGAACGACCTCGAAGCGTGCGGGCGTCGTCCCGATCTGCTCGCCCTCGACCTCGATCGGCAGGTGCTCGGGAGCGTCGACGGTCACGGTCGCGCTCCGCAGGACCTCGACCTTCGGGTGTCCGACGTGCTTGCCCTTGTACAGCTTCGGCGCCGTCGTGATGAAGTCGCGCTTGTTCACGTCGCCGATCACGACGACGTCGAACAGGCCGTCGTCGGGCTGTGCGTCCGGCGCGAGCCACATGCCGCCGCCGTGCCACTGGCCGTTCGCGAGGATCACGTCGTGCGTGCGCCCGCGGCGCTCGCCGTCGTCGAGCGTGACGGTGATCTCCGTGTTCTCCCATTCGAGGAACACGCGCACGAGCGCGTAGAAGAAGGTCGCGCGGCCGCCGAGCGCCTTCGACATCGAGTTCGCGCGCTGGGCGACCGCCGCGCTCATGCCGACCGAGCCGATGTTCGCGAACCAGCGCGTCGCCTGGTCGCCCGCCCACGTGCGGTACGCGACGCGCGCCGCGTCGATCGTGCGCGTGTCGCCGTCCGTCGCGACGCGCACGGCGTCCTCGAACTTCCTCGGGATCCCGTAGGTGCGCCCGAAGTCCATGCCGGTGCCGAGCGGCAGCAGCGCGAGGGTGACGCCGCTCTCCGCGACGCCGTTCACCGTCTCGTTCAACGTGCCGTCGCCGCCCACCGCGACGACGAGCCCGGCGCCCCGCTCGACCGCGCCCCGCGCGAGCTCGATCAGGTGCCCCGGCCGCTCGGAGAGGAGCGTCTCGCCCTCGAGCCCGAGCTGCGCGGCCCGGTGCGCGAGCTCCGGCCACCGCTTGCCCGTGGCGCCGTTCCCGCTCGCGGGGTTGACGAGGAAGACCGCGTTTTCGCTCACGCGAAAACGCTAGTGGGCCGCACCGTGCGGCGCTTCGACCTGCTCGCGAGCAGGTCGACCCACACTGCGGGTCGCTCCACTGGCGCTCGACGTCGCCGACAATCCGAGCTCAAGCGGCGGTCGCCACGTCGAGCGCGAGCTTCGTCATGCGGTCGACGGCCGCGCGGAGGTCGTCGTCGGAGATGCGCTTGAACTCGCCCTCGACGACGATGTCGCTGACCGTGAGCAGGCACGCCGACTGCACGCCGCGCAGCGCCGCGACGGTGAAGAGCGCGGACGCCTCCATCTCGACGGCGAGCACGCCGCGCGACGACCAGCGCTCGTACTGTCCCTCATTCGGGTTGTAGAAGAGGTCGCTCGACACGATCGGCCCGACGTGCAGCGCCTGGTCGCTGTGCTTCGCGATGTGCACGGCCTCGTGGATCAGGTCCCACGACGCGGTCGGGCAGTGCGGCTCGTCTCCGACGAGGTGCATCGCGGTCGAGTCGGCCGGCACCGCCGTCAGCGCGACGATGAGGTCGCCGAGCGCGTGGTGCGCCTGCAGCCCGCCGCACGTGCCGACGCGGATGAGCTTCTTGCAGCCGAGCTGGATCAGCTCCTCGAAGACGATCGTCGCGCCCGGGCAGCCCATGCCGGTGCCCTGGACGGAGACCGGCGTGCCGTTCCACGTGCCGGTGTAGCCGAGCAGCCCGCGCTCGGCGTTCCGCTGCTCGACGCCTTCGAGGTACGTCTCCGCGATGTACTTCGCCCGCAGCGGGTCGCCCGGGAGGAGGACCGCCTCGGCGTAGTCGCCGGGCTCGGCACGCACGTGGATCGGCATGGGCGCGCAGCCTATAGGTGAGGATTGCGCGGTGTCGTGGGTGATCGAGCCGGCGTACCAGCAGGTGATCGAGTTCTGCACGCGCGAGCCGGTCGAGCGCGTGTTCCTCGAGGACGTCGCGCGCCGCGGGATCGGCCGCTTCTCCGCGGTCGCGCGCGGGGACGGGTCGCTCGACGCGCTCTGCCACGTCGGTGCGAACCTCGTTCCGTCGGGCGTCGGCTGCGGCGTGTTCGCCGAGGCCGCGCAGCGGGGGCAGTCGCGGATGATCATCGGCGAGGAGCGCGCGGTCGGCGAGCTCTGGGCGGCGGCCGGCTCGGGGATGCCGGCGCCGCGCGAGGACCGGCCGGGACAGCCGGTGTTCGTGATCGACGAGCCGCCGGCGCCCGGCGAGACCGGCCTGCGGCCGGCGACGCTCGACGACGTCGAGCGGCTCGTGCCCGCGTGCTCGGCGGCGCATCGCGAGGAGCTCGGCATCGACCCGCTCGAACGTGACGCCGACGGCTTCCGCTGGCGGACACGCGCGCAGGTCGAGGAGGGGCGCTCGTGGCTGTGGCTCGAGGACGACGTGATCCTCTTCAAGGCCGAGGCCTCCGCGTGGACGCCGTCCGCGGTGCAGGTGCAGCAGGTGTGGGCCGACCCCGAGGTGCGCGGCCGCGGCTACGGAAAGCGCGGCATGCGCGACCTCTGCCGGCTCCTGCTCGCGACGACGCCCGTCGTGACGCTCTTCGTCCGGGCCGACAATCCGACGGCGATCCACGTCTACGAGTCCGTCGGCATGCGGCGCGCGCTCACCTACCGGAGCGTGCTCCTCGCGTGAAGCGCGCGATCCTCGTCCGCCACGCCGAGAGCGTGCTCGGCGCCGCGGGCATCGCGAACGGCGACCCGCGGGTGCCGAACCCGCTCTCGCCCGAGGGCGAGGAGCAGGCACGCGCGCTCGCCGTCCTGCTCGACGGGACCCCCGTCGACCTCTGCGTGACGAGCGAGTTCGAGCGCGTGCGGCAGACCGCCGACCTGGCGCTCGGCGGCCACGACGCTCCGCGGCTCGTGCTCGCCGACCTGAACGAGATCGGCTACGGGCAGTGGGAGGGTGAGCCGGTCGAGGACTACCTCGGCTGGGCGTGGACGCACGGGCCTGCCGACGCCTGCCCCGGCGGCGGCGAGTCGCGCGTCGAGGCAGGGCGGCGAAGCCTGCGCGGCTGGCGGGCCGTGCTCGCGCGCGAGGAGGAGACGATCCTCGTGGTCGGCCACGGCTTCGTCCTCCGTTACGTTCTGAACGCCGTGCGGGGACGGACGCCGAAAGCGATGCTCGAGCGGCTGCCGCTCGCGGAGCCGCAGGTCCTGTCCACCGACGAGCTCGCGCGCGCCGTGGGGCTCCTCGAAGCGTGGGTCCAGGAGCCGAGCTGGTGAAGACGGTCCTCAAGATCGCGCTCGGCGTCTGGCTCCTCCGCTGGCTGGCCGGCGAGGTGGCCGCCTACGCGGGCCGGCACTGGCGCAAGCACGGGCCGCCGCCGATCGAGTCCGAGCGCGCGCCGGGCTGGATGCCGCCGCCCCGAACGAGGGATCGCGCGGTCGACGGCCGCGTTCGATAACCGCTTCGACACATGTTGCGCTCCGGGGTCATTGCGGCAGGCCTCGTGGTTGCGGCGATCGTGCTCGTGGCAGGCGGGCACGCCGCACCCGCGCGTCCTCCCGTCCACACGTGCTCGGCGACCGATCGCCAGTTCATCAGCGCGGCCGAGCTCAACATCAGCTCCATCGGGATGTTCGGCGAGAGCTACCTGCGCGGCCAGGCGAAGGCGAAGGACGTGATCGGCGCGGCCCGCGACGCGAGCGTCGCGCTCGGCAAGACGAGCCCACGCGACACCTCGCTCTCGTCGGCGCGCGGACTGATGCGCGCGATGTTCAACGAGTACGGCCGAGCCATCCGGGCGCACGCCAAGGGCCGCAGTGCCGGCAAGCACATGTACCGCGCGTACAGCCTCGCCAACTTCGCGCACTCCGTGCTCGAGGAGGCCCAGCCGGGCCTGGCCAAGCGCGGCTGCGACATCAAAGACCTGCTCTAGCCGGTCCCGTGCTGGAACACTGTCCGCGTGGACGAGCTCGTCGCGCGGGTCCGGGCGCACATCGCCGAGCACCGGCTGATCGAGCCGGGTGCCGAGGTGACGTGCCTCGTCTCGGGCGGCCCCGATTCGACGTGTCTCTTCTGGACGCTGAAGGAGCTCGGCTACGCGGTGTCGGCGCTCCACGTCGACCACGGCCTGCGCGGCGAGGAGTCCGACGAGGACGCGCGCTTCTGCGCGGAGCAGCTCGGCGCCGACGTCGTCCAGGCCGCGGCGCGCTGCACCAACGAGGCCGAGCTGCGCGACGTTCGCTACTCGTTCGCGACCGACCGCCTGCGCGCGACCGGCCACACGGCGAGCGATCAGGTGGAGACGATCCTGTACCGCCTGGCCGCGAGCGGGAACACCAGGGGGATCAAGGTCCGCCGCGAGGACGGCGTCGTCCGGCCGCTGCTCACGCTCTGGCGCGAGGAGACGGAGGACTTCTGCCGCCGGCACGGCCACCTGTTCCGCACCGACTCGTCGAACCGCGACACGCTCCGCGGCCTCATCCGGCACGAGGTAGTCCCGCTGCTCGAGCGGATTCATCCGGCGGCGCGCGAGAACGTCCTGCGCGCGCTCGAGCAGCGACGGACGATGCCGCCGGCGCTCGCCGAGCTCATCGACGCGCCCGTCGGCTCGAAGCGGGTCGACCTCGGCGGGGGCTTGCAGGCCGTGCGCGAGCAGGACCGGCTCTGGCTCGAGCGGACCCCGGTCGACCTCGCGGGGGAGGTGCGCTGGGGGCCGTGGCGCATCCACTCTCGGCGCGCAGGGCTTAAGGTACGAAGCTGGCGCCCAGGCGACCGGCTCGCGGGGCGATCTCGGAAGATCCAGGACGTGTTCGTCGACGCCAAGATCCCGCGTTCGGACCGAGAGGGATGGCCGCTGGTCGTCCGCGGCGACGAGGTGATCGCGGTCCCGGGCATCGTCGAGCACGCGGACGTGCACGCGACGCGCGAGGACGCGCAGTGACACAGCCCGCGCCGACCGAGCTCGAGCGCGGCGTCGGCGACGTCCTCATCGCCGAGGACGTCCTCCAGGAGCGCATCCGCGAGCTCGGCCGGGAGATCTCGGGCGACTACGCCGGCCGCGAGCTCCTCCTTGTCGGCGTCCTGAAGGGCGCGGTCTTCTTCATGGCCGACCTGATGCGGGCGATCACCGTCCCGTGCGAGATCGACTTCATGGCGATCTCGAGCTACGGCGCCTCGACCGACTCCTCCGGCGTCGTCCGGATCCTCAAGGACCTCGACATCAACATCGAGGGCCGGGACGTCCTCGTGGTCGAGGACATCATCGACTCGGGCCTCACCCTCTCCTACCTGATGCGGAACCTGGAGTCCCGCGAGCCTGCCAGCCTCGAGATCTGCGCCCTCCTGACGAAGCCCGAACGAAGGGAGATCGACGTCCCCGTGAAATACGTGGGCTTCGAGATCCCGAACCGGTTCGTCATCGGCTACGGGCTCGATTTCGCCGAGCGGTACCGGAATCTGCCGTACGTCGGGGTGCTCCACCCCGATCTCATGCCGGAAGGGACATAACGACTCAGGTTTGGGCGACGTGAAGCCGATGAACCGGTGGGACCCCTACTCCGGTACCCTGATCCGGAGGCCTCTCTTGTGAACCGCTTCTTCCGCAGCGCTTTCTTCCCCCTCATCGTGATCGTCCTGCTCGTCTGGCTGGCGAGCCAGACGCTGATCCCTCGCGGGAAAGAGACGCGCGACGAGACCTACTTCACGCTTCAGCGGATGGTCTCGGACAACCCGAAGCAGTTCAAGGAGATCATCATCAACCCGGGCAAGCGCGAGCTCGACGCAACGCTGAACGGGGACAACAAGGACAAGATCAAGGTCCACTACCCGAGCGACCAGTCGCTGCTCACCTTCGAGGGCCTGCTCAAGAAGAACGACGTCAACTACGACTCGAAGGGGACGGGCGGCTTCTCGTGGACGGCCCTGCTCGGATCGTTCCTCCCCTTCCTGCTGCTGATCGGGTTCTGGATCTTCCTCATGAACCAGGTCCAGGGCGGCGGCTCGAAGGTGATGAGCTTCGGCAAGAGCCGCGCCAAGCGCATGGCGCCCGACAGCCCGAAGATCGGGTTCAAGGACGTCGCCGGCGTTGACGAGGCCGTCGAGGAGCTCCAGGAGATCAAGGAGTTCCTCGAGAACCCGAAGAAGTTCCAGGCGCTCGGCGCGCGGATCCCGAAGGGCGTGCTGCTCTACGGGCCGCCCGGCACCGGCAAGACGCTCCTCGCGCGCGCCGTTGCGGGCGAGGCGGGCGTGCCGTTCTTCTCCATCTCCGGCTCCGACTTCGTCGAGATGTTCGTCGGCGTGGGCGCCTCGCGCGTGCGCGACCTCTTCGAGCAGGCGAAGCAGGCGGCGCCGTGCATCGTGTTCATGGACGAGATCGACGCGGTCGGCCGCCATCGCGGCGCCGGCCTCGGCGGTGGCCACGACGAGCGCGAGCAGACGCTGAACCAGCTGCTCGTCGAGATGGACGGCTTCGAGATGAAGGACAACATCATCCTCGTCGCCGCCACGAACCGGCCCGACATCCTCGACCCGGCGCTGCTGCGCCCGGGCCGCTTCGACCGGCAGATCGTCGTCGACCGGCCCGACCGCAACGGCCGCCGCAAGATCCTCGAGGTGCACTCGAAGGGCAAGCCGCTCGCGTCGTCGATCGACCTCGATTCCCTCGCAGGCGGCACGCCCGGGT
>JBKPLI010000103.1:0-13087 GCA_046731555.1 Actinomycetota bacterium | reverse complement strand
GCCTCGGCCTCCGCGAGCAGCTCCCCGACGCGCAGTCGCTCGGGCGCCACGCGCGCACGCGCGTCCTCGACGACAGCCGGCTCGAGCCCGAGCCGCTCGGCGGTGCGCAATGCGTGCGAGACGCCGGGCCGCCCGAGCGTGACGCGGTAGAGCGGCTCGTGCGTGTCGGGGTCGAACCCCGTCGCGGCGTTCGCGACGCCGTCGGTCGCGCTCGCCCATTCCTTCAGCTCCGAGAAGTGCGTCGTCACGACCGTCAGGCGCGCCTGCGCCGCGAGCCGCGCGACGAGCGCCTGCGCGAGCGCCGAGCCCTCGATCGGGTCGGTGCCGGCGGCGAGCTCGTCGAGCAGCACGAGCGACCGCGCGCTCGCCGCCTCGAGGATCGCCACGATGTTCCGGAGATGGCCCGAGAAGGTCGAGAGGCTCATCTCGATCGACTGCTCGTCGCCGACATCCGCGAGCACCTGGTCGAACACGGGGAGCGTTGCCTCGACGGCGGGCGGCCGCAGCCCGGACTGGTGCGCGAGCGCCGCGAGCGCGAGCGTCTTCAGCGCGACGGTCTTGCCGCCGGTGTTCGGCCCGCTGACGACGAGCGCGCGCAGGCTGCCGAGATCGAGGTCGATCGGCACGGCGGTCTGCGGGTCGAGCAGCGGATGCCGCGCGCCGAGCAGACGCACCTCGTCGCCGACCTCGACCGATGCGCCGCGCCAGCGCCGCGAGAGCGTCGCGCACGCGAGCGCGACGTCGACGGCGGCCGTAGCCTCGACGAGCGTCGCGAGCGCCGGCGCTCGCTCACCCACGGCCACGGAGAGCTCGCGCAGGATGCGCTCGACCTCCTCGCGCTCCGCGCTGCCCGCCTCCGCGAGCCGGTTGCTCAGCTCGACGACCGCGAACGGCTCGACGAAGAGCGTCTGCCCCGAGCTCGACGCGTCGTGGACGATGCCCGGCACCTTGCCGCGTGCGCTCGCGCGCACGGCGAGCACGGGCCGCCCGCCGCGCTCTGTGACGAACGTCTCCTGCAGCGCGTCGCCGACCGCGTCCGAGCGCGCGACGCGCGCGAGCTCGTCGGTCACGCGCGCCTTCACGGTCCGCAGCTCGTTGCGCAGTCGGCGCAGCTCGCGCGACGCGTTGTCGCGCAGGTCGGAGCCGTCGTCCTCGACGCAGCGCGTGATCTCCGTCCCGAGCCCGGCGAGGATCGGGTCGACCGGGGCGACGACGTCGTTCAGGAGCGGAGCGGTCTCGGCCGCCTCGTCGAGCGCGCGCACCGCGTCGAGCCCGACCGTCACCGCGACCGCGACGGCACGCAGGTCGGCCGGGCCGAGCACGCCGTCGCGCGCCGCGTGATCGGCTGCGTCGCGCACGTCCGCGATACCGCCGAGGGACGGCTCGGCCGAGGCGTCGAGGAGCGCGATCCCCTCGGCCGTCAGCGCCTGCCGGCGCGCGACCTCGCCGGCGTCGGGCGACGGGGCGAGCGCACGGGCGAGCGACTCGCCGTGAGCGGTCGCCGCCAGCGCGGCGACACGCTCGACGACCGCGGGGAACTCGAGCACGTCGAGCGCGTGCGCGTCCACGCGGCCAGTGTAGGCGCGCCCTCGTGGCGGGTGGCAATTGCCTCTGCTACCGTCCCGCGGCCGCCGGGGGTCGGTGGCGGCGCGGCGTGGCGCTCGGGGTCGAGAACCGAGGGGGTCTGAGAATGCTGCGCAAGCCGCGCGTGCTCGTCGCACTCGCCGTGGCCGTCGCCGCGCTGGGAGGCGCGGTCTCGTCGTCCGCCGCCGACGGAGCGCCGCCGAACGACAACGTCGCAGACGCGGCCGACATGGGCGGGCTGAGCGGAACGGCGACCGGGACGACCGTGCTCGCGACGACCGAGCCGAACGAGCGCACGCACGACGGGAGCGCCGATCCGAACGACGGCGGCCATTCGATCTGGTTCCGCTGGACGGCGCCTGCGAGCGGGAACGTGTACTTCACCTCCGACGGGTCGTCGTACGACGCGCCGTGGGGCGTCTACACCGGCACGTCGATCGACGACCTGCACGTGACGGGCGCCTGGGGCCAGTACGCGAACCCGTGGTCGACGCTCCGCCGCACGTTCTTGCGCGTGGCGGCGGGCGAGCAGTACCTGATCGCGATCGACGGCACGGCCGACGGCGTGACGGGCCCGGTTCAGCTCAACTGGCGGATGGTCGTTCCGAACGGCGACACGACGCAGCCGTCACTGGTGCTCACGGCCCCGGCGCCGGGAGCGACGGTCCACGGCCTCGCCGACTTCGCTGCTGACGCGTCGGACGACGTGGCCGTCGACCGCGTCGAGTTCTCGATCATGCCGAACGCCTCGAGCGAGCCGCCGTGGCTGATCGCGGAGGACATCGACGCGCCGTACGCGACCTCGCTCGACACGAGCGTGCTGGCGGACGGCCCGTACTCGGTCCTCGTGACCGTGTACGACACGTCGGGCAACTCGCTGGGCGGCGGCTTCACGATCACGGTCGACAACGTCCCGCAGCCGACGTTGAACCTGCCGGGCAACATCGTCGCCGAGGCCAATCGCCTGGGCGGCGCGAACGTCCAGTGGAAGCCGAGCGCCGTCGACGCGTACGGGAATCCGGTGGCGGTCGTGTGCACGCCGAAGCAAGGGTCGTTCTTCCCGCTCGGGCGGACGACGACGGTCCGCTGCACGGCGCGCGACGCGTCGGGGCAGGCGTCGACCGGGACGTTCACCGTCACGGTCGTCGACACAACGGCACCGTCGCTCGTGCTGCCGTCGTCACTCGTGGTCGACGCGACCGGTCCGGGCGGCGCGGCGGTCGCGTACGACGCGTCGGCGACCGACATCGCGTCGGGCGACGTCGCGGCGACGTGCTCGCCGGCGAGCGGCGCGACGCTGCCGATCGGCGACACGATCGTCGCGTGCACCGCCGTCGACGCTTCGGGCAACCGCGCCGACGGCACGTTCACGGTTCACGTGAAGGGCGTGACCGAGCAGGTGCGCGAGCTGCGCGCGTACCTCACGGCGAGCGGCATCGCAGACGACGAGCGCACGAAGCTCGACCGGCTGCTCGCGCATGCCGAGTCCGAGCCGCCGTGCGGTCCGCTCGCCGACTTCGGCGCCCGGGTCGCGGCGAAGCAGGGCAAGACGATCGCGGCGGACGTCGCGCAGCACCTGCTCGCCGACGCGACGCGCATCGCGGCCGTCGCTGCCTGCGGCACCTAGAGGGAGGGAGCAAACCGGCCGCTCGCACGCGCGGGCGGCCGGTCGCTCACACGATGAGGCGCTTCTCGAGGTACGCCGCGAGGCGCGTGAGCGGAAACGAGAGCACGAAGAAGAGCGCGGCGACGAAGCCGAAGATCTCGAACGAGTGGATCTCGCCCAGGCCGATCGGCGGCGGCGCGGTGAGGCGCTCGTTCTGCCGCTCGGCCGCCTCCAGCGTCTCCAGGCCGCCGATCACCTGCGCGAGCGTCGTGTTCTGGATGATGTTCGCGAGCAGGCTCACGAACGGCGGCAGCAGGCGCCGCACCGCCTGCGGGAGGATCACGAACGCGTGCCGGCCGACCCAGCCGAAGCCGAGGGCGGACGCCGCCTCGTGCTGCTCGCGCGGGATCGACTGCACGGCGCCGCGCGTCGCCTCCGCGACCTGCGCGCTGCCCCACAGCACGAGCGCGATCGCCGCCGCCGTCAGCGCGGTGAACCGCAACTGCGGCGAGACCGACGGCAGGCCGAAGTAGACGATGAAGACGGTGACGAGGATCGGCAGCCCGCGGAAGACCTCGACGTACAGCCGCAGCAGCGCGCGCAGCGGCAGGAAGCGAACGGTGAGCAGCGTCCCGAACGTCAGGCCGACGATCGCACTGCCGGTGACCGCGAACGCAGCCACGCGGAGCGTGTTGGGCAGCCCCTCCTCGAGGATGTACCTGACGACCGGCTCGACCCAATCGGGCATCCCCCTAGCTCCGCTCCGGCAGGGCGAGGCGGGACTCGAGCAGGCGGATGACCGCCGACAGCGACCACACGAGCGCGAGGTACGCGATGGCGAGCACGGTGAGCGACTCCGGCGTCTCGAGCGTCAGGTTGCTGATGTTCAGCGACGTCGTCGTCAGCTCGGAGTAGCCGATCACGTACATCAGCGACGTGTTCTTCACGATCGAGATGTACGTGTTGATCGACGCGGGCAGCGCGATGCGCGTGCCGATCGGGAACGTCACGTGGACGAACGTGCGCAGCGGACCGAAGCCGAGTGCGAACGCCGCTTCGCGGTAGCGGAACGGCACCGCCTCGAAACCCGCACGGAAGTTCTCGCTGTTAAACGCGCCGCCCCAGATCATCACGGAGAGCCATGCGACGGTGAACGGCTCGAGCGTGACGCCGAGCTGCGGGAGCCCGTAGAAGATCATGAAGATCTGCACGAGGATCGGCGTGTTGCGGATGATCTCGACGTAGACCGCGGTGACCTGCGACACGACGGGCACGCGGTGCGCGCGGGCGGCTCCGAGCGTCACGCCGATCACGGAGGCGCCGACGATCGCGAACGCGGAGACCTTCAGCGTCCGGATGAGCCCGTCGAGGAGCTCGCGCCAGTTCTCGGAGACGAAGCCCCAGAGGTCGTAGGTCGCGAGGAGCATCAGGAAGCGGCCGCCCTCGAGCGGCCGCTTCCCTCACTGCTGTTGCTACGCCCTACGGGCAAACGGTGTCCGCGCTCGGCGCGTTCGCGGGCGCGTACCCGAACGTGTTGTTCGGCCGCAGGATGTTCTTCGAGAAGCTCGTCACGAACCTCCCGGGCACGTTGTTCTTCAGGATGCTGAGGAAGCTGTCCTTCTTGCGCATCAGCTCGAGGCGCGAGTCGACCCAGCGCTTCAGCGCCGTGTTCCCCTGCTTGATGCCGATCCCGTACGGGAGGGCGAGGAACGTGTCGTTCGTGAGCTTGGAGGTGCGGTCGGCGGCCGCGACGCCGACGAGCACGGTGTCGTCCCACATCAGCGCATCCGCGCGGCCCTGGTTGAACGCGAGCAGCGCGTTCGTGAAGCTGTCCGTCACGGTCACGCTCGTGTCGGGGAAGCACTTCTTCATCCACCGGTCGTAGATCGAGCCGCTCGTGGTCGCGACGCGCTTGCCCTTCAGGTCGGCGAGCGACTGGATCGGCGAGTCGTTCTTCACGAGCAGCCGGCCCGTCGCCTTGTAGTAGGCACGCGAGAAGTCGATGCGCGTGTCGCGGTCGGCCGTGTACGTGAACGTCGAGATGACCAGGTCGACGCGGTCCGACGTGAGGAGCGGCTCGCGCGCGGCCGTCGGCGCACACGCGAAGCTGACGCGGTTGTCGCGCCCGAACGCGTAGCGTGCGAACCAGCGCGCGATCTCGACGTCGAAGCCCGCGTTCTGGCCCTTCACGTCGATGTACCCGAACGGCGGCGCGTCGCACTTGACGCCGACGATCCACCGCTTCCGCTCCTTGATGTTCGACGGCAGCGGCGGGAGCTTCGGCGTCGCCGCAGGCGTGAGCGCGGCGCCCTTCGAGACGTTTACGACCGGCCGTGCCGGCCCAAGGGCGGCGAACACCGCCGCCAGGACCGCCACGAGCGCGGTCGACAGAGCAATTCGCTTCATTCCACGACTCCTTCCTCGTTGACTTCCAGTGCGTCGAGAGAATCCGCGAGCTGGAGCGAGCGGCGGAGGAACCGCCGCGTCCGCTCCTGTTGCGGGCGGTCGAGTATGTCCGCCGGCGCGCCCTGCTCGACGATGCGGCCCTCGTCCATGAAGACGACGCGGTCACCCACGTCGCGGGCGAAATGCATCTCGTGCGTGACGACGAGCATCGTCATGCCGTCGCGGGCGAGGTCGCGCATCACGACGAGCACCTCCCCGACGAGCTCCGGGTCGAGGGCCGACGTGACCTCGTCGAACAGCATCACGTGCGGCTCCATCATCAGCGCCCGCGCGATCGCCACGCGCTGCTGCTGGCCGCCGGAGAGCTGGTGCGGGTACTGCCGCGCCTTGGCCTCGACCCCGACGCGCGCGAGCAGCTCGCTCGCGCGTGCCTCCGCCTTGGCGCGCGGCACGCGGCGGATCCGGCGCGTCGCGAGCGTCAGGTTGTCGATCACGCGCAGGTGCGGGAAGAGATTGAACTGCTGGAACACGATCCCGATTCGCTGCCGGATCGCCGACCGGTTCGCCCCCTGCCGCGTGATCTCCTCGCCCTCGAGGAAGATCCGCCCCTCGTCGACGGGCTCGAGCAGATTCACGCAGCGGAGGAGCGTCGACTTGCCGCTGCCGCTCGGCCCGATCACGACGAGCACCTCGCCCGCCTCGACCGAGAGATTGATCCCGTCGAGGACGAGGTTGTCCCCGAAGCTCTTCCTGACGCCCTCGAGCCTGACGAAGCCGTCGGGCTCCGCCAGTGTCGCCACCCCCATGGCGGCGACCTTAGCCCGCCGGCCGCTCGGCTATCAAGCGCGCGGATTCCCGGACGAGGTTTCTCATCGAAGCCCGCACCGTCGCAGCCGCGCCTTAGCGGCCGCTTTGCATCGCCCTCCGCCTACGGTCGATGAGCCGGCGGAACCGCCCGCGCAGGCGTGATGTCCGGGTCGCCGAACTCGCCGAGCGGCCTGCAGGATGCGGGCGCGCGGAGCGCGGTCCGGTCGGCGCGGACGATGTAGTCGACCTTGAAGTCGCGCGGCACGGCGCGATGCCACGCCTGCCGGAGCCGCAGCCCCTCCTCCAGCAGACGCCGCGGCGGGAGCGGTCGCGAGCGCACCACGAGGTAGCCGCCGGGGAGCACCTTCGCCTCGGGGAGCGCCCGCGCGCCGGCCCGCACCTCGTCGCTGCGCGCGCCGTAGAAGACCCACAGCCCGCGCCGCGCCGGGCCGCCGCGCCGGAGGAACGCGACCGCCGGCACGCACGACGAGTCGTCGACGCGGTCGAGCCCGCCGATGCGGAGCGCCAGGTACTGGTCCATGAGCGTCGGCGGGCGTCCGTAGCTCAGCGACCCGAGGTAGCCCGAGCGGCCGATCGTCCCCGTCCCGCCGAACACGACCGCGTCCGAGCCGCGCACGTCCGAGACGAGCCCGCCCAGCTCGACGGCGCGCACCTGGTCGATGCGCCTGAGGTCGTCCCGCAGCTCGAGCGCGAGGAGCACGGCGATCAGCACCCCGAACGCGACCCATCGCCCGCGCGGCAGCAGGCCCGCAACCGCCGAGCACCCGGCCGCGACCAGCACGAGGAACGCCGGCACGGCTGGGAGCATGTAGCGCGTGAAGAAGAGCGCCGAGCGCCCGTGCGACGGCACGAACGTGAAGAACACGATCGGCGCAGCGATCAGCAGCAACGGCACGAGCGCGGCGCGCACGCGCCGCGCGATCACGAGCGCGACCACCCCGGCGACGGCCGCGATCGTGAACACGTTCAGCACGTGCGTCGTCGGTGCCATGCCGGTGAGGGCGTCGTGCAGCACCGAGTTGCCCGAGTATGTGCGCCCGCGCCGCCCCGCGCCGACGCCGTAGCGGTCGCGCAGGACCAGCACGGAGTGCACGTAGTACGGCGCGAGGACGAGGCCGAACACGACGACGCCCGGCCACGCCTCCCGCACGAGCGCACGCACCGACCGCTCGGCGTACACGAGCGAGCACGCGAGCGCGGCGAGCGCGTACATCGGCGCGATCGGGTGCACGAGCACGGACGCCCCGAGCACCGCGCCGGTGAGGATCCACCGGCCGCGACCGCCGTTGCGCGCGGCGACGATGCCGAACCACAGCCCCCACGCGATCCAGGCCATGAGCATCACGTGCGGGCGGCCGAAGGTCGCGAACGACGTGACGAGCGGCGACGCGCCGAGCAGGATCGTGCTCCCGATCGCGGCCGCGCGCCCGGCGAGCTCGCGCGCGAGCAGCGCCGCGGCGGGGATCGTCGCGAGCACGAACACGAGCGACGGCCCGCGCAGCCCCACGAACCCGGCCGGCCACGAGAGCGTCAGGTGCTCGAGGAAGAAGTGGAGCGGCCCGCCGCCGCGGTCGCCGAAGACGATCGACCAGATCTCGCGGTAGCCGCGCCGCGCGATCGCCATCGTCACTTCCTCGTCGACGTTCAGCGGCGCCGCGCGCAGGCCGGGCAGCGAGAGGGCAAGCGCGAGGAGCGAGGCGGCCGCAGCCGCGACGACGACGGGCCTATCGCCCGAGCGGGTCAGCGAAGCGACGCTTCGCGCGCCGTCATCTCGGGCGTCTCGGGCGCCGCGCGATAGGGGTGCTCGTCGACGACGTCGGTCTCGTGGTACACGCTCTCGGCGTTCACGGCCCAGATGTCGTGGTGCGCGCCGGCGACGAGGTTGTCGACCGCGCGCATCGCCGTGAGCATCGAGTGGTCCGAATTGTTGTAGCGGTGGAGGCCGTTGCGGCCGACCTGCTGCAGGTTGCCGATGCCGTCGAGCCACGCGCGCACCGTCGCGACGCGCTCGCCGTAGTCGGCGTCGTAGATCGGGTACGCCTTCGGCACGCGGATCGCGAAGCCGCGCTCGACCTTCTCCTTCGACGCGAGGCCGAGCGACTCGAGCTCGGTCGCGGCGAGCTCGACGAGCCTTTCGTCGGCCATCGACCACAGGTCGTCGCCCGCGAAGCAGAAGTACTCGAGCCCGACGCATGCCTTCGACGGGTCGGGGACCATCCACGGCGACCACGAGCGGTAGTTCTGGATCCGCCCGACGCGCACGGCAGGCTCGTGGATGTAGATCCAGTTGTCGGGGAACAGGTCCTGCCCGTCGACGACGAGCGCGACGGTGAGGAAGTCGCGGTAGCGGAGCCCCGCCGCCGCCTCGACGACCTCGGCCGGCGGCGCCGGCGACGCCATCGCGACGAGCTCGCGCAGCGGAAGCGACGAGACGACGGCGTCCGGCAGCGCGTACGACGTGCCGTCGGCCTCGACCTCGACGACGCGGCCGCCGGCGAGCTCGATGCGGTCGACACGCGCGCCCGTGCGCACGACCCCGCCCTCGTTCTCGATCGCGACCGTCATCGCGTCCCACATCTGCCCCGGCCCGTAGCGCGGGTAGTTGAACTCCGAGATGAGGCTCTTCACCTTGTTCCCCTCGTTGCCGAAGAACGCGGCCTTCGCGGCCGAGAAGAACGACAGGCCCTTGATGCGCTGCGCCGCCCACTCCGCGCGGATCTCGCTTGCGGGCACGCCCCACACCTTCTCGTTGTACGACTTGAAGAAGAGCTCGTAGAGGCGGCGCCCGAAGCGGTTCGTGACCCAGTCCTCGAGCGACTGCTCGTCGCGCTTCGGCCGTGCGGCCACGCGCAGGTACGACGCCATGCAGCGCCCGAGCTCGACGGGGCCGAGCTTCTTGATCACGTCGGGGCCGCGCAGCGGGTAGTCGAGAAAGCGCTTGTTCCAGTAGATGCGCGACATGCGCGGCCGCAGCAGGAACTCCTCGCCGAGGATCTCGTGCCAGAGCGTGTCGACCTCGATCGCCTTCGTGAAGAAACGGTGGCCGCCGAGGTCGAAGCGGTAGCCGTCGCGCTCGACCGTCTTCGCGAGCCCGCCGACCTGGTCGTCGGCCTCGAGCACCGTGACGCCGCGGCCGGCCTTGCCGAGGAGGTAACCGGCGGTCAGCCCGGCCGGGCCGCCTCCGAGGACGAGCGTCTGTGCGTTCTCCGTCGCGGCCATACGACCCGCGGTGATCCTACTGACAGCCGTCTACCGCTCGCGCACGTACACGTCGGCCTGCACGGCCTTCGAGAACCGCTTCTCGAGCGCGAACTCGTTCGCCTGCAGGTGCGCGACGTGCCGCAGCCGCGGATCCCGCGCGATGAGCCGCTCCCACTGGACGGAGCGCCGGTACACGAGCTTCGTCCACTCGGCGCGCCAGCTGCGGTAGTCGCGGAAGATCGGTGCGATCACGACGACGCGGTCGCCGACGGGCACGGACTCGACGAGCGGCTCGAGCGTCGCATTCGGCTGCGCGGCCTGCAGGCGGTCGACCGCGTCGCGCCAGTCGAAGATCTGCGGGTCGCGCATCGGCCCGAGCATGTTCGCGTAGCGATAGTCGGGGCCGAGGTAGTGGCGCAGCACCGGGGTCTGCTCAGGGTGCGTCGAGAGGACGAGGTCGCCCGGCTGCAGCCGCGGCTCGACGAGCGCCGAGACCTCTCGCACGTCGCTCTTGTCCGCGCGCGGCGAGTTGTTCGTCCACAGCACGAGCACGAGCACGAGCGCGATCACGCCGACGCGTCCTGCGCGCGCGACGCCGGCGGCGCAGAGCAGGAGCACCGGGCCCAGCACGACCGCGAAGTAGCGCGTCGCCCAAGCGGGCGAGAGCTGCGATGCGAGCCACGCGAGAGCGACCGTCGCGACGACGATCGTCCCGAGCGCATACACGATCTGCCGGTCGCGCCTGCTCTGCTGCACAAGCGCGACGAGCCCGATCCCGCCGGCGAGCGCGAATGCCACGAGCGGCGCGTCGCCGGCGAGCACGCCGCCCGGCGCGAGGAGCAGCGCGTGCAGGCTCGGCGTGCGCGACCAGGGCGCGCCCGTGTGCTGCGCCTGGTCGAGCAGCGTCGGCAGCCACGGCAGGAAGAGCACGAGCGTCGCGCCCGCCGCGATGGCCAGCTCGCGCCAGCGCTCGCGTACGAACACGAGCGTCGCGATCGCGAGCGCGGCAGCGTAGAAGAGCGACCAGTTGTGCGTGTAGAGCATCGCCGTCAGCGCGACGACGAAGAGCGCGAGCCAGCGACGGTCGCCGTCGATGATGCCGCGCACGTACGCGAGCGTCGCGACGATCCCGAGCAGCGCGAGCAGCGAGTACATCCGCGTCTCCTGCCCGTACGCGGTCAGGTACGGGTCGACCGCCGCGAGCGCCGCGCAGATCCAGCCGGTCGTGCGCCCGAAGAGCATCGACGCGGCCCAGTACGCGGCCGGGATGCAGAGCAGCGCCGCCGAAAGCGAGAGCGCGTGCGTCGCCTGCTCCGAGTCGCCGAACCAGCCGATCCAGACGTGCAGGAGCATGTAGTAGAGCGGCGGCGAGCCGTCCTCTTTCAGCAGCCCCGGGATGTCGAAGAGGCCGTGGTTCGCGATGCCGACCGACAGCCCTTCGTCGATCCAGTAGCCCGCGTCGAGGATGCGCGTGCGCAGCACGGCCGAGACCGCGACGAGCGCGACGAGCAGCGCGGGCGTCGCCCACCGCGCGGCCGTCAGCTCGCCCATGCGCGGGCGGACGCGCGCGATCGCCTGGCCGGCGGTCAGCGCCGCCTCCGCGCGTAGCGCGTGAAGTAGACGGCCGCGCCCGCGACCGTGATCGGGACGAAGAGGACGAAGCGCAGCACCAGCAGGTAGCCGAGCGCCGCCTCGTGCAGCGAGCGGAGCGCGAGCAGGACCGCGGCGTCGAACGTCCCCACGTAGCCGGGGCCGGCGGGGATCAACGCCGAGAGGTTCGTCAGCGCGACGACGTAGAGCGCGCCGGGCAGGCCGAGGTGCACGTCGACGGCGAGGCCGACGACGAGGTAGACGGCCGCCTCGAACGCCCAGAGGACGACCGACAATGCGAGCAGCCATGCGCCGTGCAGGGAGACGAGCGCGCGCGACGCGGCGACGACCGGCCGCAACGCGCGGGACACGCGGTCGCTCACGCACCACACGACCGCGAGCACCGCGACCGCGAGGATTCCCGCGCCGGCGACGTACGGCAGCGGGCCGTAGCCGAGGCCCCGGTCGAGCACGACGACGAGGAAGATCGCCGCGAGCGCGACCGCGTCGAGCACGCGCTCCGCCACGACGGTGCCGAGCGCCGCCCGGCGCGAGCCGCCGACGAGCACGACGCGCAAGAGGTCGCCCGCGCGCGCGGGCAGCGTGTTGTTCGCCATATAGCCGACGACGGTCAGCCCGTAGGCGTCGCCGCGGCCGCGCGGGATCCCGTTGTGCACGAGGATCGAGCGCCAGCGCTCGGCGCGCAGCGCCGTGACGATGGCGTAGAGCGCGATTGCCGTGACGAGCTCGGCGACGGCGACGGCACGCAGCTCGACCGCCGGGGCCTGCTGCCGCCTCGCCCACCAGATGATGCCGGCGAGCGCCGCGAGCGAGAACGCTGCGTTGAGGAGCCCGAGTCGTCGTTGCGCTAGCGCAGCCACGGGAAGTCCTCCACGTAACGGAGCTCGGACGCGACGCCGTTGCGCAGCGCGAAGAAGCGCAGCGGCCGGTCACCGATCGCTGAGCGCGGCAGGTCGAAGACGAATCCGATGCGCACGACGTCGTCGGGCTCTTTCCCGTGGAACGGGATGCGCTTGCGGCCGACGGTCGTCGTGCCGGAGTAGACGAACC
This sequence comes from Actinomycetota bacterium, assembly GCA_046731555.1. Lineage (GTDB taxonomy): Bacteria > Actinomycetota > Thermoleophilia > Gaiellales > Gaiellaceae > PALSA-600. The sequence continues at coordinate 801 of JBKPLI010000103.1, read as the reverse complement.
GGTTGCCGGAGAAGACGAGCACCTGCTCCGCGAGGTGCCCGCGCGCGGTGTCGGCGGCCCAACCCCCGAAGCGGATCGACTCGTGCTCGTTGAACCAGTCCTCGACGACGCCGTCGAGCGCGCCGGGACGGACCGGCACGGACTTGCCGGCCGCGTCGCGCAGCGTCGCGCCCCGCAGCTTCCACGTCGACTGCGCACCTGCGCCGCCGCGCAGCCGCTCGAGCTTGCCGCCCGCCCCGACCGCGTACACCTCGACGCGGTTCGCGCCCTGGCGGAACGCGGTCTCGGGCACGAACGCGGCGAAGTGCTGTGCGCCGTCGACGACGTACGTGCGCGTCACCGCGCCGATGCGACCGTTCACGGCGATCGCCAGGTCGAGCGGCCCCTTCGACACGCGGCCGGTGACGTGCGACGGCGAGAGCTGCGAGGCGAGGTCGACCGAGCGGAACAAGCTATCGCCGTCGATGGAGACGCTCGTGTCGAGCTCGGGGGCCGAGCGCGGGACGGCACGGCCGAGCAGCTCGCGGTGCGGGCCGATCGCGTACACGCGGTCCCAGGTTCCGGAGCCGAACAGCTTGAGCTGGCGCGCAAGCGTCTTCGCCTTGCCGCGCACGATCGCCCCCTCCTCGCCTGCGACCTGCCCTCCCTCGCGCTCGCGCACGACGACGCGCGGGACCGGCCGCGGCTTCAGCAGCGAGAAGCCGTCGGGCTTGTACGGCATACGGATGCCGAGCACTGCGGCGATCGTCGGCACGATGTCGATCGTCTCCACGTGGCGGTCGTCGACACGGCCGCGCGTCT
>JBKPLI010000102.1:0-4171 GCA_046731555.1 Actinomycetota bacterium | reverse complement strand
AGCGACGGCGTCACCACGTCCGCCTCGCCGAGGTCGAGCGCGCCGGTGACGGAGTTGGGCACGGCGACGACGTGGAGGCCGGCCGCCTTCGCCGCGCGCACGCCGTTCGGCGAGTCCTCGAACGCGATCGCCTCGGCCGGTATGAGGCCGAGGCGGTCGAGCGCCTCCAGGTAGAGCGTCGGACGCGGCTTCGCGCGGGTCTCGTCGCCGTCCGCGGTCACGATCTGGTCGAAGTCGCCGACACGCTCGAGCCGCTCGAGGTGCGAGTCGATCCAGCGCCGGCTCGAACTCGACACGATCGCGGTCTTCAGGCCGAGCCGCTGCGCCTCGACGAGGTAGTCGAGCACGCCCGGGCGCAGCATCTCGACCTCGATCAGCGACAGCTCGTGCTCGATCCGGCCGGCATCGACGGTCGCCCGGTCGACGGGGCCGACGAGCGCCTCGAGGCGCTCCCACGGGTCGAAGCCGCCGACCGTCCCGATGGCGGGCGCCCACGTCTCGAGCGTCAGCTCGTGCCCGTGCGCGCGGTAGACCTCCTGCCAGGCCGCGAGCGACGGCGTCTCGGTGTCCACGAGCAGGCCGTCGAAGTCGAAGAGGAGGCCGCGAATCGCCACGACGCGGCAGGGTACGCGTCATGGCCGACCTCTCGTGGGCCGAGGTGCGGGCGCGCCGCCTCGCGCGCAGCCGCCTCCTCGCGCCGGCGCCGTCGGTCGTCGACGCGGTCAAGGCCAACGCGGTCGTGCAGGCGCAGGTTCTTTCGGCCGCGGAGCTCGCGACGGCGCTGAGGGTCGACGGCGCGACGGTCGCGGACGTGCGCGCGGCGCTCTACGACACGCGCGCGATCGTCAAGACGTGGAGCATCCGCGGCACGCTTCACTTCGTCGCGGCCGACGAGCTGCCGCTCTGGGCGGCGGCCGTCCGCGGGCCGCGGCCGTACTGGCAGGAGCGCGAGTGGCTCGCGCGGCACGATCTGACGCCTCGTGCCGCCGAGAAGACGTTCGCGGCCGTCGCGGACGCTCTCGACGGCCGCCGCCTCACGCGCGCCGAGCTCGCGGACGAGGTCGCCGCCCGCGTGGGCCGTCGCCACGAGCGCCTGCTCTCCGGCTACGGCGAGCTGCTCGCGCCGCCGACGTACGAAGGCAGGCTCTGCTTCGGTCCGCCCGAGGGCGCGAACGTGACGTTCGTGCGCGCCGACCAGTGGATCGAGGGCTGGCGGGACGTCGACCCGGCTGAGGCACGGCGCGAGGTGCTGCGGCGGTTCCTCGGCGCGTACGGGCCGGCGAACCCAGACGCGTTCAGACGCTGGTCGGGGTTCGACCGCGACGAGGCGAAGGCGCTCTTCGAGCAGCTGGGCGGCGAGCTGACGGCCGTCTCGGTCGAGGGCAAGCGGCTCTGGCTCGCGGACGAGGGCGACCTGGACGCGGACCCCCGCACCGTCCGCCTCCTGCCGCAGTACGACCCCTACGTGATCGGCTTCCGGCCGCGCGAGTCGATGCTGCCGGACGTCGTGAAGGCGCGGATCCGGCAGGGCGGCCGTGGGAAGCTCGAGGGCGTCGCCTCGCAGTCGGTCGTCCTCGTCGACGGCGTCGTGACCGGGCTGTGGCGCCGCGAGCGGCGCGGCGGGAGGCTCGAGCTCGACGTCGAGCACGTGCTGCCGCTCCCGCGGGGGCGCAAGCGTGCGCACGCCGCGGCGCTCTCGGCGGTGCGGAAGGCGCTCGGCTAGCGCTGCTTCTTGTTGCCGCCGCGCCGCATCTGCGGTGCGGGGCCGCGGCCCTGCTGGAGGCGCTTCTGCATGCGGCGCTGCTGGCGGTTCGTGGGCTCGGGCATCGCGCCCTGCTCCTGCACCGCCTCCATGTACGCCTTGCGCTCCTGTGCCGAGAGCTTCGACATCGCCTTCTGCGCGCGCATCGGGTCGGGGTTCTGTCCGACCGTCTGCATCTTGCGCATCGCGCTCGCGAGCTCGGGGTTCTGCCGCTCGATCGCCGCCGTCGAGACCTTCTGGAACCACCGCTTCAGGAACGGGATCTTCGTGAGCGTCTGGACGATCGGCCGGAGGTACCGGCCGCCGCGGAACCGGCCCAGGAAGACGAGCAGGCCGAAGAGCACGAGCAGCGTGCCGAGGATGATCAGCGGGATCCAGAGGAACCACACGGTGGCGGGATCGTAGCGCCGGTCAGCCGCCAGCGGGCGCGGTCGGACCGGCGAGTCGGCCGTCGCCGGGCGTGACCGAGCAGGTCGCACCGGCGGGCGCCGTTCGTGGGAGCGCGTCGCGCAGTCCGGCGGCCGTCACGGCGCGCACGATGCGGCCGCCGGCGCTCCATACGTAGCGGTAGCGCACGATGTCGTAGTCCGGGTCCTCGCGGACGAGATCCTGGGTCACGGTGCAGAGTGCGACGCCCGCGACGCGCGTCACGGCCGCGGTGACGGCGTTCGGCGGCCGGTTCGCGGCCTGCCCGCCGGCCGTGACGACGTCGAACGGCGCGTCGACCAGCGTGCGGCCGTCGAGGTCGACGAGCAGCCGCCAGCGGCCGGGGGAGAGGTCGAGCGGGTAGCGCCACGGTCCCCACGCCTGCCGCCACGTCCGGAAGGTGACGTCGGGCGCGTCGTCGATCGCGACCGAGCCGTCCGAGCGCAGGAAACGCACGCGCACGGACGAGATCCCCGCAGCGTTGCCGAGCTCCACGCGGAAATGCACGTCGCGGCGGCCGGCGACGAACGTGCCGGTGCGCTGCGCGTCGTCCCAGGGCACGTCGAGGTGCTCCGTGAAGGCGGCGCGGCTGAACGTGAAGTCACGGACGTAGAGGTCCGTGTCGACCGGCGCGTCGACGGCCCAGCCGCTCGCGGCGGCGCCGCACGGGCCGGGCCACGGGTCGACGGGCGCGAAGTCGCGCATCGTCGTGAAGTGCAGGTGCGGCCAGGACGAGTTGCCGCTCGAGCCCGTGAGACCGAGCTGCTGCCCCGCGACGACCCAGTCGCCGCGCTTCACGGTCACCGAGCCGCGGCGCAGGTGGCCGTACACCTGCAGCTGCCCGTGCCCGGCGTCGACGATGACGTGGTTGTCCCACGGCAGGGTCTGGTCGCCGTAGCTCGTGTCCTTGTTGCCCTCCTGCACCTCGCGCACCTGCCCGTCGAGCGCGGCGAACACGGGGACGCCGATGCGCTGCTCGCGGAAGCTGCGGATCACGACGTCCTCGCCCGTGTGCCCGTCGTAGGTGCGGCCGCCGCACCACGGGTCGCGGATGCCGCCGGCGGGGTCGAGGTCGACCGTGTTCGTGAGGTAGAGGTCGCGGCCGACGACGCCGCCCTGGGGGAAGAACGGGAGCGCGGCGGAGCCCGACGCGCACGCGAGCGCCGACTTCGCGCGCGCGTCGCGGCGCGCCGCCTGGCGCGCGAGGAATGCATCACGCTGGCGCGCCCGGCGGTGCGTGCGGAAGTACGCGGCCTTCGCGGCCGGCATCGCCGCCTGGAACGCGACCACCTGGTCCGGCGTCGTGCACGCGGCCGTCGACGCTGGGCGTGCGACCGCCGCAGCCGTCGCTGCGACCGCCAGGACGAGCAGCGTCTGGAGCGCCCGCATGCCCGCGGACTGTAACAGGCTAAATACTGTTATTCCATTACGGCCGGCGAAGCGCCAGCGCGGCGGCCATGATCGCCGCGAGCCCGATCGCCGGGATCAGCCAGCGCGGGAGCGAGTCGTTCTCGCGCTCGGTCGCGGGCGCTGCGTGGATCGACCGCTGCAGCTGCGCGTCGATCGCCTCCGCGAGACCGGACGACGCGTCGTGCTCCGTGAGACGGAGCGTCTGCTGCAGGCAGCTGGGCGCGTACGTCTCGTCGAGGGAGAGATCCGCGCTCCAGTCCGCAATCATGCGATCGGGGCAGGATTGCGCGCCGTGGGCGGGTGCCGCGAGGACGAGCGCAGCGACGATCGTGGCGACGACGGCCATGCATCCAGGGTGTCCACCTTGCGTGAGAGCCGGGTGGATCGGCTGTAAAAATTGAGTGAAGACCGTTCGCAAACGGGGTACAGTGCGCGGGCGAACGACAACACGGCGCGTCCGCGGCCTTTCGCGCGCCTGCTGCAGTCGATGAAGACACTCGCACCGACACTCCTGGTGGTCGCGTGCGCGTGCGTGCTCGTGGCGATCACGGGTGGCACGCCACGTCCTGCGGC
>JBKPLI010000101.1:0-7761 GCA_046731555.1 Actinomycetota bacterium | reverse complement strand
GTGACGACCACGCCGCCCGCGACGACGGAGCCTCCGCCTCCGCCGCCGCCCGAGCCCTGAGACGCCGCGTCGTCGCGACCGCCGCCGGTGCGGTCGTGCTCGCGGGCGTCGTCACGTGCGCCGTGTGCGGCTGGCCGGACGACTCACCGGTCGTGCCGCGCGACGGCGGCCTGCTCGAGGGCAGCCACACGATCGCGGTCGTCTTCCTCGGCGCGCTCGCCGTCGCGTTCGCCGCGTACCTCGTCGCGCTGTGGGCGCTCCGCCAAGGTGGCCGCGTGCGGCTCGTGCTCGCGCTCGCGGTCGCGATCCAGCTCGTCCCGCTTGCGACACCGCTCCTCCTCTCGAGCGACGCGTACTCGTACTGGGCCTACGCGCAGGTCGACAACCCGTACAGCGACACGCCGAGCGAGGCGGGTGTCGCCGCGCAGTACGCGGGGCGGGACTGGCTCGACGAGACGTCGCTCTACGGGCCGGCGTTCTCGCTCGCGACGGAACCGCTCGGCGCGGTCGACTCGCACGACGTCGTCGCGTGGACGTTCAAGACGATCGCCGCAGCGAGCGTGCTCGGGCTCGCCGTGGTCGCGGCGCGACGCTCGCGGCGTCCCGCGTTCGCGGCGGCGTTCGTCGGGTGGAACCCGGTGCTCGCGGTGCACTTCGCGGGCGGCGGCCACAACGACGCGCTGATGATGGCGCTCGTCGCCGCGGCGCTCGCACTCGGCCTGTCGGGGCGACCCCAGCTCGCCGGCGTCGGCTGGTCGCTGTCCGTGCTCGTGAAGTGGGTGCCGATCCTGCTGCTTCCGCTGCGTGCGCTCGAGGCGCGCGCGACCGGCCGCCGCGTCGCGCATCTCGGCTTCGCGGTGACGACGGTCGTCGTGCTCGCGCTCGCCACGATCGCGTACGGGCTCGAGTGGGTGCACTTCCTCACGCCGCTCGCGAACAACGTCGACAAGACGACGAGCTACGCGATCCCTCAGCGGCTCGGCCTTCCGTGGGAGCTCTTCGCCGTCCTGTTCGCGCTCGCGTACGTGTGGCTGCTGCGCGAGGCGTGGCGCGGGCGGGCGCGCCTCGGCCTCACGCTTGCGCTCTTCCTGGTCGCGGTCCCGTACCTCACGGTCTGGTACGTCGTGTGGACGCTGCCGCTCGCGGCGGGCGACGACGACCGCACGGCGCAGCTGATCGCGCTCGCGCTCTGCGCCTACCTCCTGCCTCAGACGATCCCGGTCTGACCCGTCACGCGCTCGAGTAGCTCGCGCCAGCGCTCGCCCAGCACCGCCTCGCTCGCCCGCTCCTCGTAGAGGCGGCGCCCGCCGCTCGAGAGGCGATGGAGCAGCCCGTCGTCCTCCATGACACGTCTCAGCGCGACGGCAACTGCGGCGGCATCGTTCGGTGCGACGAGCAGCGCCGTGTCCCCGTCGACGAGCAGCTCGCGCGCGGCGGCCGTGTCGGCGGTGACGAGCGGCGTGCCGGTCGCGAGCGCCTGGAACACCGCATCGGGGATCTCCGGCGCGTCGTCGAGGCCGCCGATCGCGATGCCGGCGTGCGCGTACGCGAGACCGAGGTCCTCGTACTCCGTCGCGAGCCACTCGACGTTCGCCGGGGCCTCGCCGTCGGCACCGACCACGCGGATCGGCAGCTCGGGGACGAGCTCGGCCGCCGCAAGCAGTGTCGGCAGACTGGTTCCCGGCCCCGCCACGTGCAGCGCGCCGAACGGGTACACCGGACTCCACGTCTCGGCGAACACGCGCTCCTCCGCGCCCGTGAAGATCGTCGCGACCCGTTCGCGCGGGATGTCGCCGATGTCCGCGAGCACGTCGGCGCCGGCGATGCTGTCGGCGACCACGACGTCGGCGAGCTTCAGTGCGCGCACGTCGACCGCGGCGAGGACGCGCGCCGCGACCGAGCGCCGCTTGAAGCGGCCGCGACGCTCGACGAGCTCGCGCACGAGCGACACGCGCGGCAGGAACACGAGCGGCTTCCGACCCGCGACGCCGCGCGCCTGCGGCACGTCGAAATGGCCCGGGTACCCGACGAACACCACGTCGAACGTCTTGCGCTTCGGCACCATCAGCCGTATCTCCGCGGCCACGATGCGGAGTGCGGCGAGCGGTCCGTGGCCGAGGTCGCGGTCGTGCCGGCGCGGGTCGGCGTGGCGCTCGGTGATCTCGACGCCGGCACCGCGGAGCGCGGACATGGTCTGCGCGTTCCGAGGATGCGCGCGGTCGTACGTCCCGAACCAGAGCGCCTTCAGCCGGTCGCTCCGGGCGTCGTCGTGATCGTCGTGTCGGTCGGCGTCGTCTCCGTCGTGGTCGGCAGCGTCTCGGTCGTCGTCGGGAGCGTCTCCGTGGTCGTCGGCGGAGGAGCCGTCGTGGTCGGCGCGGTCGTCTGCGTCGTCGTGGGAGGAGCCGTGGTGGTCGGCGCAGTCGTGGTCGTCGGCTGCCGCTCCGTCGTCGTCCGTTGCGTCGTCGTCTCCTCCTCCTTCGTCGTCGTGGGCTCGGTCGTCTCCTCTGTCGACGTGTCGAGTGTCGTCTCGGCGGTCACCGTCGGGAGCGTCAGCGACGGCGTCGTAGTCGGCGCCGGCTCCTCGTCGTCGCCGCCGCCGGTCGCGACGAACGCGACCGCAGCGCCCGCAAGCAGGAGGATGGCTGCAGCGGCGATCGCGACAGGGAGCCACCGCCGCCCACCGCGCGTCGGGGGACGCTGGCGCACGACCTGCGTCGCAGCCGTCTCGGCCGGCGGCGGTGCCAGCAGGACCGTTCCGGTGTCGTCGGGCGACGAGAGCTCCGAGAGCAGCGCGCGGCCGTCGGGCGGCCGGTGGGTCGGGTCCTTCGCGAGCGAGGCGAGGGCCAGCACCTCGAGCCGCGGCGGCGCGTCGTCACGCAGCTCGCGCACGGTGGGCGGCGTCTCATCGCGGTGCATGCGCACGAGCTCCATCGCGTTCCGCGACTCGAACGGGAGCCGCCCCGTCAGCATCCGGAACAGGATCACGCCGAACGAGTAGACGTCGCTCGCGGGCGTCGCCGGCTCCCCGGCCGCCTGCTCGGGCGAGATGTACGACGCCGTCCCGAGCACGGTGCCCGCCTCGGTGAGCGTGCCGGCGCCGCCCATGCGCGCGATGCCGAAGTCGGCGATCTTCGCGCGGTCCTCGCCGTCGAAGAGCACGTTCGCGGGCTTGAGGTCGCGATGCACGAGCCCGCGCGCGTGCGCGTGCGCGAGCCCAGCGGCGATCTCGGCCGCGATGCGCTGCGCCTCGTCGTCCGGCAGCGGCGTGCCTCGCGGCAGGCGCTCCTCGAGCGTCCCGCCTCCGAGATGCTCGAGCACCATGAACGGCCGCCCGCCGTGCTCGCCGTAGTCGTAGAGCTGCACTATGTGCGGGCTCGAAAGTGCGGCGGCGGCGCGCGCCTCGCGCTCGAAGCGCGCGCGGTCGGCGGCCGGGCCGAGCATCTTCACGGCGACGCGCCGTCCGAGCTCGTCGTCCTCGGCGAGCCAGACCGAGCTCATGGCGCCCTCGCCGAGCGGCTCGAGCAACCGGTACCGCCCTGCGATCACGTCGCCACGCATCGCGCGCGAATTATGGTGATCGCTCGTGGCCGACCTGCTGACGAGGGAGGAGGCGCTGGCGCTCGTGCTCGAGCGCGCGCGCCCGCTCGCCGCCGAAGACGTGCCGCTCGCGGACGCCGTGGGTCGTGTCGTTGCGGACACCGCGCGCGCCCAGGTCGACCTGCCGCCGTTCCCGAGCTCGGCGATGGACGGCTTCGCGGTCCGGGCCGCAGACACGCCCGGACGGCTGCCCGTCGTGGGTCGCATCGCCGCCGGACGCCCCGCCGAGCGGCTGCTCGAGGCCGGCGAGGCGATGGGCATTGCCACGGGCGGTGTCGTTCCCGACGGCGCCGATGCGGTCGTTCCCATCGAGCGCGTCGTCGACCACGGCGACTCGATCGACGCCGAGTCTGTTAACAACGCTGACAACGTCAGGCCGGTCGGAGGCGACGTCCGACGCGGCGACGCGGTCGTCGAGCCGGGCATGCGGCTCGGCCCGGCGCAGGTGGGTGCGCTTGCGGCGGCCGGCGTCGCGAGCGTCGTCTGCGCGCGGCGACCTCGCGCCGTCGTCCTTCCGACGGGCACCGAGCTGCGCACGCCCGGCGAGCCGCTCCGGCCGGGCGAGATCTACGAGTCGAACGGCCACATCCTCGACGGGCAGCTCCGCTCGGTCGGTGCCGAGGTGACGCGGCTGCCGGTCGTCGCGGACGACGAGGCCGCGACGCGCACCGCGCTCGAGCGCGGGCTCGAGGCCGATGTGCTCGTCACCTCGGGCGGCGTCTCGGTCGGGCCGCACGACCTCGTGCGGCGGCTGCTCGCCGAGCTCGGCGCGGAGGAGGTCTTCTGGCGCGTCGCGGTGAAGCCGGGCAAGCCGGTCGCGTTCGCCGTGCGCGGCTCCACGCTCGTCTTCGGGTTGCCGGGCAACCCCGTCTCGTCGCTCGTCGCGTTCGAGCTCTTCGTCCGGCCGGCGTTGCGCGCGCTCCAGGGGGAGTCGGCGCCCGGGCCGCGGTGGCGCCCCGGTCGCCTGGCCCGGACGGTGCGCCGGGACGGCGCCCGCGACGAGCTCGTCCGGGCGCGCTCGTCCGTCGACGGCGACGCGATCGCGGTCGAGCCTCTGCGCGGCCAGGACTCGCACATGATCGTGCGGGCGGCCGCCGCCGACGCGCTCGTGCTCGTGCCGCGCGGCGACGGCGAGGTCGCGGAGGGCTCGAGCGTCAGCTACCTGACGCTGTGACCGCCGCCGCGAGGCGGCCCGCCACGTCGTACTCGCGCCCGCCCCGTGGCTCGATCGAGACGAGGCGCGCGTCGACGATGTACCGGTGACTCGCGAAGAAGCGGGGGTGGCACGCCTGCAGCCGCAGCAGCTCGGCGCCCCGGTCGGCCAGCACCCCGACGGCGTGCGCGCCGACGACGTAGTGCTTCGTGACGCGGTAGGTGAACGTGCCGTACGGCAGCTCGAGCGTCGCGTAGTCGCCCATGTGGATGTCGTCGATGTTCGCGAACGGCGCGAGGTAGGTCGTGCGGTGGCCGGCGACGTAGACGAGGCGGCCCTCGCCGGGCAGGCCGGTGGTCGAGTAGTGGCCCGGCCCCTTCTTGAGCGTGTCGTGGTCCGTGCCCTGGACGACGACCATGTCGAGGCCGATACGCCCGATCCGGACGCGCCCGACCGCGTCGCCGCGCTCGAGCGAGCGCCGGTAGGCGCGCGCGTCGACGGCGAGCGCGCGACGCACCGACGCCAGGTCCCCGCGCGCCAGGGTCGGCGGCCGGTAGGCGTCGGCGCGGTCCTCGTATGCCGACTCGAGCCGGTTCTGCTGCAGATGCGTGTAGAGCGCGGAGAACGGGTCCTGCCAGCGCCAGACGACGAGCGTCCACGCGAGCGTCAGGACGCCCGCCGCGACGAGCAGCGTGCCGAGAACCAGCGCGAGCCTTCTCACCTAGCCGCCTAACGCCCTCCGCCGCTCCGCGGTTACGCGCCGGTTCTGGCGCACCCCGAGCACGACCGTCCGCACGACCTGGCGCAGCGGCCCGCGTGGGCCGCGCTCGTCGGCGGCCGGGTACGGCGCGTACCGCCCGGCGGCCGCCGCCGCGAGCTGCATCGCCGCCGCCGCGCCGGCGACGAAGATCGCGACGGGCGGGAGCGTGACGTAGTGGAGCGCGACCAGCTCGAGGAGGTACCACGGCGCGTCGAGGCCGAGCCCGAAACGGAACGCGATCGAGCCGAGCACGAGGAACGGCCCCACGAGCCCCACGACGAAGAGCCCGATCCGCACCGGCACCCGGGCCGTCCGCACCTGCGGCAGGAAGAGCCAGGCATGGAGCGCCGGCAGCGCGAACAGGAGGCCGAACGGGTTCGTCGCCACGATCAGCAGCGCGCAGATGCAGAGGGCGAGCAGCGCCACCGTCTGGCCCGCGAGCTCCTCTTCGACCGTCACCGGCCGGCGCGGGACGAGCCGGTGGCGCGCGAACAGCCAACCGACGAACGAGAGCAGCGCGAGCACGAGCAGCGCCTGCACCGGCCAGTCTCCGGCCGCGGCGAGCGCCGGGTTCGGCGGCCGGGGCGCGCCCTCCGGCCAGGCGCCGAGCAGGTCGAGCCCGAAGAAGCAGAGCGCGACGAACACCCACAGGAGGAGGCGGCTGCGCAGCGCGCGCACGGCCGGCGCAAGCGCGATCCGGCGGCGGCGACACCGTGCAAAGAGGTCGACGACCGCCACGAGCACCGGCACGAGCAGTGCGATCAGCAGGAGCTGGATCGACCAGCCGAGCACGATGCGGTCGCCGAGCCAGACGTAGCTCGTCGTCCCGCGCGTCAGCTCGAGCCCCTGGTCGAGCGAGCCGAGGAGCTCCTGCGCGGCGCGGCCCACCTCGCCGAGCTTCCCCGGCCGGAGCCGCGGCGACGCGTCGTCGAACGCCTCGGGCGGGCGGCTGCCGGCGGTGGTGACCGTGACGGCGGGCACGCCGCGCGCGACGAACGGGCCCTGCTCGTAGAACGTGAGCGGGAACCCGAGGTCGATCAGCTGGCCGAGGAATCCCGGGTGCTGCGTCTGCGACCCGGTCTGCTCGAGCAGCCTGCGAGCGGCGGTCTGCGGGAGGACGGGCGCCGGGGAGCGCGGCAGGTCGCCGGCGATCTCGACTCTCGGCGGCCCTCGCCCGGCGATCGCATCGAGATTCACGACCGCCACGACGCGGTCTCGGAACGCCGACCGCTGTGCGAACCGCAGCGCGCCGAGGCCGCCGAAGGCGCCTGCGTCGGTGGAGAGGAAGACGAGCGTGTGCGTCGTCTGCACGCGGCTCTCCGACGGCGTCGAGGGCTGCGCGAACGCGCGCGCGAGCTCGATGAGCGCAGCCGTCCCCGAGGCGTTGTCGTTCGCGCCCGGCCCGGTGCCGGTGTCGTCTCGGTGCGCCATCACGACGATCGCGTCGGGCGATTGCCCCGGGACGACCGCCGTCACGTTCTCGAGCCGGACGCGGCCGAGGTTCGGGATCGTCTCGCGCCACACGTCCGACCGCACCGGCAGGCCGTACGGGCGCAGCTGGTCGCGGTACCACTGCGCCGCCTGGAACGCGCCGGCGCTGCCCGGCGTCCGGTCGGGCTCCTGCGTTGCGAGCTCGTCGGCGAGGCGACGCGCCGTCGCCGGATCGAAGGCAGGTGGGAGCACCGGCCGTTGCAGCGGTGTGGGCCGCTGGACGCTGAACGCCGCGATCAGGAGCGGCAGCGACAGGAGCAGGAACGAGCTGCGATAGAGCCGGCCGTTCACGGGCCGCTCGACCGACCCGGGCCGATGCCGCTGCCGCGGGCCGCGTGCCCGGGACTGGCTCATACCGGGGCTATAGTAGGAATCGGAGCCGCTGTACGAGCGCTGGCAGGCGCCCACCGGGATGCCCGACTCCTCCACCATCCTCCTCGTCGACGACGAAGAATCCGTACGGAAGGTCTTGACGTTCCCGCTCGAGCGGGACGGGTTCCGGGTCGTGCAGGCGGCGGACGGCGAGGAGGCGCTGCAGCGCTTCGGCGAGTCCGGGCCGGACCTCGTCGTGCTCGACATCATGCTGCCGAAGCTCGACGGGCTCGAGGTCTGCAAGCGCCTGCGGGCGACGAGCCAGGTGCCGATCATCATGCTCACGGCCCGCGACGACGAGCTCGACAAGGTGATCGGCCTCGAGCTCGGCGCCGACGACTACATCACGAAGCCGTTCTCGATCCGCGAGTTCCGCTCGCGCGTCCGG